>CAKKSD010000008.1 GCA_919902995.1 Thermodesulfovibrionia bacterium
TATGCTACACCGAACGAAGTGCTGAGTGGTGCAATAGCTGGTGGAATGTAGGAATGGCAATCTCTGCCCCTTCTTTAGAATATTCATCAGCATAATCGGCGTCTTCTCTTAGGGACATCGCGTTCTTAAACGCTCTTACCCATTTCATATCAATGTGTCTTTCCTCGCCAAAGAGCTGTTCAATCCCTACCAAAACACAGTAGTGGCTCCTTTCCCTGTATCCTCTGGAATAGAGCAATGCCCTTGCGGCATGAAACATTGCATAATAGGCCTGGATAGTCGCCCACTTATACCTCTTTTTTGAAAAACTGAGCTTAGCATCTTCCAAGTCATCAGTAGCTGACCCGAATTCTTTTTTTACAAGACCCTTTGCGTTATAAGATTTGTAGAGTTTTTTCTTATCGATGCAGTTTTTAAAGTCTTGATTCATCTATCTCTTTCTCATAGAGCAATATACCCTCTTGGAGTTCGTTATAAAATACAGGGTCTTTTTCTTCAAGTGTGGCCCACTCTGAGGTTTTTTTAATGACAGGCTTTATCTCTGAAAACCCACGATGTTCATCATAGGGATATTGGGCTATGATTTTTAGTATCCTTTCCTTGTTGTAGCTTATAACAAGCAAATCAAGATCACTGTCTTCCATATTTATTCCTTTTGCACAACTACCAAATAGAACGATCTTCTTGCTCACCTTTTTTAGTTTTTCAACCAATGGGTCAATAAAAATAAGTGTGTTCAGAATCTTGTATGTCCTCAATAAAGGAGAATCTCCAAGGAAGTGATATATCTCTGTTTTCCCCTTTTTTTCCTTTTCTACCAGTCCGGCTTTTAACAGATCACTTAATATCTTGCTTGTTTGACCAATACTGATACCTGTCTTTTTTGAGATTTCTGAGCCATAAAAATGGTGTGTCGGATGATTAAGGAAGAAACTTAGAACCTTCTGGTGGGTCGTTTTAACTAAAAGTTCTTTAAATACATTTTCTTTTAATGAATACATTTTCACTTTATCGAACATATCTTCATTATAATGAAAATTGGGATGGAGTCAAGAACTTTTAATTTTAAGATTGTTTATGGGTTTCAGATTTGTTTGGAAAAGGCAGGTTTTAAATAGTAGCCTTCTTCTCTATTATCTCATACACCTTATTGAGTGCTTCATCGAGTTTATTGGGGTCTTTTCCTCCAGCCTCTGCCATTTCTGCCTTTCCACCTCCACTCCCACCTGTAATGGCCGCTACTTCCTTTATTATTTTCCCGGCATGGAATCTTTTTGTAAGATCCTTGGTCACCATAGCGATTAATGAGACCTTTCCATCCTTGGAAGAGCCGAGTACTAATACGCCAGATTTAAGCCTGTCCCTGAGAGAGTCTGCAAATATCCTAAGATCCTTGATATCTGCCTCTTCTATCTTCTTGGCTATTACTCTAATACCACTTATATCTTTTGCCTCATCGATTATAGCTCCACTCTCTGTTGAGGAAAGTTTTTCTATGAGTCTTTCTATTTCCCTTTCAAGATCCCTCTGTATTGTTTGAAGTTTCTCTACTTTCGAAAAAACCTTCAAATCGCTTGACTTGAGAAGGCGTGCGATATTTATAAGCTCCTGCTCTTCTTCCTTTATATACTTCAGGGCAGACTCCCCTGTGAGAGCCTCAATTCTTCTCACACCTGATGCGATACCAGATTCACCCATTATCTTGAAAAGTCCGACCTCACCGGTAGCATTTAGATGAATCCCACCACATAATTCAGAACTTATCCCTTTCATCTCAACAACCCTCACCTTTTCACCGTATTTCTCTCCAAATAGGGCGATTGCACCGGAACTCAAGGCATCTTCCATATCCTTCACTTCTATCTCTAAGGGGATGTTTTCCATTACTGCCCTGTTCACCTTTTCTTCTATAGTATTTATCTCTCTTTCACTCAGTGGCGAAAAGTGTGTAAAATCAAACCTCAGTCTATCCGGGGCGACAAGAGACCCTGCCTGCTTTACATGGTCTCCGAGGATTTCTCTCAGGGCAGAGTGGAGCAAATGGGTAGCTGTGTGGTTTCTCGCTGTTGCCTTCCTTTTTTCTCTATCAACTTCCGCTCTAATTACATCCCCAACCCTGAACTCACCTTTAAGGACCCTTGCTTTATGGGAGTTCAGATTTTCTATTGGTTTAATTGTGTCCTTAATTACAGCCCTCGATGAACCTTTAATAAATATTCCACTGTCACCTACCTGTCCTCCTGCCTCTCCATAAAAAGGGGTCCTGTCGAGAAAGAACTCTACATCCTCTCCTTCTTTTGCAGATTCAACAAGTGTATCATTCTTCCCTATGGCAAGAATCTTTGCATTAGATTGGAATCCTTCATAGCCAACGAAAAGAGTTTTTCCGATCTCAGAAAACTTCCTGTAAATCTCTTTAATCTTCTCTTCACCTGAACCAGCCCACGCTGCCTTCGCCTTTAACTTCTGTTTCTCCATCGCCTTATGAAAACCTTCTTCGTCTATAATAAGGCCTTCTTCCTGTGCAATATCCTGGGAGAGGTCTAAAGGAAAGCCATAGGTATCGTAGAGAGTAAAAAGTTCATCACCTGATATTTTTGAAGCCTTTGTTTCTTTTGCCTTATCTATTATCTCCCTCAGGATCCTCAGTCCTATCTCGAGGGTACCTGAAAATCGCTCTTCTTCAACCTCTGTAAATCTTTCTATATAGTCCTCCCTGTCTGTAAGCTCAGGATAAGCCTGACCCATAACATTCACAACAGAATCTACAAGCCTGTAAAGGAAAGGCCCTTCTATACCCAGGAGCCTTCCGTGACGTGCTGCCCTTCTTATTATTCTCCTCAGGATATATCCCTTACCTTCATTAGAAGGGAAAATGCCCTCTGAGAGTAGAAAGGTTATAGCCCTAATATGATCAGCGATCACCTTTAAACTAAAGTCCAAAGTCTGGGGTCTTGAGTCTGGAGTCTGGAGTTTAGAGCTATAGGAAACACCTGGGATATCAGAGACTGCCTTTATAATTGGAAGGAACAAATCACTTTCGAAATTTGTAAGTTTTCCCTGTGTAACAGCAGCTAACCTTTCAAGACCCATACCTGTATCTATACTCGGTTTTGGTAGAGGAGTTAGAATCCCTCTTTCATCTTTGTTATATTGCATGAAGACAAGGTTCCATATCTCAAGATAGCGGTCGCAGTCACAACCAACAGCACAGGAAGGTTTCTTACATCCAACCTCGGGACCCTGGTCTATGATAATCTCCGAGCAGGGACCGCAGGGGCCTGTATCACCCATCCTCCAGAAGTTAGCCTCTTCCCCCAGTCGTACAATCCTTTCTTCTGGAAGACCTACCTTATCCCTCCAGAGAGTTGCTGCCTCATTGTCTTCCCTGAAAACGGATACCCAGAGTCTTTCCTTCGGAAGACCAATTACTTCTGCAAGGAATTCCCAGGCCATAAAGATTGCCTTATCCTTGAAATAATCACCAAAAGAGAAATTACCGAGCATCTCAAAGAATGTATGGTGTCTTGCGGTCTTTCCCACCCTCTCGAGGTCGCTCTGTTTCCCTCCAGCCCTGAGGCATTTCTGGATGGTCGCCGCACGGGTGAAATCCGCCTTTTCTTCTCCCAGGAATATTCCTTTAAACTGAACCATTCCTGCGTTAGTGAAGAGAAGAGTTGGATCACTCTTGGGAATCAGTGGAGAGCTTGGCAGGATCCTGTGGTTTCTTTCTTCAAAATATTTTAGAAAGGCCTTTCTCAGTTCATTGGAAGTCATATCCATTCTTACAATCCGATCTTACAATCCGAAGGATCCAGAATTAAAGTGATCAAGGAATAAAAAGGATTTCTGAATCTTTTGACACTTGACTTTTTAGATTATAACTTTGTCCAGAAGATTAATTTCCCATCTTCAAAAAATAGATAGGTACCTTTGGAAAGTCCCAGGAACGATGTATATATCCAGAGTTCCTTGTGTTTTCCTCCTTCATAGGATGTGCTCACCTTGTCTGGCGAACCCCAGGAATATCTTACCTGTGCAGGGGTCATACCAATCAAAACCTCACCCTTCTTAATACTCTTCTGGATTGGCTCTGGATAGTCCTTTATCTCTTCCAGGGTATATTTAACATTTGTTGCACAACCTGAAAGAACTAAAAATAATAGAATTACAAAAATAAATCCTTTTCTCATGACACCTCCTTACAGATAGCGAACATTTATATCTCAATTTTATCAACCAAAACTTTTCTTATCACACTCCAGGGAAATCCCTTTCTCCTTAAATAATCCGATGCCCTTCTTTTAGCCACCTCTAAAGGCCTTCCCTTCAAAGTTTTCCATTTCTTTTCCAATGCCTGAATAGCAAGATCCCCTTCATCCAACTCAATATATGATTCTTCTGTAATCTTTTTGACAACCTCAACATCTAATCCCTTTTTTAAGAGCTCTGCCCTCACCGCATCTCTTCCCAGGAACTTCCTCTGTATGAGCGATCTTGCAAGTGTTTGTCCATAAGCCTCGTCATCTAAATATTTCTGTGTCTCTAATTTTCTTGCTACCCCTTCGATTATTTCTTCAGGGAAACCCTTTCTTTGAAGTCTCGAAATTAATTCCTTACGGCTCCTCTGCTTGTAAGCAAGAAGTCTGTAAGCAGCCTCCAGTGCCCTGCTGAAATCCTTAGACTCTCCATAGTCCACTTTAATTACTCAACTCACTATAACCCGAACCTATCGATCTTAATATCTTCTTTCTTAACTTCCTTATTCTTCTCTTCCCATGTTATATCGCTGGTTGATAAAATACCTTTAATCTTCAGTGCAAAGTCATCGGGGTTACTGCTATTTCTCAATGCCTCTTCGTATGTTATAAGGCCATCCTTATAAAGATTCATTAAGGATTGGTCGAAGGTCTGCATCCCATATTGTGAGTGCCCGGCTGCTATAACATCAAAGATAAGTCTCGTCTTGTCTGGATCTATTATGCATTCCTTAACAGTAGCAGTAGCAACAAGAACCTCAATCGCTGGAACTCTCCCTATACCATCCGCCTTAGGTATTAGCCTCATAGATATGATCCCCTTCAGAACAGATGCAAGCTGCAACCTTATCTGTTTCTGCTGGTACGGAGGGAAGACGGCTATTATCCTGTTCACAGTTTCTGCTGCATCTATTGTATGCAAGGTTGAGAGAACAAGGTGACCTGTTTCAGCAGCAACAAGTGCTGTCTGGATAGTCTCGAAGTCCCTCATCTCACCTACAAGGATTACATCAGGGTCCTGCCTCAAAGCCGATCTTAACGCCCCTGAGAAATCTTCAGTATCAGCACCTATCTCTCTCTGGCTTATGATGCTTTTCTTATCGTTATGGAGGAACTCAATCGGATCTTCAATAGTTATGATATGGTTTGTCCTATTGGTATTTATGTAATCAATCATGGTTGCAAGGGTTGTGGTCTTTCCGCTTCCTGTGGTGCCTGTGACAAGAATAAGGCCTCTCGGCTCTAAGGATATTCTTTTCAGAACTTCAGGAAGATATAACTCTTCAAATGTCTTTATCTTATTGGGAACGGTTCTAAAAACCACACCTAAAGTTCCTCTTTGCTGGAAGGCATTCACCCTGAAGCGGCCAAGCCCTGATACACTATAAGCGAAGTCGATCTCATTCTTTTCTTTAAATCTTTCCTTCTGAGAATCACTCATAATTCCGAAGGCTACAGAGGTCAGATCCTCCCGAGTTAACCGTTTTTGCTCTACCATAGGGATGAGCACCCCGTCTATCCTCATTACAGGGTGATTTCCCACCTTTATATGGAGGTCTGATGCCCGTTTCTCTGTCGCTATCTTTAATAGTTCGTTAATATTCATCGTACTTACGGGGTATTGTTTTTATTGAGACCTCAGACTTTACCTCGAATCTAAATGTTACAGCTCTTACGAGTCTTATCATAGATTTCCTTATAGACCTGGGGATTATTTTTTAAATACTCCTTTACATTTTCCCTTCCCTGCCCAATCCTCGTTCCATTGTAAGAAAACCATGCCCCACTTTTATCCAAAACCTTATTCTCTACTCCAATGTCCACAACCTCTCCAAGTCTTGAGATACCTTCATCGAATATTATATCAAATTCTGCTTGTTTAAATGGAGGTGCCACTTTATTTTTTACAACCTTCACCCTGACTCTGTTCCCGATAATATTCTGACCATCCTTTATTGAATCGATCTTTCTTATGTCTAAACGGACAGTGGAATAAAATTTTAGTGCATTTCCACCGGCAGTTGTCTCAGGGTTACCAAACATCACTCCTATCTTCATCCTAATCTGATTTATAAATATTACAGTCGTCAATGACTTAGCTATAACGGCTGTAAGTTTCCTCAACGCCTGAGACATAAGTCTTGCCTGAAGCCCTGGAAGGGAATCTCCCATTTCTCCTTCCAGCTCCGCTTTAGGAACAAGGGCAGCTACTGAGTCTATTACGATTACATCAATCGCACCACTCCTTACCAGTGCCTCAGCTACCTCCAATGCCTGTTCACCTGTATCGGGCTGTGAGATTAATAGGTCATCAGTTGTTACACCAAGCATCCTTGCATAATTAACATCAAGGGCATGCTCAGCATCAATGAAGGCTGCCATTCCACCTGCCTTCTGGGCTTCGGCTATCGCATGCAGGGAAAGGGTCGTCTTCCCTGACGCCTCTGGTCCGAATATTTCTACAACCCTTCCTCTCGGTAGCCCACCAACACCTAATGCCATATCAAGTCCTAAAGAGCCGGTTGATATTGCTGGTATGTCCTGGATTACTTCCTCAGCCCCCAATCTCATGATAGAACCTTTTCCAAACTGTCTTTCTATCTGGTTTATAGCGAGATCAAGGGCTTTCACTTTATTTTCTTTCTCTTTATCCCTTTCTTTCTCCTTTTCCTTTTCAGCCATCATCTTCTCCTTTCTTCTTAATGATTAAATAAAAATAAATTCCTTCCTGCCCCTGCCTACGCAGGGGTAAACTCCAGCAGAGCCTGCCCCGCACTTGATGCGGGGAATCAAGTATACAGATGTGATAGTTTCCAGCTTATGCGTGAACAACGTCTGGATTCCCGTTTACACGGGAATGACAGAATTAAAATGTTCATTTCAGGGTTGCCTTCCACAACTGTGTATATACAGCACCTTTCGGTCTTAACTCACTCTTCATGAGTAAGACCTCTTTTACATTAAAAGACCCGAGTTCTATCTTTTCAAATTCTTCCAGGTATTTTGTCAATGCATCCCTGTTTTTTTGAGACCGTACCCTCCCGAGCGTAAGATGCGGGGAGAAATTCCTCCCTTCCTTCTTAAATCCAATTTTTTCTGTTTCCCTCTCTATAGACTCCTGCAGGGTTTTGAGGTTCTCCCCTTCACCTTTTATACCTATCCATATAACCCTCGGAGATTTGGTATTTGGAAAGACCCCTATTCCACCTACCCAGAGTATAAAGTCTGGGATTTCCTTCGTGGCCTGCTCGATTGCCTTCTGGATATTTACCAATTTCTCCTCTTCGATTTCTCCTAAAAACTTGAGCGTAAAGTGTATTCCCTCGGGTCTTGTCCAGCCAATATCAGCTCCAGCCTTTTTGAGTCTTTCCTGAATCTCAAAGAGATCTTTTTTTATCCCATCGGGTATCTCTATAGCTATAAATGAACGGATCTTATTCACAAGTTTATCAGATACCTCCTCAACATATCAAGTGCCATCTGTGAGGTCTGTATCTTTATCCCTTCTCTGTCGCTTATGAACCTGTATTCCTTGCAGTTTGTTATTCCTGGACTTGCGAGTGCAATATATACAAGCCCTATAGGTTTTCCAGCACTGCCACCTGTAGGTCCAGCGATACCTGTAGATGAGAGGCCAATTTCTGTCCTGCTCATCCTACGGATACCCTCTGCCATGGCAATCGCTACCTCCTTGCTGACGCTACCATGTTCTTTTATAAGACCTGCAGGGACATCAAGTACTTCCACCTTTGATTTATTGCTATAGCATACAACCCCTCTTTCAAAATATTTTGAGCTTCCGGAGATATTTGTAATCCTGTGGGCAATAAGACCACCAGTACAGGATTCGGCAATAGAAATACTGATTCCTTTTTCCTTAAGAAGTTTCCCAATAATTCCTTCTAAAGACTCTTCACCTGTCCCGTAGACATAATCTCCAAGCCTATCCCTTATCTTCTTCTCGACTAACCTCATGGAGTCAAGGACACCTTCTTCTTTCTGACCAGACCCCATAATCCTTATATTAACCCCGAACTCAGTCGAAACCATGCCTATTTCTATGCTATTATTCATATGGGTCAACATATCTTTCAATTTTTCGTTAATCAGTGCTTCTTGTAAACCACAGGTCTGTATAATTTTTAATCTTTTGATCTCTTTACTTCTATATCTATCCTTCAGCATTGGCTCTATGGAGAGAAACATTGACCTCATTTCTTTTGGAAGACCTGGAAGTGATATGATAATACTGCTCTTGTGTTCGATGAGGAAACCTGGAGCAGTCCCAGTCCTGTTCTCTATCACCTTTGCTCCAAAAGGTATCAACGCCTGTCTCTGATGGCTCTTTGGCATCTCACGATTTCTATCCATAAAGTATGTCTTGATCCTTTCGAGTATTTCTTCCGCGAGGATAAGCCTCTTACCCAATACTTTCGCAATGGTCTTTCTTGTAATGTCATCCCCTGTAGGACCAAGTTCACCTATAATTATAATAATGTCTGAGCGTTCCAGGGCATTTTTAAGGGTATCTGATATCTTTTCTTCTATATCACCAACTATGGTTATCGATTTAAGATTGATTCCTGAAAGTGTAAGTCTTTCGGCAAGAAAGGAGGAGTTGGTCTCCTGTATTCCGGATAGTAGCCCAGACCCTGCTGCTATTATTTCTGCCCCTCTGATCATCGGACTTCATAGAAAAACCTCATTGCCTGAAGGGTGAGGTTTGTATAGACAGCAGCAATCACATCATCGAGCATCACGCCAAATCCCCCTTTGACCTTCTCATCAATTTTCCTGATTGGGTAGGGTTTTACTATGTCAAAAAATCTGAAGATGAAGAAAGCCAGTATAATGTATTCGATCTTCTTTGGAAGAAGGAATACAGAAATAAATGCACCAACTACCTCATCAAAGACTATCCTGGGGGAGTCTCTTTTCAAGAATATCTTTTCTGACTCTTTAGAAACGTATACACCGAGAGGGAAAAGGAGGAGGATAATTATTGAAAGTGTCAGGGGTGTAAAGTCAGCTATCCAGAGAATCAAGAAACCTGCCAGACTGCCTGCTGTTCCTGGGGCTACCGGGAAATAGCCTATATAACTTACTGTTGCAATGAAGATAATTCCCCTTTTAAACAGCCCCGACCTCCATAAAGGTTACCCATTTTATCACCTGTTTCATTTTTATGTCAAGGAAAACAGGGAAGGTTCATAGGGCTACAATAACAATTCAAGTCTTAAAAATCTCTTTATGACTTTGAAATGCTCATCCAATGAAAATATCTTGCATTTGTGTTCATTGGCTATTGTAGCAATATAG
Organism: Thermodesulfovibrionia bacterium; assembly: GCA_919902995.1. Taxonomy (GTDB): domain Bacteria; phylum Nitrospirota; class Thermodesulfovibrionia; order JACRGW01; family JACRGW01; genus JACRGW01. The sequence goes on from CAKKSD010000008.1 coordinate 9,579, forward strand.
CAATCAATTATATTAACCGTAATTCCTTTTCTTTTAACAGAAAATGAAAGCCTTCCTGCATTTAACCACGTATTTTCTTTCTGGTCAATAATATTGAATGCATCAATAAATTCTTCAATGACCGAAATTTCTTTCTCGGATTTTGCACCTTGGATAAGCTCGGCAATTACAACATTCGGTATATAAACTTCCGAAAAGGTTAAGACCTCATCTACTTTTTCAGCAAACCGGTTATCTCTGTCTCTGAAATAGGCTATCCAGACTGAGGTATCTATTAAGACTCTCTCACCTCTCACGATGCCTTATCTCGTCAGCGGTCATTGTAAATTCTAATTTACCTTTCATTGATTTTATCTTTTCGATCTTCTTCCTTCTCAGATATTCATCGATAGCTACCTTTACAGCAGATGCCTTGCTTCTGCTCTTCGTCTCCTTTAAGAGCTTGTCTAACTTGTCTTTTTCTATAGTTACAGTTGCACGCATATGTCCTCCGTTTATGTGAAGTTATTATGCACAACCATATCATATCTTATTGTGCATTTCAATAAGTATAATTTACCAATAAAAGATTATTCTTTACCAAACCCCACTGTCTCTTCCTTAAACTCAAAATTTCTCTTGGCACTCTTTACCTGTGAGGTAAGGATTCTCAGGGATTCTATTATTTCATCTTCCTCGGGAAAATCGAGCCCTTTGTTTATAGCAAGCATAGATGCTGAAATAAAGAGTTCTTTTAGATAGGCCATCGAGAACCCCTCTGTTCTTGCTGTGATAGATTCAACAAGACTGTCAGAAAACAAACCATTAAAATGCCTTTGTAAAAATATCTTCCAGCATTGGCAGTCTGGATTATTGATCATCCATACCCTGTCAAACCTGCTCGGCCTGCTTGTGAGGGCAGGGTCTATCTCCTCAGGATGGTTTGTGGTAGCAAGTATCAGAGTCCCATCCCTCTCCTCAAAACCATCAAGTTTATTCAGGAAATGGCTGAGGGTTATGTTACTTTTAAAAAGTGAATCTATATCCTCAAAACAAAGAATACTCGGAGCAAGTTCTTTTGCCTTCTGAAAGACATTATTAATATCATCATTATCTGAATGTTGATCGAACTTGAAATATATAAACTTGAGGGATTTATAGTCTGATGCAATAACCTTTAAGAGCATTGTCTTCCCATTCCCCGGAGGCCCTGTAAAGAGAAAACCTCTTTTATATGGGATGTTCAGTTTCCTGTAATGTTCCTTTCTATTTATAAAATCTTCTATATTCTGTTTGATATCTTCCTTCAATGTTGCTGGTAAAATAATTTCATCCCAAGATAGGTTGGGTCTTTCTATATCCTCTCCCCTGAAGATGATAATCCTGTTATTGGAACGGTTTTTTACTACATAAAATTCCTTCAGGTTGCTCAGGAAATTATCAAAGACATCGGACTTCTTATACCCAATGATAACCTTCCAGGCGGAATGCGTCTCTGACGCTAATTCATAATAATAAAAGATAATCTCTTTTTCTGTCTCAGGGCATATAAAATATATTCCTGATGATAATCTTTTTTCTTCATCATCTGCTATTATGCGTACAGGTAGTTCATCCTGTGAATTAATCCCTATACCCTTTTTAGTAAATTGTATTTCCCCCGACAAAAGATAATCTTCAAGATATGTAAAAAGTTCTTCATCCTTACTCTCTGCAATAAAATGAAAATCCGATGGATTTCTCTTAAACTTATTTTTAAGAATAATGATAAATCTTTCGAATACCTCTTCTTTGACTAAAAATGACATTGGTTTTCCACCTCTTTCATATATAGGTCTTAATAATAACTCTCTCATTCTTTTTACCTCATCCATTCTTTTTCATCAAATATTTTAACATGAGGTTATGACAGCAGGGTGTCAGTGGGGATTAAATAATAAAACCATAGGAAATCATCCAGTCCTTGACAAAATCATTCATATCATTCATGTTCATATAATTGGCATGATGAAGAATATCAGCGATTAAGGAGTGTATAAGGGTACATAAGAATCAAGGATCCTGCGGACAGGACACTCCTCTTTTTAAAGGGGATTCTTCAGGGTCTCCCCTCTATCAAGAGGGGATTAAGGGGTGTGTCTATAAGGGTATCCTGATTTTAGAAGTGCAAAATTCCTTGTACCTTATTTTATGCGGAGGGAATCTAAGAGATTAGATTATTTTGGATAGTAATGAAATGCATTATTTCAAGATATTTTCTATTTCTTCATCGGTAAATCCAAATTGCCTGAAAATTCTGAGGACATATGCAGGCGAAAGCTCTTTTTCTCCCATATCTATAGGCACAACCCTCTTTTTACCCTAAAGATATCTCATATACAAACGATGGTCTCCTTTCCCTTCCCTATAAAAACTGCAATCTCCATTTTCTAAAATACGAATCAGCTCTTTTGGCTTAAGAGAAAGAATATTTTTAGGCATGCACTGCCCTTAACTCATAGGTTTCCTTTGTGGGTTCTTTTTCTTCTACCGCTAAGAATTCATGAAGTTCTTTTATTGATATGGGAGCGCTATAAATATCACCTTCAGCTACATAAACATTTTCAATAGATTCAATTGCCTCTTTAAGTTTGTCTATAGCATCTTCCTTTGAAGCTCCCTAGCCTACCAATCCATTTTCCAAACATAAAGCTACCCAGTAAGTTCTACTTTTTCTTAACACAACAGTATAAAATTCCATCTCTACCTCCTATGCCTTCAAATAACCTTCTTAAAAGAGAAACTGTAATATTACTATAATTTATAGCAATATTGAATTATAGATTAATATATGAGGATTGTAAAGATGTATTATGTAAGATGATCCAATATCTTTATCGTATTCCTCTCAATATCTTTAAGCAGTCTGCAAAAACGACATGAAATGGGTCAAGTGGCTCGGTGATATCTAAATCTTAACAAATGGCTCTCCAAACATCATGATTGGTTCTTTGCATCCGAGAGAACCTTTAGCCTCTTATGCATTATTATTTCTATGATTTCCTCGATTGCAGTTCGATCCTTGAGATCGAAATGGGAGACTTTCTTATTTATAATTTTTGGTACAGGCAGGTCTTTATTATTATCAACAATAAGGCATGGTGTATCGTCATCGGTCTCCCTGCAGAAACGGATATATTCATACCAGTAATTTTCACCCACGAGGTTTCTATCAATAACAGAGATGAAAAATGGAAGGGCGATTATATCCGGTGATGAAGGCTCACCCCAGCAGACCTCGCAATTCAACCTCGTGGCTAATTCCCCAATCCTTGTTTCAAGATCCTTGTTTTCGAACATGCAGAAGATCGTCTTCATCCATGCCTTTTCCTTAAATTCACCGACTTCCATCCTATTTTCCCCTTCTCTAAAAGCAAGAAAAGATCCAGGATTGATTCCCATCGAAACCCCAGCCCCAATAAATCCCCTTAAAAAATCCCTCCTTTTAAGCATAGCCCCTCCTTTTTATAAGATTTATAATTCATATTTATCATATTCCCCTGACAGCATTATGGCAGTATAAAGAATAATTTTCCGATAAAATATTTTTTATGGATGAATGCCAAGATAACTGGTTATTAGCTGCCTCAGATTAAAAAGAAAGACCTGACTCTCTTTGCCCTAGGAAGTCGAGGATTTTCAGATATAAGACTGGGGAATGAAGTTTGATGAGTAATACAGTAATAATCTCAGAGAAATAGGTTTTCGTACAAAAACTGCTTGACAACAAACAAGAATCGTTGTACTTTGTAGTTATATAACTACAAAAATGGAGGATTAGATGATAAAGGTAGGATTAAGAGAAGTAAACATCCATTTTTCAAAATACATGAAAATGGTTAAAAAGGGCAGTGAGATTGTTTTGACTGATAGAGGATCACCTATCGCAGTTATTAAGCCTCTTGCTCAGAAGGAGGGTTCTCCTGAAGATAGAATCAAACTTCTGGAGGAGCAGGGTATTCTTCAAAAGGCAGTTAAGGTTAAGATTCCTATGCACAGGTTAATTAGTATTTCTGGAAAACCTGTTTCTAAGATTGTTATTGAAGGAAGGGAAAACAGGATTTAATGAAAGTCCCGTGGGGTTACTTCGATACCAGCACATATATAAAGCTCTATATCAAAGAGAATGGTTCTGAAGAGGCAAGAGAATCGGCAAGAAAAAATCGTATTCTTTCATCAGCTATACTACCAATAGAATGCTTTTCTGCTCTTTCATTGAAAAGGGATATGGGTGATATTGTTAACGGTGAAATTGTAAAGCTGGCAACTATTATAAGAGAAGGCTTATCTTATGTTGAGCTTGTCAGGGTAACAGATGAGGTCTTAAAGAAGGCAGAGGAAATCTCTCTACTTGCTTCGGCAAGAGCCCTGGATGCCATTCACATAGCTTCGGCTTTGATCTTCAATGAGGCAACTGGGATAGAATCTACTTTTATTACATCGGACAGTAAACAACTAAAGGTTGCTAATCATTTTGGCATGAAGACTTTATTTATCGGTTGATTATTTAAAAATAAATGCGGATAAAAGTAGTAATAATTTAACAGGACATAGTCCAATTACCTTAGTGAAAATGTTTTAAAGTTGTCTGAGCCACGATCTCAATTCCTCAATATATTTCTCGGGTAGCCCCTGTTTTTCTGCGGCAGAAATAATCCTTTCCATATAACCATCCCAGGGAGAACCGATATCAGAATCTCCGGCAATATAGATTAATACTGAGGATAACTTTCCATCCTGGGCCTCTATATCAACATAATCTTTCCTGTATGTCCCCCATCTAACGCCTTCATAAACATCCAGCGATTCCTCATCCCTTTTTGAAATATTCCAGAGGATACCATAGACCACACCCGATGTATCTGGAACAACTGTGGCAACTCCATGTGTGTTAATAATAAATCGGTAACCCCGAAGGGTTGCCATACTAACAGAAACTGCATCAGGACACCTTTCCCTTATCTGTCTATTGTCCATGTTCGAACCATATGCAAAATAGTACCTCTTACCAGACATGTTTATTCTCCACTCTACAATTATTTGCAAAACATTTAGTTCAACATTAACATATCCCCCTGCCAGCATTATGTCAGTTTGAAATGGATATTTCTGATTTACGAATGGATACTGCCGGGATAACTGGTGATTAGCTGTATTGGACTAAAAAGCAAGGCCTAACCATAGCCCCTTGCCCTTGTCTCTGGAAGGATCTGCGAAGGGTTTTCCACATTGATATTGCCTTCTCATTAAAATAAAAGTATAATTGAATACGACTTTGTTTTAAGAAGGAAACAAAAAGTTTGCCATAGTATGTTTAATACAAAGGGAGCATTCAACTGCCAATCATAATTGATGATATAATATGGCTGGATACAATAGTTGAAAAGATTGCATGGAAACATGGTGTGCTTCGGCACGAGGTAGAAGAAGTATTAACAGGCAATTGCAGGATATTCAAAAGAGAAAGCGGCAATATTGAAGGAGAAAATCTGTACAATGCCCTTGGCAGGGCTGAAAGCGGCAGGTATCTTTCAGTATTTTTTATCAGAAAGCTTAATAACAAGGCCCTAATTATAACTGCAAGAGATATGAACAAAAGGGAGAGGATAAGATATGAAAAAAAGTAGGCGCAGAGAGATGACAATAACAGAGGCGAGCGACTATTTTGACGAGCACGATATTTTTGAGTTTAAAGATGTAAAAGAGGTCGCAGACATTAAATTCAGGCTGCAGAAAAAGAAATATGTGGGGCTTGATATGGAGCTTTTTAAGAAAATCAGAAGCAAGGCGAAAAAGCTCCATAAGAGCGAAGATATTCTTATTAAAGAATGGCTGATGGAGAAGGTAGGATAAAAAACCTTATTTCCCCTGGAGCTAACCTTATCATTGGTGTAGGCTGGCCCCGCTGCTTTCCAATCCTGTTCCAATCTTTGTTAAGTCCTATAAAAAGAACACATGGATCCCTTCAATATATGAAATCAGGACAAAGGGAAGGGAATTAAAAACTGCATTATGTCGGTTTGAAAATGGAGGGTTTAGATTTACGAATGGATACTGCCGGGCTAACTGGTGATTAGCTGTCTTAGACTAAAAAGCAAGACTTGACACTCCCAGCTCTCGGTACTAATAATTATTGTCTAATTCAAAATGTATTTATTAAATTCTTCTATTGAATAATTGCCGCATTTATTGCTTCTCGCTTTAAAACAAGTTATTTCTCCTTTATCAAAGAAGAATATATCATCGAAATCTGATTCCAAATTTTTATTTGGTTTTTTTAATGAGGATAGACTTTTATTATCACCATCAAAATCGCCTGCATTTAAGATTAATATTCTTTTCATTTCAACCTCCTCTTTTATTGTTGTAAACAGCAGAGCCTAATAGCGAAAAGCATCAGGTCTTGAATTGTGAATCAAGCTGCCTCCTTTTTCAAATGCTAAGATCTGACGCCTCTTTTCTATTCCCTCCCTCTTTTAAAATTTATAACCCATATTTATCATATCTGCCCTGACAGCATTATGACAGAGGAAATAATAATTTATTACGACAGGATTCTATTGGAAATAAGGGTGTAATGGATGATATATCTTTTAAAGAGGTTTTTCTCTGAATTGAAAAGACTGGCGGCAAAGGTTACCAGCACTAACTTTCTTATATTTAAATGCCTTACCATATGCTTCCTCTACTTAATGAATTTAATTGGCGTTTCTAAGATGCCTAAGCCTTCTCTGATTCTCTCCTTGATATCATCGATAAGATTATCCATTGAATCAAGTGCTTTTGCTTTTTCTGCAGGATACTCGTAGCTAAGACCTAATCCCGGGCAAACATTTATTCTATCCCGATTTGTTTTAAAGATCTGTGTGTCCAGTTCATCGTTCTTAAGAATTATTAGTTTTAATCTATCAAGTTCAGAAAGAAGTGTTCTAATTTCTTCTTTCCCATACTGATCAATTCTATTAACATTTTCTTTCCAGAAAGAATAGTAATCTTGCATAGATCCTTCAGGTGTTTTAAGCCAAACAAGACCTAGTCGAATATGACTAAGATGAAAATTGGGGTCGCATTTCCATCCTTCATTGATAAGATGTTCAATTTTAGAATAATCTATTTTTCTATTGTAGAAAGACTTTGCTTGGCTTGATGTATCGCCAAAATACAGGCTTAACCAAAGACCTTTGAGTTTATCTTGATCAAAACCAATTTCAATTCCCACTTTTGCAATATCAGGCAGATCTGATTTGATATAATATGTCCAGCCCTTGTGATAATCCACTAAAGCTTCTTCCGTAGATACGCTCATAAGAATATTTTTTACTCTTTTTTCTATAAGTTCCCGATTGTTTTTGCAAAGGGTTAAATTATCATAAGGATTTAAGGAGGGAAAGTTTCTATTTATAAAGTCAAGAAAGTCTGAAATAATTAACCCTTCTGCGCCTCCTACAGCATCTATCAAAAGTATTTCATTAAGCTTTTTGATTATTTCTTTCCATTCCAGTATGGCTGGGACTTTGACAAGTTGTGGTGTCGTATCCATATGTTCTTTATGTTCATCGATCCATTTCGACAGATTTGGATTAAGTTGTTCTTTCCACACATTTTCAGATTTAGGCTTGTTTTCAATAATTAGAGTTAATTCATCTGAAAAAGATATAATGCCGTCGTATATCGCCCCACGATTAGAATTCTTTATATCGCTACTTATTTCTATTCTTTCATCAGTGATAAGAACGGATACAAATTGTCGAGCATTCTCTAAATTGCCAGTCTGTGTCCAAAACCTAATATTGGATCCCTTTATTTGAGATGTTTCTGGTATCTCTACAGAAATATATTCATTTCTCGCTAATCCTAACAAGCTGCTCCTCATGTAATCATAAAAAATAAATAACGCTAAAGGAGAATACCGCAGGACTATCAGAAAGGCTCGAGTTAATTGGTCTTCATGCCTGGCAATCTTCGAGATATAAGGTTCAAAATAGTTCAAGTAACTCATGTTTACTCCCTTACCATAAGATTATGTTTATTAAGTTTCTCAACAAGACAAAGTGATGCTTCTCTATTCAAGTAATTTAATTGGCGTCAAGTCTTCTAATATCGTTTTTCATCTGCCGATTCTTCTTGATTGTTTTGCTTACTAATATTTTTAGATTTTAAATAATCTGTATTCTCTTTCAAATTATAGCCGAAAAGACTTGTGGATTCAAGTTTTGAGTAGTTTCAAGGCTATTATAAGACTCGACCTTTTTTAGATTTTTTAACCTTTCTCTATCTGTCTTGCCTTATTCCTAACTACCTCCAACGCCTTCTCTATATCCTCGGCATTTTCTTCTATGTAACTCAAGAAGGCGTTTTCTTCATCGCTTATAGGTTTATTTTCAAGCCTCTCATTAATCTTATTCCGTATGTCATAGGTATTTTCTTCAATTACATCGAGAAATATCTCTATTTCCTGAAATATATTTCTTGAATCGTTTTTCCTCAAGGTATCTGCCATATTTTTTATTCCAGCACCTTTTTAAGCTCTTCAAGAAGGGTATTGGATTCTTCTTTGCTGAGGTAAGGAACCTTTATGGTTCTGTCCCAGAAAAATGATTTCCCTAATATTGATGATACATGGCTGAAAGGCAAGTACTTTTTGATGCCTTCAATCCTGCTGGGTATAGGTGCAAGAAATCTTACATCGCGGTATTTTTCTTCGTTAGCGTCATTATTCTTTGATTGACCAATAACCTCTGCAGCAGCAATAATGCCGATCCATTTATGTGAATAAAATACTTTATCTTTGGGATGCAGATAATCCACATAATATCTGGCGTCTCCATAGGCAGAAACACGCTTATTCTCCAGCATATTCCAGATGGCATTTTCATCGTAACTTCGGTTTGTATCGAAAAGAACCCCTTTTATATCTCCAGGATTTCTATGTTTATCATAGGGTAAAGAGAAGAACTCGAAGTAATATTGGCCGGAAATACTGTAAACCCTATAAGGGATAAAATCCATTGAGATTCCCTGATGTTTCCAGTAATCAATAGCCTCAATCAGTTTTTCATCAGCTGCACTGCCAACAATCCATATATGCTGTTTCTGATTGAACTCATTGGGTAGTAGTTCTCTTTCGAGTTGAAAGGCTTCCAGATGGGCTTTCTGGAGTTCCTGACCGGTACTCTTCGAATATAACTTGAACTTTTCATTGAGTTCATTAAATGTCCATTGTCCAGCCTCCTGAGTATAACGAAGAGCCTGCTCAACAGCATTTCCACCAGCCTTAGATAGTTTAAGTTCAAAGATTATCAGATCACCTTTTTTGTTCAATGCATATATATCCGCCACAGGTTGACCCCCTCTTTCTCTAAATATCGGCATTAATGGAACCTCTTCAAAAAGGATGTTAAATAAATTGTCTGTCAGTAATTTCTCTAAGTCCTCTTCTTTTTTCTGAAATACAGAAAAATCATAGAAAGGGATTGCATCTAATGCCTGTGGCAGCCCTTTTTCGATCGCAAACTTATAAAGCATTTTAGCTTCCTCCTTCTTCATTTAAAGTTCGTATATATATCTTTATCTCCTTATCACGTCGGGAAAAGTTAATGACCTTCATAATGATGTCTTTGTCCCATGCTGATTCTGATAATATTTTCTCTAACTTATCTGTGCTTAAATTCGAGACTTCCTCCCATTTCCCTGCCTTCTTTATCAGTTCTTCAAGTTCAGCCCTTTCAGGTTCGCTTTTTGATGGAAACTTTAATGCATCCTTTTCGCTTATCTTCAGGATACAATCACTGCCCCTCAGTTGTGTTAAGCCTTCTTTATGGGCATAGGAGATTATCTTCTCCCTCAGAACTTCAAGCTCATCACTAAATAATTTAACTTGTGCCTTTAATTCAACATAACGGTTTGCAAGGCTTACCCCATCGTCTTTAAGAAACTCTTCTGCTGGCAGGGTTTCCGTCTTTACGATATGTTTCTGGAATGGGCAGTATTCAGGAAAATCGCAGTATTCACATAGACTATTTTCTTTTGGCTTGAATTCAGTATCTGTCTTTATGGTCTCAATAAGTTCGACTGTCTTCTCCTCTGTTTCCTCAAGTTCTTCCTCTGTCTTCTCAATAGTGAATTCTTTATCAAATCTAAGATAGTGCCAGATGAGTTTTACCTTTTCGGCATCACGGTAATTCTGTTTGAGCCCTATCTGGTAGAGTGCAAGCTGTCTGTCGTTCTCGAGCCACTCATCGTGTGGCAGGTTTCTGGAGGTCTTGTAGTCATGAATCTCGTATATCTCACCATTACTAATATCAAGCCTGTCTATATACCCCCTGAAATTATATTTATCTTTGAGTTTAAAGGATAAATGTTTTTCTGTTGCAATAGTTCTTATATTGGTAAATGGCTGATAGCGTTTATAATAGTCCCTGATTAACCTTTCACCTGTGTCATAGTAGTTCTCTTCAGAAATACCTTCTTTTCTGATAAGTATGTTCTGGTTCCAGTTCTTCGTCCACTCGGATTTATAGAAACTGAGGAGGTCATCAAGAGGATTTAATTTTGAAAGGATTAGGTCTTCATGGAGTTTTGCGAGGGTCTCATGAACCCTGATTCCAAGAAAAGCCTCTACACCTTCTATTTCCTCTACATCAACCTTATCTATATACTTAAGCTTGAACTTAAGGGGACAGGTTTCATAAGTAGAAATCATGCTATTTGAATATACTGGCATATTATTTAGCCTCCTATATGTTTAAGTCTTGTTAGATTATATATAACTCTTATGACAGCAGTATGTCAGAAATAAATAGCCTGCTGAAAAAGTCTCCTTTTATTATAGAGTCGTCTTGTTTGTCATTCCGCACTTGATGCGGAATCCAGTCTTTTGTTTATTTCTGGATTCCTGTTTCCACGGGAATGACTACTTTTTTAAAGAAATGCGAGTTGTTAAACAAGCTCAGTGTCCCTTTAATGCATCACCGAGTTCCCTTTTAACCTGTTTCCTGAGCCATTGGGGCTTAATTACTTCAACATCTGGAATCCATGAATAGATCCATCTCTTGATTTCATCCACACCGGCAACAGTGAATGAGAGTTCCACATCCCCTGAAGGAAGGATATTCCTTTTTTCTGAGGGATGCCACTTTTCTCTCCTTGTGATATACTCGGCTACCTTCTTGGAAAACCTCAGGGTGACATCAACTGCATCATCCTCGTATATCCCCCAGCTCTGAGAGAGATGATCTTCAATATCAAATTCGCCACGAAAATAATGCCACCTCTCTTTTATGTCTTTAATCCTGTCAATATCAAAATGCCTTAACCTGTTCCTTAAATGACAGTACCCTATCAGAGTCCATGTCCCCTGATAGAATACCAGTCCGTAAGGGTCTACTTCCCTCTTTGTGACCTCTTTGCTATGGAGGGCTTTATAGATAATTTCGATCGAGCGTTTCTCTTTAATACAGTCTGAGATAATATTAAAATAGTTATTTAATCTCTCGGTCATGATAGCGTCAGGGATCTTTACGACAATAGGAACCCTTGAGGGGAATTTGGTTATATTCGTCATATTAGTTATTAACCTCTTGAAATCTTCCTCAAAGGGCTTACCGAGATGTGAGACCGCCTCACCCATTGTGAGGAGCAGCAGAAGTTCTCTATCAGAGAGGGCTGTTTTCTTTATGCGGTCAGTATTCACAAATCTATACCCCTTTCTCTCCTTGTCAAACTCTATAGTATCTATCATATTTATTATCTCAAGATACCTGTAAACAGTCCTTTCCTTTACTTCGAATTCCTCAGAAAGATATCCTACTGATGGGTATTTGTTCTGTGCAATCAGGGTGTAGGCTTTAAGGATATTGATAACCTTCTCTGATATGCCAGCAGGTTTGGATTTCTTATGTTTAAGGTTTTTAAAGGGAGGCTTTTTCATGTTTTATCTTATCTGATTATTACCCTGTATTCCACTCCGAATAATTACCTTATTGACATAATGAAAAGGGCTTTAATATTTTAATTATAGCATATTTAACTGACAGCACTATGACAGTTAAAATCCCCGTGCTTATTTTATAGGGAAAACGATTGCAATTAAACCTCTGAACCTATTATAATTATAACAATGAAGCTTGTGTCGATCACAGGGGCACACAGCGGTGTGGGGAAGACCTCTCTCGCTGCTCTTATTTTAAGAGAAATCAAGGGCTTCTCCGCCATAAAGGTTACAAGGACAGAACTCTTTACCTCTATAACTATGGATGAAGAAATCATCTCTGAAAAAGGGAAAGATTCCTGTATCCTTAAAGAAAGCGGTGCCGATAAGGTTATATGGGTAAAAGCAACCTATGATGATCTTAAAGAATGCCTTACACAGGCCCTATCAATGATAGGGAATACAGGTGGTGTGATAATTGAAGGTAACAGTCCTCTGGACTTTATAGATCCAGACCTTGTGATATTTATAATAAAAGATAATCTGACAGAGCTAAAACCGAGCGGAAGAAAGGCACTCGAAAGGGCAGATCTCGTAGTAATAAATACACAATTGGATGACCTCGAAATATTGAAGAAGGAAATCAAAGGTATAAATCCTTTAGTAGATGTATTTTTGAGTGATCTGTCAAAAGGTGAGATAGAGAAAGGATTTTTCGATATGGTAAAGAAAAAAATGGTGATGGAGCTTTCCTGTGGATAAGGCACTGATTGAGGCGATAAGGGTCGCCTCACCTGACAATCAGATTTCCTGTACAAAGGCAAGAGAGCTATCGGAGAGATTTGGTATTCCCCTGTCAGAGATAGGAAGATTGGCTAACGAACTCAAGATTAAGATCGTTGCCTGTGAACTTGGGTGCTTCTGATGGATATCACCTTTTACTGGATAACCCTAAGTTTATATTTTATTTCAACATCCCTTTCTATAGTCTACATTTTCAGACGGCAAGGAATACTTTTCAAGGGTTCTCTCGCCTTTACAGCATTCGGTTTTTTTACACATACCCTAAGTATTCTAATAAGATTCTATGAGTCTTCCCATCTCCCAATAACGAACTTCTCTGAAGCAACATCTTTCTTCAGCTGGTGTATCGTACTGCTCTTCTTCTTTCTCGAATATAGATACAGGATAGGCCTTCTGGGTTCCTTTATACTCCCCTTTGTGGTCGTACTTCTTCTCTCTTCTTCCGCCCTTCCCTCCGAGATAAAACCCCTGAACCCTCTACTACGGAGTTACTGGCTTGGAATACATACAGTTTTTGTCTTTCTCGGTAATGCAGCCTTTGCACTTGCCTCAGGTGTCGGGATTATGTATCTGATACAGGAAAAATATGTGAAGTCCAGACACCCCGGTGGTCTCTTCGAAAGGCTACCGAGCCTGCAGATCCTCGATGAGGTAAATTACAGACTTATAACCTTAGGATTTCCATTCCTGACCCTCGCAATAATCTCGGGTGCATTATGGGCAGAGAAGACCTGGGGAAGTTACTGGAGGTGGGACCCGAAAGAAGTCTGGTCACTAATCACATGGTTTTTATACGCCCTTGTATTTCATGTAAGATTTGTCTCCGGTTGGAGGGGAAAGAAGGCGGCGATACTTTCTATTATCGGTTTTGCCTCTGTTCTTTTCACATTCTTAGGGATCAGGTTCCTTATTAAAGGCATCCATATATTTGAATGAGCATTATAGTAGTTGGTCTTAATCACAGAACTGCCGATATCGAGATGAGGGAGAGGTTTGCCTTCCCCAGAGAGAAGCTTGCAGAAGGTCTGAAAGAATTACTCTCAATCGAAGAGATAAGGGAGGGTATTATCCTTTCAACCTGTAACAGGGTTGAAGTCTATTGTGTTATCTTTGATCCTGCTGATGGTGAAAGGGAGATAAAGACCTTCCTCTCAGACTTCCACAATGTCCCCCTCGAAAAACTGGAATTAATTCTATACACATATAAGAAGGAGGACGCAGTAAGGCATGTCTTCAGGGTTGCATCAAGCCTGGATTCGATGGTCTTAGGAGAACCGCAGATACTCGGCCAGATTAAAGACGCATACAGTAAGTCACTTGTACTGAATACAACAGGTGTAATTCTAAACCGTCTTATTAAGAAGGCGATCTCTGTTGCAAAGAAGGTGAGGACAGAGACGAGGATTGGAGAGAATGCAGTTTCTATAAGTTATGTTGCGGTAGAACTCGCAAAAAAAATCTTTGAGGATATACATGTAAGGACATCTATGCTCCTCGGAGCAGGGGATATGGCTGAACTCGCTGCAAGACATCTCTTGAAAAGTGGAGTAAAGGGTATAACAGTGGCTAACAGAACCTATGGGCGGGCTGTTGAGCTTGCAGCGGAACTCAAAGGAACAGCTGTAAAGTGGGAGGATTTCCTTAAAGAGATGCTTTATACGGATATAGTGATCTGTTCTACAGGTGCCTCAGGATATGTCTTTACAGATGAACAGGCAAGGAGATTGATGAAGGAGAGGAGACACAAACCGATCTTCATCATAGATATATCCGTTCCCAGGAATATAGACCCTGCTGTAAATGAAATCGACAATATATATCTCTATAATATCGATGACCTTCAGGATATCGTAGATTCAAATATTCTCGAGAGAAGAAAAGAGGCAGAGGCTGCAGAAGGAATTGTGGGTAAAGCGGTGGAGAGTTTCCTCGCCTGGGAGAAGTCCCTCGAAGCTGTACCAACGATAGTGGAAATCAAGGAAAGGATGGAAGTTATAAGAAAGGAAGAACTCGAAAAGATAATGAACAAACTTAACGGAATGAGTGAGAGGGAAATAAAGATAGTAGAGGCACTTACGGCTTCTATAGTGAATAAGATCCTCCATCCTTCTCTATCAGTCCTCAAGGAAGAGATAGACCCTGAGAACAGGGCTACCTACATATATCTCGCAAGGAGGCTTTTCGGTCTCGACAGGGAAGAGGGTATTGGAGAGGATAATTAAGATAGGTACAAGGGGAAGCAGGCTCGCCCTGTGGCAGGCAGAGTGGATTAAGTCGAGACTCGAGGAATATCGTAAAGACATTAAGGTTAAACTTGTCAGAATTAAAACAACAGGTGATAAGATTCTCGATGTTCCTTTATCAAGGGTTGGAGGGAAAGGGCTCTTTGTAAAAGAGATCGAAGAGGGGCTTCTGAAGGATACTATCGATCTGGCTGTCCATAGTATGAAGGATCTTCCTACGGAATTGCCAGCCGGCCTTTATATCGGAGCCATAACAGAGAGGGAGGATCCGAGGGATGCCTTGATAATTAAAGTTCAAAGTTCAAAGTTCAAAGTTAAAAGTTTTAAAGACCTGCCAAAGGATGCTGTCGTTGGGACGAGCAGTCTCAGACGTCAATCTCAGCTGAAAGCTATTAGACCTGACCTTAATATAATAAATCTCAGAGGAAATCTCGATACAAGGATAAGGAAGCTTGTTGAGGGAAAGTTTGATGCTATAGTAGTCGCCTCAGCAGGGGTAAGGAGGCTTGGATTGGGAGACAGAATCACAGAATACCTTCCACCTGAGGTGAGCCTACCTGCAATCGGACAGGGTGCATTAGGTATTGAGATCAGGATGAATGATAAATTCACAGGAGAACTTGTTGGTTTCCTTAATCATGAAGAAACATCCCTCTGTGTTAAAGCGGAAAGGGCCTTTCTTAAAAGGCTCGAGGGAGGGTGTCAGGTACCGATTGCGGCGTATGCGAGAATACGCAGTCAGGAGTCATCAGTCTTCAGTCATCAGTCAAAAAAGATATCTGAGAAAAACAATTATGGACGGAGGACAGAGGACAATGGACTGATTGTTATGGATGGCCTTGTAGGAAGCGTGAGCGGTGACAGGATTGTGAGGGGACATATCGAAGGTAAAACCTGGGAATCAGAGACTATTGGGGTCAAGCTTGCAGAAGATCTCCTGTCGAGAGGGGGACGGGAAATACTCAATGAGATCTATGGAAAGAGTGAATCTTTAAAGGTTTGAATTATGGTATACAAAGAAGAATTAGAAGAAAAGGATATAGATTCGCTCGATGTAATAGAAGGTGAAACTTCATTAATACCCTATGATACCATCGGGCATTATCTTGCTGAGATCAGGAAGTATCCCTTTCTCTCTAAGGAAGATGAATTCAGGCTGGCGGTGGATTATAAGGAGAAAAAGGATATGGATGCCCTTATCAAACTTATCCTCTCTAACCTGAGGGTGGTTGTATCTATAGCCTTTGAATATAAAGATACGCATCTCAACCTTTCAGACCTTATTCAGGAAGGGAACATAGGACTGATGCAGTCCCTGAAGAAATTTGACCCTTACAGAGGTGTCCGCCTTTATACCTATGCCTCCTGGTGGATCAGGGCATATATCCTCCGTTATATCATCAATAACTGGAGACTTGTCAAAATCGGTACAACCGAATCCCAGAGGAAACTTTTCTATAACCTTATGAAGGAAAAACAGCGTTTAGAGGCACAGGGTCTCGAATCTTCCCCGAAACTTCTTGCAGAGAAGTTGCAGGTTAAAGAGAAGGATGTGATCGAGATGTCTGAACGTCTGGGCAACTGGGAGTTATCTCTTGACCAGCCGGTATATGAAGGTTCAGAGGAGACCTTACTCGGTCATATAATCCCTGGTGGTATAAATGTTGAAGAAATACTGGAAGAAAAAGAATTAAAAAACCTCTTCGTGGAAAAATTGAAGGAATTCTCAAAGACATTGAATAAAAGAGACCTTGAGATACTTCAGAGAAGGATACTCTCCACAAACCCTGAAACCCTTGATGATATAGGCAAGAGGAACAGGATTTCAAAAGAACGTGTTCGTCAGATTGAGAAGAAGATAGTTCAAAGAATTAAAGAATTTATGAAAAAGGAGATAAAGGACTTTGATATTATAAAAGATGGGCGGCCCTGAAGGGCCGCCCTCCTCTCCCATCAGGATTTTACCTCAATAGGTATCGCCTTTGGCTTTATTTCTTCCTTCTTTGGAAGATCAATCTTAAGAACACCTCTATCGTAGGTTGCCTTCACCTTGTCAACCTCGACTGTCGAAGGAAGACTAAAGGTCCTGCAAAAACTTCCATATACCCTTTCTACTCTCTGATAATTCTCCTTTTTATCTTCCCCTTCAAGTTTCCTCTCTCCCTTAATAGTCAAGGTATTATTCTCAATCTTGAGATCTATATCCTTCAGGTCCATTTCTGGGAGTTCTGCCTTTATTAATAACCTTTCTGAATCCTCGTAGATATCAACAGCAGGTACCCAAGACCATATTTCACCATGGACCTCAGAGATAGAGGGCCTGAAGAAGGTCTCATGGAAGAGCCTATCGATTTGATCCCTCAGGGGAAGTACCTCTTTAAAAGGTTCCCATCTCATAAGTTTCATCATATTCACCTCCTTCACTTTTAATTTCTGGTTATAATTTAACCATTGTTTTTTAGAAGTCAAGGATTGCATAGTAAAAACTTCTTTACCCAAAAAACCTCCTGGTGGTAATATATATATTTATCATGAAGGATAGTCTAATCATCAAGGGGGCAAGAGAGCATAATCTCAAGAATATTAATCTTGAGATCCCGAGAAACAAATTAGTTGTAATAACAGGATTATCTGGTTCCGGAAAATCCTCCCTTAGCTTTGACACAATATATGCTGAAGGTCAAAGGAGATATGTCGAGAGTCTCTCTGCATACGCCAGACAGTTCCTCGAACAGATGGATAAGCCTGATGTCGATTCCATCGAAGGTCTCTCTCCTGCTATCTCTATCGAACAGAGGACAACCGCAAAGAATCCACGTTCCACCGTAGGGACTGTGACTGAAATATATGATTATATGAGGCTCCTTTTCTCAAAAATAGGCTACCCCTATTGTTACAACTGCGGTAGAGAAATCAGATCTCAGACAGTCCAGCAGATGGTTGATTCGGTATTATTGCTCTCTGCTGGTACAAGATTCCAGGTCCTCGCTCCTGTTGTTAGAGGAAGGAAAGGGGAATATAAAAAGGAACTCCTCGAGATGAGAAGGATGGGATACAGTAAGGCAAGGATCGATGGGAAGATCACGGACCTCTCAGATGATATAACACTGAATAAGAATAAGAGGCATACAATAGAAATAATTATTGATCGCTTAATCGTCAAGGAAGGTATAGAAAAACGGATTGCAGACTCCATTGAGATTGCTATAAGGCTTTCAAAGGGAATAGTCATTATAAACGAGCTGGATAAAGGAAGAGACATCCTTTACAGTGAGAAACTTGCATGTCTTTATTGTGGAATAAGTTATTCAGAAATAACTCCAAGAACCTTTTCCTTCAATAGCCCCCATGGTGCCTGTCCGGATTGTGGGGGCTTAGGTATTGAGAAGGTCAGAGGTATTGAAGACGAGGATGAGCTTACAGGGAACCTTACCTGCCAATCCTGTGGCGGTAGTAGATTAAAGAGGGAGAGCCTCTTTATAAAGATTGGGGGGTTATCAATAGCAGAGATTTCTCAGATGTCTGCAAAGAGAACACTCAGTTTCTTAAACAATCTCACACTTTCAGATAAAGAGTCTTTCATAGCTCAGAGGATACTTAAAGAGATAAGGGAGAGGCTCGGATTCTTGGTGAATGTAGGGCTTGATTATCTCACACTCGACAGATCAGCTGCTACCCTCTCAGCAGGTGAGGCGCAGAGGATAAGACTTTCCACACAGATAGGTTCTTCCCTGACAGGTGTACTCTATATCCTCGATGAACCGAGTATCGGACTCCATCAGAGGGATAACAGAAGGCTCCTTGACTCCCTTTGCAGGCTCAGGGATCTGGGGAACACTGTCATAATTGTTGAGCATGACGAAGAGACTATGAGAAGGGCTGATTACCTTATAGATATTGGTCCTGGTGCAGGTATACATGGTGGAGGGGTTGTGGCACAGGGAAGTATTGAAAGCATAATAAACACTGAAATGTCCCTGACAGGTATGTATCTCAAGGGAGAACTTTCAATCCCTGTACCAGAAAGGAGGAGGAAACCAAAAGGATTTTTGAGGATAATTGGCCCGAGAGAGAATAACCTTAAGGGAATAGATATTGGTATCCCTATAGGAATCTTAACCTGTGTCACAGGGGTCTCAGGGTCAGGGAAGTCAACCCTTGTCTTTGATATCCTCTATAAGTCCCTGGCTAAGATTTTATACCATTCACCAGAAAGGCCTGGAAAGCATAAGAGAATAGATGGCATGGAACTTATAGATAAGGTTCTGGATATTGACCAGTCTCCGATAGGAAGGACACCGAGGTCAAATCCTGCCACCTATACAGGACTCTTTACCTATATAAGAGAAATTTTCTCACATCTCCCAGAGGCGAGGATAAGAGGTTATAAACCAGGAAGATTCAGCTTTAATATTAAGGGAGGTCGTTGCGAGGCCTGCAAAGGAGACGGATCAATAAAGATAGCTATGCATTTCCTTCCAGATGTCTATGTCACATGCGATCAATGTAAGGGGAAGAGATATAACAGGGAGACCCTCGATATAAGGTACAAAGGGAAAAATATCGCGGAGGTTTTGGAAATGACTGTGGAAGAGGCATTGATCTTCTTAGAGAATATACCACATATAAGAGAAAAACTTGATACCCTTAACGGTATCGGACTTGGCTATATAACACTGGGTCAGTCTGCCACTACATTATCAGGTGGAGAAGCACAGAGGGTGAAGCTCTCCAAAGAGCTTTCCAAGAGGGAAACAGGCAAGACACTCTATATCCTCGATGAACCTACAACAGGTCTCCATTTTGCTGATATACAGAAGCTCCTCGATGTCCTTAACCGTCTCGTTGATACAGGGAATACAGTTGTGGTCATAGAGCATAATCTTGATGTAATAAAGACTGCAGACCATATAATAGACCTTGGTCCAGAGGGAGGAGATGATGGGGGATGGGTTGTGGCTACCGGAACACCAGAAGAAGTATCAGGGATAGCCAATTCATATACAGGGCAGTTTCTTAAAAGGGTTCTTGGAGGGAAGATCGATCGTGAGAAGGTATTTGTCCATGCATAGGAGAAAATGTTCGGATAAATCAGAGATTGCTTCGCCCCTGACTGGATCAGAGGCTCGCAACGACACCACAATATCAAGGTTTGTCATTGCGAGTGAAACGAAGCAATCTTATTCTCCAGAGTTTTACAGAAATTTTATCACTAAAAAATATTTGATAGGATATATCAGTCTTATCACAATCCTTCTACTCCTCTCCTGCGCCAAAGAACTCCCTATCTTTAAAAAGACTAAATTCCTTATGGATACAGTGGTAACTATTACTGCTGTTGGACCAAAAGAAGAGGTTGAGAAGGCGATAGATGCAACATTCTCAGAGATAGAAAGACTCGAATCCCTTATGTCAGGTTTTAGAGAAGGGAACGATGTGGACAGGATAAACAGGTCTGCTGGGATAAATCCAGTTAAAGTGGATAGGGATGTCCTAATTGTTATAACCAAGGCGATAGAAATCTCAGAGATGACCGGCGGTGCCTTCGATATCACGATAGGCCCTCTCAGTAGTCTCTGGGGATTTGGGGTTAAAGAAAATTATATTCCTGCAAGGGATGATATTAAAAAGGCCCTTTCTCTTGTTGACTATAGAAAGTTACATGTAAATGTACAAAAATCTGAGGTCTTACTTAAGGAGAAAGGCATGAAAATAGATTTGGGTGGAATAGCGAAGGGTTATGCAGCAGATAAGGGAGTTGAGGTCCTCAAAGGAGAAGGAATAAAGGCAGGGATAGTGGCTGTGGCAGGTGATATAAGGGTCTTCGGAAAAAGGCCTGATGGCAAACCCTGGCATATTGGCATAAAACATCCGAGGGAAAAGGATAAAGTCCTTACTACGATTGACCTCGAGGATAGTTCTATATCAACATCCGGGGATTATGAGAGATTTTTCGTAAAGGATGGAATCAGATACCACCATATCTTCGATCCTAAAAATGGGCTTCCTGCTCCAAATTGTCAGAGCGTTACAATAATATCAAAGGAAGGTATTCTTGTAGATGCCCTGGCAACAGCGGTTTTTGTTTTGGGACCAGAAAAGGGTATGGAGTTTATCGAGTCTAATAAATTAATCAAAGGGATAATCGTGGATTCAAGGGGAGAGGTTAAGATTTCCTCGGCACTCAGGAGGAAGGTTGGGCTTTAGGGATATTATAAAGGGAATGACTTTCTGGGATAAGGTTTTGATACTGTTACTTTCAGGAATAACAGTCTTAAGTTTCTTTGTCGTTAAAACAATCTTTCCTCAAGGTGCAGAGGCATCCATAGATGTAGAGGGAAGGAATATCGGCTCCTATTCCCTTGAAGAAAACAGGATACTCAAGATTAAAGGCCCCCTGGGGATAACAGAGATCGAAATCAAAAATGGTAAGGTAAGAGTTATTAAGGACCCCTCTCGTTATAAGATTTGTATAAATCAGGGATGGATATCAAAATCTGGTGAGGCCCTTATATGTCTTCCAAGCAGGATAATTGTCTCTATTACGGGTGAGGGCAGGTACGATGCTATCAGCTGGTAGGAAAATGGAACTGAGAGAGATGGTCTACCTCTCATTACTTTCAACATTCGCCATTGTGATTCATAGCCTTGAGATAGTTTTCCCTTCACCACTACCATGGCTGAGATTGGGGCTTGCGAATATAATTACACTTGTAACCCTCCTGCTCTTCGGTATTAAGGCAGGACTTTTTGTCACAACTATAAGGGTTCTTGTGGGTTCACTCATTACAGGCTCCTTTCTTAATCCAGGTTTTTTCCTGAGCCTTTCAGGTGGAGTGGTAAGCACACTCGCTATGGGTCTTATGATCTCGTTATTCAGGAATGCCTTCAGCCCTATCGGCATAAGTCTCATCGGTGCATTCACACATAACCTTACCCAGATAGCTATGGCATATATAATGATAGTAAAGCGAAAGGAGATCTTTCTTCTTACCCCTGTAATCCTGGGTTTTGCTATCATTACAGGGACCTTTAACGGGATTGCCTCTTCTCTTTTATCCGATCATCTTAGGGGTATAATAGGAATGAAGTCAGTGGGTAGGAGATAGAAGGGAGCTATTGCCTGTTCTTTCTTTGGAGTTCTTCATAGATCCTTGCATTCTCGATAGCTGTTCCGCATACCTCTGCCAGTGAAGAAGAAAAGGAGATGTCCTCTTCTGAAAACTGTCGTGACCTGTCTGTGAGGAGCCTCAAGACCCCTATCACCTTTCCCTTCGCAATTATTGGTAATGTGAGCATACTTTTTATGCCCTCTTTTAGTGCCTCCTTCTGGTAATGGACCCTGGGGTCGGTGGTAACATCGTATATGGCGACGGACCTTGTCTGGAGAGCTTCCCTTACATTTTCTTCTGTATCAACAGGTCCTCTCCCAAGGTATTCCTCACTCAGGCCATAAGCTGAAACAAGTTCGAGTTTCTGCTCTGTAGAATCCAGCAACCTTATAGTGGCAGCCTTTAAATTCATAACCTCTGGCAGTTTCCTGACTATAAGGTTAAGAACTTCGTTCAATCTTAGTGTGGAACTTACTACCTTCGTAACTTCCTCAAATACCCTGAGGTATTCCTTTGCTCTTGATACAGTGGTCTCGAATTTCCTTGCATTGACTATGGCAATGGCGGCCTGTTCAGCTATAGCCGTCATAAATTTCAGGTCTTCATCTTTATATTTCACTGGCTCAGAGGTATACATCCTGAGAACGCCTATCACTTCATCCTTGAATTTAACAGGGATTGAAAGAATACTCCTTATCCCTTCGTCCTCTGCTTCTTTTTGATACTTTGCATTGGTATCGGATGTTATGTCATATACGGATACTGCCTTGCCGGTCAGGGCATCGGATATACTTTCGTCGTAGGCAACAGGCCCTTTTTCCACATACCTTTTTCTCAAACCGTAATAGGCAGCAACCTCCAGCTGCTGTGTTTCCTTATTCATAAGTCTCAGCATGCTTGCCTTTACATTCATAACCTTTACTACATTCGTCACTATCAAGTCCAGAACCTCATTAAGTGAAAGGCTTGAGCTTATAGCCTTGCAGATATTCTGATAGCTCTCGAGATAGACCCTTTTCTCGAAGATCGTCTCGGCGCAATCTGGACACATCCCATGGGTGAATACCCCAAATCCCTCCTCGGTCAGGTATTTCTCTATCTGTTCCCAGGACTTCTCGGTGATCTTTATCTTCTTGCACCATGCGCATATCGGTACCAGTCTATCCTTTCTATGTTTCTTTATGTACGACTCTAAAAAGGAAAATACCCTTGAATTATCCCGAAGGAGAGAGACAGAGCCGATGACTTTCCCACCTCTGAAAACAGGAGAGGCCTGTTCTTCTATATATATCCTTTCGCTACTCTTATTTACAAGGAATAGATTTTTTACAGTTGTCCTTGAAGACTGTAAACATAGTATCGCGGGGTACTCGTAGGAGAGAAGGGGAGTGCCGGATTCATCTTCGTAAGAAATTATCTCTTCACAGTTCTTTCCCCTTACATCCTCTGCATTGTAACCAGTGAGAGCTTCTGCACCCTTGTTCCAGTAAGTTATCTTCCTATTGCTATCTACATGATAGACTCCGTCGAAGATGCTGCTCAGAATGTCGAGATAGATATTCCGAAACATGGCATATTATAACATCAGGACAATGATTTTTTCACATATGTTAGATTTTGTTATCTGTAGGCTTTAACAGCTCAATATATGCCTTTTCTACAAGATCATTCTTGCTTATTCCCAGTTTCTCCATTATCTCATTTGCAATATGAATCCCTTCTGAAACTGTCTGCCGGGGAGATAGGACCACTTCGATTTCAACAAACGATCCGAGACTCTCGACATCATCGAGGTGAATTCGGGTTTGTCCCACAATGTAGAGTGTCCGCCTCTTACGTATGACACCACGAACTCCTAAGGAGTTAGACAACACTTCACAGAGAGATCGGGGATCATGGGATGGTGAACGGATATACTGTGACTCCCTTGCCTCAGCTGAATCAGGACGCCGATAATAGATAAGCTCTCCTTCTGTCTCGGAAAACCTTCTGAGTTTCAGGTAACCATTGGGACATTGGAAAAAGGTATCTTCCTGCTTGGTCACAGAAGGCCCGCTATCAACAATCATCTCAGCCCGCTTCTGAATCAAGGCAAGGTCACTTACCCTTGCTTTGATTTCAACATTACGCCCCACCAGGGAACCAGGCTTACCAGCCGTCATATATGACACCTATTCTCAGTTCTTAAACAAGATTACTGTTCTCTGAAATAATCAAGTGTTGACATTTTACTTGATGGTATGTTGGATAAAAGAGGTGCGAGAGGCAAAGCGTCTCTGTTCAATCGATAGGAAGACGCCTCCGGCGAATCCGAGTTTTCTCAATGACAACAATGGAATTTGGCAACTCCTCTTCTGAAATCGTTTCGAGCGTTCGTTTTAAACGTTCTACAGATTCTTGTTCGCTATAATTTCCACCTCGAAAGAGTATTAACCCTGGACCTTCGGACTGCAACAAAGCCAGCAGTCGGGGATAATCTAAATCAGCCGTGATTACTACCCGCTTCTCATTTCGAGCATGCTCTAAGATTGTTGTATCAGCGGCTCGATTTAATCCCGCATCCGTGGCATGAACAGCGTCATGACCTTGCCCCACAAGCCAGACAGCCAAATCTGGTGACAAAGGCATGTCGATGAGAAACTTCATTTTGCAAGTTCTACCGTCTCTTCTTCTGCAAGATAAGCCGCATATTGCAGGGCTTCATCAATATCCTCTGGTTCAAGGTAAGGATAAGCCTTGAGAATAGTTTCCTTTGTCTCTCCGGAGGCAAGAAGTCCCAGCAATCGGGAGACCGGAAGTCGTAGTCCGCGGATACAAGGCTTGCCTGTACAAACATTCGGGTTTACTGTAATACGTTCAAATTTCATTGTTTCCACCTCCAAACATTCTCACACAATATAATATCTTTCTTCTCTTGTTATAACATAATCTTTTGGCCATAATGTTCTCTGTAAAATGTATTATATCACAAACTTTAGCCTTATCAAGTATTTTTATGTGTTGTGTTAGCTTTGACTTTTATAATATGTTTAAACCAGCTAATAGCTTAAATCACCTTATCTATCAGCCAGACCTCTTTAGCCTTTTGAGAAGTAAGTATCTTTTCTTCTTTGCATCGAATTATTAATAATCATAAACATGAAAGATCTGAGAACACCCCTCCGGAGAGATGTAAATCGTGAAGAATCTTGTTACCTCCTATTATTTAATCGGATTTTCATCCATAACCTTTACAAAAGCTTCCTGGCATTTTTCGCACTCTTTCAGGTGCATCCGAATTCGAGCTTTCAGGTTAATTGCCAAAATCGCAGGCTCATTCCAGAATGTTTCCAGGTGCTTTGAAACCTCTTCACAAGAAATAGCAAATAATTCGTTTTATTCATAAAAAGTATTCCATCCGTAACCCCAAAGTAATACCTGACAAACCGTCTTTTTCCTAATATCCTCATCCATTCTTAATCCCATCCATATATAAAATCGGTAAGTTTCTTACTAACCTCATTTGCAATATCTTCTTTCATCCTGTTTAACGCCCTTTCTTCAGCGTCTTTTATGGTGAGATGTCCTTCTTTTCCTGAGTTATTGATACTCCCGATGACTTTTCTGGTACTTTTATCAATCAATTTAAAATTTGCTGTCCACCGCACAAACTTAAATTCGGGATTCTCAATATATACTTCTTTAAACTCTACTTCGCCCTTTATGCTCAGATCTTCCGTCTGGTTTCCTTTAGCAACAGAAAACCCCTGTATATTCAATCCCTCAATGATGGCGTTCTTTACATCATCACCCTTTTCTCCTGTTACCTCTACTCCGATAGAAAAGTCATTTTTTAAAAAATTCTCGAGTTCAGTACTTATCTCTGAAAGGCTGATAGGGCTATCTATCCCAAGACCGGATAGATTAATAACCCTCAAATCTTTGTTATATGCCTCTCTTCGAAGTAGAATCCTGATAGCACCTTTCATGCTCTTTATCTTCTGAGTTTTATCTGTAATTTCTCTCCCCCTTTTAACCGTCTCTTCTGCCTGCAAGTCAAAAGAGTGAATCTGTTCTTTAAGGGAATTGCCTGCCTTTATCCTGTCTATAATTGCGAGGGCATAATAAACCTTTTGTTCGCTGTCATGCCATATCTCGACTATAACAACATTCTCCAAAACCTTATCCGTAGTTACCTTCGTTATCCGCTCGATCTCCATTTCTTCCTGAGTATCAGTTTTATCCATTGCTTTGACCTGTGCATATCTTTCATAGTCCCTGCTGATTGAGGAAACATTAGCAGAAAATATCCTTGAAATAGCTCCATAGGCATCTTTCTCAGCAATCTCTCTTGTCTCTCCATAACCTACACCTATAAGGTACTGCTTCTCAGGATAAGAATTGCTCCGCCCATCCACCCAGTCGGGTTTCATTTCAGCAAAGGAAGAGATTGGCGCTATAATAATTAGTGTCATAACAATAATATAAAACAGTTTCTCTTTTATCGTTTCCTTATATTTAAAACTCACATAAACTTTTACACTCATCATGCCTTTATCCTCAATTCTTATCTGCTCAGTGGGATGTTGCGGAGAACGGCTTTAGAGAGTTTACCATCCCACCTGGGATGTATAAAATCAACGACAATATTTGCATATTTTGCTACTGATGAAACCTCATCATACCGTAGCACTAAATTCATAGATAAATTTGGTGGGACATCATGCCAGATATCAAAAATATAAATTGCACCATATTCCCTTGCACTCCTATTTTTCCCAAACTGTGCTATTGCTACCGAGTATTGATTACCCAAATCATCAACCATAATAGAGTTAGTGGGGCTGTGGATAATAATACCAATTTCTCTAGTTTTTTGGTCATTGTTTATTACAGATATACTACATGTTACTTTTTGTCCAGATACCTTGCATTCCTTTGCTTCAAAAATAAAATCTTTTACCTCAACTTTTGGCATCGCTTTTGGTTGTGAGGGTTTAGTTATAGTCGTGCCAGTTTCAGTTATCCTTCCACTTTTCATAAGTTTCACAATAGCATCGCTCTTCTCAAGAAACGAGCTTGCTACTGCAAGCACATTTGCACGCTCTGTCCCTAACATCCGAATATTAATGTCAACTTCTCCTCCCAAATCGGTAATCGTCCCTATCACGAGCGCATCAGCACCCAGAACCTTTCCAATAGACTGGGCAGTTTTATCGTCAATTATGCCTGTCATGCCGAGTCTCATCTCCTTTAAGGCAGATTCAAGTCGGGTTCGCTCTACAACCTCAAATTTATCCCGATAGCGAAAAAGACTGTTAGTTAATTTATCGGAAAGATATAAACCAAGCTCTGTTATTTCCCCTGTCTGGAGTGTAAAATTCATAACAGCGACCCTTCTTTTATTCTGTTCCAGCATGGTTGAAGATATCTGCTGAGATAGTTGCGAGATGACTGTATTAACATCCACCTTTTTAGACTGTTCTGTTACCTGAACCTGCGATTGGGTTGTAGCACAGCCAATTATGAAAAATACTGCTACTAAGGAATTTAATATATATCTCCGCATCATCTTCACACTCCTATCTGTCATCCCAAACTTGTTTCTGGATCGCATGATAATAGATGCTGAAACAAGTTCAGCATGACAACCCTTGGGAAGGTGTTCGCCATGAGTGAACGTATATCTCGTTCCCTTTTCTAATGTCTCCCGCGTATCCTCCATCATGTCTACCTTTTCCTTTTCAACTTCTTTAAAAAATGAAACCTCTTGGTTTTAATCCCCATCTTCTTCCATTATTCACCTCTCAGTTTTTTCTCCTCTTTTTCGAGCAGTTCGTGCAGGCGTTCTGCATTCTTTCTTATGTAGTCTCTGGTTTTGGGATCGAGCGCCCTTACTTTCTCAAGGTTGGCTTTGAATCCTTCAAGGTCAAGTCTTGCAAGGGCATATAATTCTTCTGTTACAGGGTGTTGCCAGTGGTCAACAATTTCGACATTTGATAGGGTCGATGCAGTAACCGTCTTTATTGCCTGCTCTACATGCTGCTCTTCTGCCGTAACCCTGACATCGCCTGCCATTGTGGATGCCATGTAGTCCCTCATTAGAGATGCGGTGTAATACTCAAAGAGTTTCGTTATATCATTCCTTGCCCTGTTTTCGGCAGTTGCTCTCAGCAGAGAATAGTTCTTTATCCCCATCGCAGAGGCGACTCCATAAAATACCTTTCCCCTTTCACTTGAAAAGGCGCCGCTACCCTTAATCACCCATTCCGGCGCATTCCATTCTTGAATGGGTGTTGTTTCAGTTATCTTCTTGCTTGCACATCCCGTGCTTAAGACCAATCCCAGCAATAAGACAATAAAAAGTCTTACCATCCTTTTCATTTTCGATACCTCCTTCAGTTTAATTTTGATTCTTACTTTTTATTAGACGGACGAGATCTCTCTTTTTAAAATAGGCAACCGAATGTTCCCCTTATATTCTACCTGCCCGGAAAAATTATTCCATCCGTAACCTCTATGTGATGCCCGACAAACTTTCCCCTTACCCTGACTATGTCATGGCCGTTCAGAAACACTGGTATCTCCCTTGTTGCCACAGGTCTGTAAATATCACGATAACGGTGGTTTTCGGCATATGCAGTAATCACAACCCTGTAGTTTCCAGGCTGGGGTAAAGAAAAAACCGTATATTGCCCCTGTTTTAGAAAGTCGGTTGAGATTGGATAAGTGATCTTGATCCAGCGGGTTGACCTGTTTTCAACAAGAACCAATAAGGCAGAGTCCTCACGGGGAACTGATTGGAATTCAACAGGTATATTAAACTGAAGTCCATTACATCCTGCTACCACGAAGATACAGAGTGCAGTTAGTATTATACTATTTCTTATCCTGAAATATTTTTTACTCATCTGTTCCTCCCATGACAATAACTAAAAACCCTAAAATCCTCAGATACTCCTCCTGAAAAATATAGATCTAAGAATACTGATAAGAAGTCTAAAAGGTGCGATGAGGATATTGGAGATCAGAGATGCCACCACTGAATCAGCAGCATTTCTGCCAAAAATCAATCTTGCCATCCATTGAAATAGAAGGAGTGTGAGGGTAACACTTAAAATTAACAAAAGCCAGTTGTCTAATCCTTTTATCTCAGAACTGAGAAAGGGCAGAATAATTGCACTCAGAAGAATAACCCCCAAAAGATTAAAGGCAACCCTCAGCCTCATTGCTCCTATCATCAGGAGAAATCCTGTTATGAGAATCCCGAGTGTTAAGATCTCGTACATTCTTTTCCTCTCTGTATCTCAGGATAACCTGAGGAAGTTACAATCAATCCAGATTTGTTTGTATAATCCAATACCTGAATGATTTCTTTTAAGCTGATGCATCGGTTCATTTCTTTGTCCTCTGATGTTACCCTCCATAACGGGAGATATTGCCCCATCGGATGGAAGATAACCCGATCCTTTAAATGCTGTGAAAGATATTTAATAAGTGGCCTTTGACAGCAATCCCAGTGCCCTGGCAATATTAAATGACGCACTATTACTGGTGAAAAAGCATTAGTATTACAGATAGCTTCCAGTGCAGACATAGCGGTCTCTTTGTAATTAGGTGCTTGACTCAGATAAAGGGCACAATTGTTATTAAAATACTTAAAATCAAATACCCATATATCTACCAATCCCCATAAAAGCATATATAACGCAGGAGACGAATATCCGTTTGTATGCCATACTATAGGCAGATGGGATGCCCAGTCAGGTGATTGCTCCAGAAAATCCAAGACACTTAAAAGTGACTGATCAGGGTTCCCGCCTAAAAAGGAAATATTACTGAACTCCTCCTGATGATACTCATTCTTTAGAACATCCCAGAGGGCAGGAGTAAATGGTTTGACTCTAACATCTTCCGGGTTTATCAATTCTCCTTTCTGGCAGAATTTGCATCTCATGTTACACCCTGTAAGCTCTATGACGAGAGTCCTGCCTATCTCTTCCTCTTCTCCCACATGTATAAAATGTTGATGATAAAAAGAAGGACTTCCCATCGGACATTCACCCATAATTGCCCTTTTCCCTTTACACCTATACCCACATAGGCAACATCGTTTTAGAAATCTTTTCAAGAGGGTTCTTTTAAGTTCAAAGAGGCTATAGCCATAATCATTCTTTTTGCCTTCACCTGATAAGGCTTCCTTCACCTTCTCATTATGAACAGCAAGGAGTCTCTTATGTCCTCCGTGCAGGGATAACGGAATTCTATAATCCCTTAGGAGCTTGTATCTTGGCGACAACTCAGGGTAATACCTTGAGCATTGGTTTTCAGGTAATTTGATGCCAAGGCGTTTTAAGACTGTAATCTCTAATGGTGATGGGTCCTCAACTATCGCTGTTCCATCTCTCTCTATAAAAAGTCTAACTTCTTGTTTTGGCATAGATATATACCTTCATTTTTTTATTTGAATGACATCCTGTTTCTTCTTAATCTGATGTCCTGAATTCCTGTTTCTATTTGGCTCCTTTAGTTTTTGAGAAATCAACTGGTGAATCAGGTCGCACTTCGGTCTTCTGGACTTCCTTGTGTCAACGTGTACTACAGCACTCTCTTTATCAATCTTAATTTCTATATTGTTCTTTTCTTTATCATTGGCAGTAATCACATTGCTCTTACCTTTTTCCTCAACTGTAACTTTTAACCCCATTTCCTCCAGCACCAGTGAGATCTCCTGTGTGGCAAATCCCTGGATAGAGGACTGAATCAGGTCATTGCTTTCCGAAATAAGGCCTATACCATCAGAAGAATTAACTACAAACAGCCTCTCAGAGGTCAATGGATTAAAGGCAACGGACAGACCCAAATCAGGAGTGGTGACCTCAGGATTAAGCTTAAAACCCTGTCCTTCAAGCATATGTGCGAGGCCATCGAAATTAGAAATAGGCGTATAAGCCATCTTGAGGTTTTCAACAGGGTATTTCCCCTCTTTGCATAACTTGTACACCTCTTTACAACCCTTTACTGTGCCGGCGCCTATCTCCCAGCAGACGGCTCCAGCGGCTTTAGCTGTTATAGCAATTACTCCTGCTGCAACAGCGCATGTCCCAGCAACAACATCTGACAAACCTGAGTCAGTAAAAACATCTGATAAACTTGTGGGTGTTGTAGAAACTGGAACCTGTTTTGACTCTGACATATAAAACCCTCCTATTTCTCCGGTGGCAACCCGGCTGGTTTGCAGTATGCCCTTGCCCAATTCCTTAATGGGTCATACTGGGCCTTCATGGTCTCAACTCTCCCTCTGTTTTCATCCACCAATTCCATAAGTCTATTTTTGAATTGCTCGCTATCAGGGCTATACTTGTAATGCCTGGATTCAACGATAACCTCATTTATCAGCCACACAAGGTCTGCACCGCTAAAATAACAGGTCTTTTCTGATAGTTCCTTTATCAGGTTCTCCGGGACATTTACACCTTTTCTTTCAAAGTTCGCCTTAGAGATTTTATGCCTTGCCTCATAACACGGCTCTCCAACCCAGTAAATTTGAGAGAACCTGCCCTTCCTGGTGAGTGCAAGGCCATGCTGGGGATCAAGGTTATTTGCAGATGCAAGCAAAAATATTGGCGCATTTGTATCGTTCAACCAGGTAAACAATATCCCCATAGCCCTCGTCATGGTGCCACCATCCATTTCGTGTCCGCTACTTACAGCCTTTTCAAACTCATCCATGTAAAAGACGCATGGGGCAAAGGTTTCAAGAACCTTGCAGAGGTTGTACATATTCTTTTCCGTTTGTCCCACCAGAGAGTTCATAATAGAACTGATATTAAATGAGATGGCAGGATAACCAAGTTGATAACCGAGATATTTTGCCAGAAGACTCTTCCCTGAACCCGGTGTTCCGATAAGGAGCCAGCCCTTTTCCCTATCCTGTCCCTCTGCACAGATTAGGTGACTGTGAACCTTAAGATCCTCCATGAGGAAATCTAAGCCATAGGGTATATCATCACTGGTGGGTTTCAGGATACTCATCCCCAATGTATGTGCAAGGATTTCCTCCTTCTGACGATTAAGATAATCAAGGAGTCCCTTTTGTATGTCCATATTATCCTTGCACCTATCCAGTGCGATTCTTAGCATCTGTTGTGACCCTGTATAGGTCAATCCCAGAAGTGCAGAGGATAGTTCTGCCTCCTTATCACTTAGCTCTATCTTTGCCTGAAGCATCTCCCTTCTTACCATCGGGATTAGTTCCTCCCTTGAAGGATAAAGCTCTGTCACTGAGCTGATGTATGGGGCTACAATATTAGGATATTGAGTTCCCAGTGGTTCCAGAAACACTAAGAACTTCCTGGTAGCCTTTGGACTCAGAAGGAACTGGGGTATAAAGCACCTTACCGATGGTTGACCGTCTCTATCATCGAGCCTCTGGGCAATATCCCAGAATATAAAAACAGCCAGGGTATTGCGGCTCTTTTCAACCGTCTCAAGAGATTTCTCAATAGAGAGTTCCTGTGGTTGTCCCCAATCTGCCCTGTCCCAGAAGTATTCTGTGATTCTGTCAGGTCTTACCATGTAAAGGGCAGGCTTCTCTTCACTGTTCATAAGCATGATCATATCAACGATCTCATGGGTGGTGTGGACAAGGTCTGGTGTCTCTATTTTTATAGCCCCATTTTCACCGTTTGTCCTGATACGGGTAAATACATCTTGGATTTTACTTGGTATCATATCTTCCTATTCCTCCTCTTTGAAGATGATTTGAGTCACCTTCGCTGTCTTTAATTCCTCAGGGAGTTTTACCGTAATTTTTAGTCCCTTTTCATTCAGAACCTTTCCCCACTCACGCCATTCCTTATAGGGTACATAGAAGGCATAGGTTTCAACACCTTTTAATCCATCCCATGGGAAATCAGAAGGCGGTGGAACAACCTCTATATCCTGAGGGAAATAATCAGGCATGGAGTGTTTCATATCAGAGAAGACGAGTAAAACCTTTTTCCGGGATTTTGCCTTTCCTAAGAAGTATAATGCCTTATTTACAGCATCCGTTAGATTTGTAAACATAGCTGTTTCGTTTCTGAGTCTATTTGAGAGGTCATCATAAGCCCTCTGGAGGTCTCTTGATAATCCACTGTATATAATAGTTGCCTTAGTATCTATCATGACAAGACTCACTTCAGCCTCAGGATATTTTGCAGCCACATGCTGGAAGACACCTTTGACCTGAACAAGGGTATCCTCGATGAATGGTTTATATGAGATGGAGTTGTCAAAGAGGATTACCACCTGGATGTCCTGAAGGGATTCGTCCTGCGCCATTATTGCCTTAGCCTTCTTAAGCCTTTCACTATCACATGCTGTTAGGCTTAACAAGATTGTTCCTAAAATCAATATTTTTCTCACCTTAACACCTCCATGTGGTTATTCATCTTCTCATAAAACTCTCTTGTATAAATCAGGTACAAAATCTCACCGGTTTCTGGGTCACGCCTCTCTTCTACAACATAGAGGTCAGGATATTGCCTTGCTATATTGGGTGTTATAGTATCACCACCACCGATAACTCTCACAGGCTGGTCAGTCAGAGAGAGAGGCTCAGCCTCTATTCCTTGATCAAGTGTTTCTGTTGCCGGGGTCGCATAGTTTTCTGAATTCATGTTACCTTTCTCTCTTGGCGGAGTACCCTCTATTACAGGTGTTGGAGTTAAACCTGCCTGTCTCGAAGCTTCCATAAGAGTGGATTCCTGTTGGCGATTCCAGAACCTTCTGATACTTTGGGATAGCCCCGATAATCGCTCACTGCCTCTACCAATAACCTCCTCAATTCTGTCCTCAATTTTACTAAGATTAGTCATTACATGCAGGAAAAACACCTCCGTTAAGAGTGAAGCTATTATATGAAAGATTAATAGTACAAATGGAAAAATGATTACTATTTTTCTATAAAACTCCCCTTCATGTCTCTTTAGGATGATATTAAAATCTGGAGTTGTTTGTTGTATTACCTTTATAGCATCCCCCTGTAGAACTTTCTGGAAGTCCATAGGCCAAAAGTACTTTGCCATTTGCATCTGAGTCACAGGTATCATCCACAGGTTGAATAAACCACCATAGAGGAGTAAAGCTATAACGGTTGTTATTATTAAAGGCTGTAACAATGAAATAACTTCAGTTTGATTTCGGTTCAAAATGAGCCTTTGTGTGGTTCCTATAACTCCTATAAGGCTATAAATAATATAGAAGGTTCCTATAAACATTAACATAGTTGTTGCAAAACCAAATACCATACCAGGGCTTATATACCCGGATGGAATTCCTAAAAATGTCAGTAATGCTTCAATCTCCTTAGGGAACTTCACATTAGGAAGTGCCAATTTTGCACCACTAGCCTCAATATGCATGGTGGAGATAATTACTGACAAATCCACAATGACCACAAAGAATAAAAATCCCAGAAATCTTAGTGTGGAAATAATATTGTTGATATTGATTCTTTCTGGCATTATACTTTACCTCCTTTCCTCTTTTGCTACATCATCATATGGTACAGCCAGATACCATGGTATGAAAAAAACACTTTTGATAACTGCTACCAGTGCAATTAATGCTAAAAATATTATTAAAACCTCTATGACCATCTTTTATCCTCCATTTTTATAA
This sequence comes from Thermodesulfovibrionia bacterium, assembly GCA_919902995.1. Classification (GTDB taxonomy): domain Bacteria; phylum Nitrospirota; class Thermodesulfovibrionia; order JACRGW01; family JACRGW01; genus JACRGW01. The sequence continues at coordinate 44,330 of CAKKSD010000008.1, forward strand.
ATTTCAATTTTTAATTGGCAAACCTTTGTTCCAATTTAAACATCAAATAACCTCATCTATTAACCCAAACTCCTTTGCCTCTTCTGATGTCATTTCTTTCGCCTCTCTGCATGCCTTTATAACTTCTTCCATTGTCCTACCTGTCCTTTCAGTAAGAATCTTATAAATAGATTGTTGGTCTCTTTTAGTATCGTGCAGGGTTTTCTCTAAATTCTCCTCAAATTCATGCCATTCCTTAGTTGTCTTTATGTTATGTAAGACTATCTGGCTATGTCTAAGTGCCTTTCTCGTCTTGCAGGCCTGGAGGACAATTGATGCCATAGAGTTTGCGCACCTGAACACTATCCCTGTAATAGGAGCCTTTGAGTGCCTCACGATATCGTAGAGGTCTAAGCCTGCTGTCACAGTCCCCCCGGCACTATTTATATAAAGGATTATCTCACTTGAATCGTCCTGGGCATTCAGCCATAAGATAGATGAACCAATCCATTTAGCCATCTCATGGGTAACTTCTCCCTCTATATAGAGGGTTCTCTTTTTAAGAAGGTCATCCAGGAATTTTTCCCGGTTCATATCATTTACTTGGCACATTTTCTACTCCTTTGGTTTCCACCTTTGATTTATTCTGAATATCTCTTTACCAATATGGGAAGATAAAGCCTGACAGCATTCATTCTCAAGAACATCTTTTGTCTCTTTATACTCTAACTCCATAGCCTTTTCACCGCATTCAGTAAGCGTCTCTTTTGCCCTGTCTACAATTTTGAATGTCGGAGGGGTCTGTATGCTCCCATCTTTGGCAAAGAACCAGATTACATTAATCCAAGACTCGATCCTCTTAGCCCACTCTCTCTCAAACCTTTCAGGATCTTCCTGAGCAAGCCTTGCTAAGAACTTCCTGCGTCTTTCTTTCCTTCTTGTTGTTGCTTTACCCATATTTTCTTTTTCCTTTAAATAAACACTTTTGGTGTTTATTCCTGCCTATTCGGTTAGCCCTTTCGGCTTATTTATAATTTCTATCTTGCTATACCTTTAGCATAGTCCTTCGCATATTAAAATCCTGCACATATCCGTTTTATATCTTTCTTAATTCTTTCCCCTTTTAGGCTATCTCCTCGCCAGCGGAAAGAACGAGATCGAGACCTTCTTCCAGCGCACTTGCTATCTCATTCAGGTCTGTAGCTCCACGTTTCTTAAAGCGGACTTTAATGTCCAAGGTTTCGCTGGCAATTATTGCCCGTTCATTTTCTATGGTAATTTCACCCTTCATTTCTTTTATCACCCTCTTTCTTAATGAGTCGTGATATTTACTGTTGGATACATCCAGATTATCGATTTATACTTAACCATTGTTATTGACATATCCCGAATCTCATCTTCAGTGCCGAACATTGTGAAATAGTCTATTGTAAGTTTTTCGTTATATGCCGCCATTGTTTCCTCCTCTTGAATATAGTTTCATAAATAACGATGAAAAAATAAAAATTACATAATGGTTCGAAAAAGATACTCAGGCTGATAAGCTGTCGCTGAATCTTTTGGGGTATTGAATTTCTCTACATGTATCCTCATGATTGCAGGATACGAGAAATTCTGGAGGAATACTATTACAGGATTATCCGAAGATTATCTTTGAGAACTTTAAGATTAGGATAGGTTTTATTTGTTCTTCTGGGGAGATTTGAAATTTAATGCCTTTTCTATCAAGTCTAATCTTTCTTCTATATCTTTTTTAAATTTTTCAAATTGCGATTTGGTAACATATGGGTTTTTGGGAATCCTTGGGTCTGAGAGAGGAACTACCGAACCTATTACCAGTTTAAGCTGCCCTTTTGCACAGCTCTCTTTAGTTAAAATACCCCAAGTATTCCAGTCGGTTCCTTCACGGGCATTATTATTAATCATGTTATGTGCCTTATTTAATTGATCTGAGGCGAGTGCAACACTAACAGGTCTATTTGGTGAGGATATACAATCCTGAATAGCCTGTTTTGCAGTTATCGGGATATTAATACCAAAAGATTTCTCTCCCATGGAAAGAGTTATAGTCTCCATTCCATCGTATTCTAAGTGCCAGCCCTTATTTTCACAATCCTCAATAACAGCTCGAGAAAGATTTTTCAGTTTTCCTTGAGTGTCTGTAGAAGAGAGTTCCTTTTTGACAACATAGTGAATAACATTGCGTTTATGTCCTAAACTAATTTTAGTTCCAGTTTTAGTAACGCGGGTTAATACAATAACTTTTAGCTCTGGTCTGTTCTTTATTAAGTCTTTTGCGATTTCATCTCCCTGTTTTTTCTGCCGAGTAAATTCAATATCAAGTAATACTAATTTAATATTGTTATCCTTCTTCGCAGCATCGATTCCTTCTTCACCAAGAGTTTCAAATACTACTTCGTAAGGAGTCAACTTATAAATGCCTTCAAGAATTTGTTTTAAGGTTGTATTTACAGAAGTATCAATTATTTGATCGGGGGTATCATCAATGCATAATATTTTAGTTTTAGCCATTGCTATCTTCTCCCTTGATTTTGTTTTCAAGCCTTTTGCCTATTCCATGTGCTATCGAAGACCAATCCTTTTCTTTTTCAATATCTTTTGTTGTATCCTCTATTTCCTTTGTTAGCTTTTTATCCTTTAAATAATTGCCTGTCGTGTGTAATATTTCTATGCACCGTTCCTTATCTTTAAGCAAATCATGGCTTAACAGCTTTAGTAAGTATCCTTTATAACCAGAATCACTTCCGCAGATAGCTTTCCTTATAGCCTGACTGGAAATAGGAATCATATTTTTTAATAAATCAATAAACTCCTTCAGGTTAAAAGGAATCCTTATATAGGCATGATTATAAGGATGGTCATGAAATATTGGGAACTCCTTTTCAAAAGATTCCTTTTCCTTAAATCCAATTACAACAATAGGATTAAGGTGTTTTGACCTTATCGTTTCATAAAACAACTCGTGTATTCTATCTTCAGGGGTTGATATTAGTACCACTCTATTTTTTTTCTTTAAAGAGTCATTCGTAAATAGAAGCACGGTCATGCTGCCTACTGCACTTAGTGCCCTTTTAAAGGATTTATAAAGTTCTTCATTTTTAGAGATAAAAACTATTTTTTTATTACTTCTCATATATTGTCCTTCTCACTATCTCTTGTGTCCTCTAAGCTTAAATTATCTTATATCTTATAACACAAAAGAATATCTCAGAGATATCCCTTAAATATTACCTTATGTAGAACAAATCTTTAAGGCTTACTCTTTGCCCTCAAATATTCTTTTGTCAGGCGGAATGAAACTTTATTGCTTTCTATTTCTACTGGTGTATACATCTCGGGCTTTAAAGTACCGAAGGGTGAATCGATACTTCCATCATCCATTTTAACTCCGAGCCACAAACCATCTTTAAATGGCGGACAGAACTTTCTCTCATCTTCTTCATGCGAAAGCCTGGACTTAATTAGATTTAAGAAAAATAGTGGAATCTGTCTTTTTATTCTATCAAGACATAATACAAAATAGAGATATCTAAAAAGATTATGAGTTTTTTTAGCTTCTGCAGTTTGCAAATTGTTTTCAAGCATAAGAAACATCGCTTTCTTTAAGATGTCCTTATCAGCGAGGTCACAATATTCGTCCGCAAAAGAACAATCTTGTGGGCAAGCATTGTTGCAGATAGAATGAATCATATCTTCCACTAATTTTGGTGTAAGTTCCCATTTTGAGCAAGGGTCTTGCCAATCAGTCTCCATATCTATACCAAGGGCTTTAAAGATAGCAAGAAAGGCAAAAAGTGCATCAGTAAATCTTAGATCAACATCTGGATGCGCAGCCGAATGACGAAGCTGGAAGGCAATAAAAGGATAGATATTCTTATCTTTTGACAATTTCCCTTTTGTTAATCTGATATACATTTTTAACGGGTTATAAATTTGAGAGTTTGTATCTCCTCTTTCCCAAACCAATTCTATGATGTTGCCCAACATTATGAGGGTTCCAATAAGATAGGACGAATCCCTCTCTTTAAGATATCTTTTTAAAGAAGAATACGCTGCTTCTAACAGCAGAACCGTTTCATTCCTCTTTATCTCGCCAATTGTTGAAAATCTATTGAAAGTTTCAATACCCTTCCAAATCTTTCTTAGGGCCTTCCTCTCCTGACATGTTGTATTTTCAATCAAATTCTTAAACTCTGTATAGTATGCCACCGCTTCATTTTCACTCTGATATTTGCTTTCTTTTTGGAAATATCCATCTATTCCTCCTTTTATTTTTTCAGCATCTTTTATATTGAAATGTCTGGTCGTTGCAGTAAAAAGAATTACCGGAACTGCAATATCTCTTTTTCTTATTTCTCTTAAAAGACTTATGCCACTGAACTCTTTATGCAGTGGTTTACCATGAGGATACTTTTTCTTTATCTCTTCATCTTCTTTTGTAAGGTATAAATCCAGCAAAATAAGATCATAATCGGTTAATCTGCGTGTAGCTTCATTTATTCTGGAGTCATTCAATAAATCATCCCCACTTTGCCATTCTTTGCCTATTGCCTCCACTATATCATTTCCGAATAAAACCTTAATGGTCTCTTCCCATCCTGCCTTTTTTGCTTCATCATCTATAAGTAATACCTTTTTACCTCGTAATATTTCCGAAAGAGGTCTTTCCACTGATAATTTGTGCGTCTGTTCTGATAATGTCTCATCGCCTGTATCAGTTATGCCTACTGCTATAGCATCGTAAATTTCAATTTCTTCCCAAGCATTTTTATCTCTTTCTTGCAATTTTTTTAATACTCCTCTATAGCTGGCGCTATCAATATTATCAACATAATAAGCACCTTTTAGGAGTGAATAAGGGGCGGTGAAATTTCTCCATGCGTGTTGCAGAATACCTTCTGAGGTTAAATCACAGCTTTGTTTTATATACTCTTTCAGTGTTTGAGCGGACAATGATTTATTTGCATTTTTTTGTATCATGCTCATGACGTCTATTAAGGAGAAGGGAATAGTTACAAACTCAACACCTTTTGCAAGTAATACAAAGTATCTTCTGTCTTTTTCAATAAGATCCTGGAGTCTATTTAAGGAAATAAAAATGACTGGAGGGGGATTATTTTTATATTTGATAATCTCTGCCCAATACCTTCTTACAAAATAAATATAATCGGAGTTGACTTCAAAGTCTAAAATAATAATAAGGGAAACATCCTTTAGTAATTTTTCAACTGCTTTTTGTGCGGAATCGATAAATGATTTACACTCCCATAAATATGAATTCTGAGATGTTGTTTGTGAAAGCTCTAAATACCTCTTACTTCTCTCCTCTATCATTTCCTGCCAATATTCCTCTAATAATACTATATGAGCTCCTTCAGGTATTTGTAATATAAGGTTCTCCATTTCTTTTACTATAGACACATATTTTTTATAAAACTCCATTAATCTCATGGCATTTTGTCTTTTTAATCTATCCTCTATTCCCTCAAGATTATTTAGTCTGTTATTCTCTATAGCTTTTTTTTCATTTTCTAAATTTTGTTTTTTTATCACTAATAAATTAAAATTCTCTATTATTTCGGGCATTCTTATGTTACCTTCGCTCTTTTTATATGCCCCTGCCATAATTTCCCCCAGCCTATTTATCTCCCTCCCTATTAAATCAATTTGTTCCTGCAACTGACTACATATATCCTCTGTTAATCTTTCAAGTTCTTCGTTTATTTTCGTCTTTTTACTCTGCTCAAGTCTGTTATTTAAACTTGTTTGTAGTTCCTCTGCCTTTTTTTTAAATTCCTGTGGTAATTCTCTAAAAGCATCTGATATTTGCCTTTGTATTTCCAATAGAACTTTACTATAAGATATGATCTGAAGATCATATTGGTTGTAAAAAAGTGAGTTTAATGCCCTTTGAAGTGATATGGAGGTTTCGTTAAGGCCATCAGAAACAATCAACACTTTCCTTTTCTTATCCATCGCGGACTCCTCAACAGGAAATATCTTTATAAAATTTTATTTTTTAATTCTATCTATTCATTACTTCTATAGCTTTCTCTAAGACATTCAGCAAGGGCGCAATACCAGTCGTGGAAGGAGTTAATCTCCTTGTCCTTCCAAGAATCTTTTAAAAGCCTTTTGGGATCGTTTTCTCTTTTAATAAGGTTTTGGAAAAAAACCTGAGCATCATTAATGATGCCACTAAGCCTATTTTTATCTATTCCCTCGATTTCCGACAGTTCTTTTATCTTCGATTGTAATATTCCAAATTTATCATAATAATCAGTATTGTCATTATACATTTGGTTTAAGTAATCTCCTTTTTTATTTTCTTCCAAAAGTTCCAATGCCTGCATGTCTATGTCGAGAGGGAGGAAGAGGTGGAGGAGATAGGTTGTAATCTCTGACAGTTTTTCTTTAGATCTCCACGAGTCTCGCAAGCTTACTATTGTATTTACATTCCAATTACCCTCATTACATTTCTCTTTTACATAACTACCTACACCGCAGATGTCAAACCATTTACATTGTCGAGCAATATTAATAAATTCTGAAGCCTCGGATTTGCCTATTTTAAGGACAAGTCCTGAAGGAAATTTGCTATTTATAGCAGTAATTTTTTCTTTCAGCTCTGAGCTGTCTATACCAGAGGCAGATAGATGCCATAACAGAACTATATTTTTAGGGTCGCTTGAAGACTTTAAGAATGATTCAATCGTATCAAAATGCGATCTTAATTTTTGAGGAAATTTCCCTTCCCCAAAAAAATCATTGAAAAAACTCTCTTTCTCAACTGTTATAAAGGTATAATTAGACATATTTTACCTCCACATCAAAGGGAACTTTATTTCATAAGTAACAGAAGATTCTGAATTTTTTAAGTCTTTTTCTTCGTACATGTCTTTTTTTACTGTAATCTCTTTGTTTTTTTCCCTAAACACTATTGATAAATCTGAAAGATCATCTCTGAAGCGATCCATTATCCACTGAATAATATAATGTCCAAGCCCTGTTAACTTAGTCCAGTTTATATCCTCACCGTTCAGATATCTATGAATATCTTTAGGAGTAACTTTACGCTGGCCTTCAGAAAATCCAAATTTAAAATTTTTACCCTTTTGAATATATGTCAATTTATTGGCTATAAATGAAATATCTGTATATTGTATATTTGCATCTTCGTAATTTTGAAAAGTGTTTTTTATCAGGTTGTATAGAATACATTCAACTGCTGGCAAATAAATATATCTCTCTGGGGGGATATCCATTTTAGGGAGTTCGATATTATCCTTTTGTCGATTTTTTCTATATACGTCATTAAATATTTTCCATATTTGAATTATTTCATCTTTAAGATGGACATCTGTTAAAGGATCTTTATCATCGGTTATCTTTTCACCGAACAGTTTAACCATAAGCTTAGTTCTCCTATCAATTACTCCTTTTATGAAATCTATGTTTTCAATACTTATATCGCTCATAAGTCTTGTAGTATCATGTCCGTAACCCTTATGGAATTGTATATTCTTTTCTGTGATTTTTATTAAGCCAAGAACATCATCAATTGCTAACTCTATTCCTTTTGAATACATTTCCAGTATGTTTTCTTCAAAATCAAAATATAAAATAAAAGCTATATCTTCTTTCTTGATATACAAACCACTTTTCGGTTTTAAGTATTTATCGGTGTTATGAATATTACATATTTCACCTAAAGATATTATTTTAATTGAAGCATTCCCATAACTGAAATTATTACATATTACACATGATATTTCTTTCCATTCAGGAAACAATTTAGAACCATCCTGCTTATCAAACGATAGGCGTCTAAATATATTGTCTTTTTCTCTCATACATGCACCAGTAATATTAAATAAGATTGGTAGTCTTATAAAGACAGTTTTCAAAACGTCAAAGCCATTGCTCGGAAGGTCTTGAAGAACTACTGATAAGAATTCAAATTCCTTTGCATCTTTGATTGAAGTAATACCTAATTCTTTTACTAATTGTAAAAACCGTAGATAATCATAGGGGGTAAATTTCTCTTCTGTCTCTGCGACAAAAGCAATCCCTGCTATTTGACCATATAAAGGAATATGAGACATTATTGCACTTTTTATTTTAAGCCCTTCCCAGAAGAACCCTTCTAAAGTGTTAATTATAGATGTAAATGAAATTTGTTTATTAGCTAATATTAAGTCATTTTCAATATATTCTTCTGCACCACTATACTTATTAAATTGCCCTTCATTATAAAAAAACCTTGGAACTCTCGTATGAAATGTTTGCCCTGTTACTCCGTAATGGCGACTTATCGGGGTGTTTAACAATAAGTCCACGAAAATATCAATTAAATTATTTTTATCACCATTTGCGTTTTTAGGTAAGCTGTTATTTAAAAAAGCTTTAGTGTTTTCATTTGATACCTCTTCATACCACCTTTTTATTTCTTTGTCAGAATTAATTACTTCCTTTGCTTTATTTAAAGCCTCAGTTAATCTTTTTAGATCCACATTATTAGAGCGGATATATTCTTTAAAGTATTCCCTGCCATAATAATGAAAGCATTGGGTTTTAGATTTTAAAAGTATTATAAATGGAGGTGTTTTCAAATAGAACTCGTCTTGAAATCTCTTTGCTATTTCTGTCAGAGTACTATCTATATCTTTTTTACTGCCCATCTCTTGCATAATTTTTCACCAGTCTTATTTAAAGGCCCTAAACCATTTTCGCCACATGCTTTCTCTCGATCATCTGTAAAAAAACAATCGTGTTGCTCATTCGATAAAAATAACTCTCTAGCAGTTTGTTGCAAAAAACAAGCTGTAACATGACGAGATATATATTCTTTAATATCCTCAATATCCTCTATAGGCTGAAGTCTTGAAAATAAGAGGAATGAACCAATTTCTTTCTTGGAACAGTAGCCACGCTCCTTATCAATTTTTTGAAAACAGCCTACTACCTTAATTGGGATATTGAGGCAACTTTTGGCTACACTGATATGAGGAATGCTGTCTTTCAGTTCTTTGCAGGATTCGCAATGTTCACGATTTAGCCACCATGAATTTTTTGAGGTTTTTAGAAGTCTTTTTAAATCATTTTTTTGCTTTTCTAATAAACAACTTGTAGCTATTATATCTTCTTCTATATAGGCAGCACCTAACGTAAGATCAAAAAGAGGTTGGAAATATTGTAAGAAAATTCGGAAAAGGTCATTACTGGGATATATCGAAACTAAATCAGCATAAATATATGAAAAGATTACATCGATATCTGTCTTATCTCTTGGTGCATCAGGCAAAAGAGACATATCATTCCCCTAATTGATTCATCTCCAGCAGGCTGGATCAGAAGCAAAGACATCACCAGTCATTGCAAAGGTTCTGCACCTGCATCCAAAACATTCACCTTTCAATGCACAACTGCCGCATTTCCCTTTTAAATTGTCCTCCATGTTTCTAACATTTCGTAAAAAGTCGCTATTCCATATTTTCTTTAAAGACTGTTTACGAATATTGCCTGCATTTATAAATATACTATAACATGGCCTTACATCGCCCTGAATACCAACAACCATATTCACATATACAAGTTGACATTGTGAAGCAACAAAAGGTGGTCGTGGTTCCCATGTGTACCCAAATTCAGATTCATCGATCTCAAGCAGTTTATAAGTCAAATCTCTAAATTGCTCGTTAGTTATATCGAGGTCTTTTCCCTTTGCCCTCCCCGAAAGGAATACTCTACAAATATATGGAAATATATTGTTTCTTCTTGCAAAGCGAAAAATCTCGGATGCTTCTCTGACAGTTTCCTTAACTATAAAAGAGTCTATAGCAATTCTTGTGGGATTTACTTTATTAAAGCCGGCATCCATCAGGTTATGAATCCCCTGCATCATCTTTTCATAAGCCCAGGGAACACCACCACATAGTTTGTTTTGCACCTCAGGCCTCATGCTATTCAGAGTAGCCACAACTGTCACAGGACTTTCATATAAAATCTTCGCAGTGCTTTTGTCAATCAATGATGCGTTTGAATAAAGTATGAGATACAAACCTCTTTCTTCAATTAATTTGAGGATCTTAAAGAAATTGGGATCAAGAAGAGGTTCTCCAGCGCCAGCGATGGCTACCTCTCTTGCACCGAGTTCTACTGCCTGGTCAAGTATACTCTTATATTCATCGAGTGTTAATTCATTAGCTAGTTTTTTCCCTGCATCCGTATAACAATAAATGCATCTAAGGTTACATATATTGCTGGTTTCTATGCTAATGACAAGCATTCTGTTTTGTGCCCTCGCCTTTTTAATTTCTTCGAAGGAGAAATCAAGTCCTTTAAGTTTAGGAGGGCTGCTTAATGCTATAATAGTTTTCATATCTTTGTCCCTCTAAGGATATTGATATCCTTAGATTCATTCTCCAATTGCATTTTCTTAATGTTTTCGAAACCCGCATTTTTAAAGGCCCTTAATAAATCATCTTCAAAAACGAAATACCCATCTATTGTTACCAATTTATGAGAAATGCTATTACTCTCCCTATCGAAAAAGACAAAAAAGATATTATATGTCCTTGAGTTCTCTTTGTAATCTAAAATATAAAAGCTTACAATATCTTTTGAGCCAAATTGTAAATGTGCTCGGTGCTCAAATAGAGGTTTTTCCTGGATTACTGCTTCATAGTTTCTTATATCAATATAGCAAAGTCCGCCTTTCTTTAAAAGAGTGCCCATATTTTTAATTGCTATCTCAAAATCATTAGGTTCGATATGAGAAAAAGAATTGCCCCTGCAAATTACTGCATCAAATTTCTCCTTAATATTCGATGATAAATCAAGAATATTTGTTTGAAAGAAATTTATATTTTTTATTCCTGCTCTGATAGCATTAGAGATTGATCTCTCTATCATTTTGCCGCTTATATCAGAACCAGTAACCTCATATCCAAGCTTTGCAAGTTCAATGATCATATGGCCGGTTCCGCATGAGCAATCCAAGATTTTCTGAATACCTAAAGGTTTCAAAAGTTTCAAATCAAGTTCTTGGGCTATTTTTTTATTTATCCCTTCAATATCAGTATAGAGAAAGTGATAATATTCAGACAGTTCATCGTATAGTATCTCTACTTGCTGATATGATGACGTTTCTAATTGTAGTTTCATTTCTGAGTTACTCCTTTATAGGTACAAACTGCTTGTTCTTTACGGTCTTAAACATTACTGATTTAATGACATCCCCATTCCTATCAAAATTGGTCTTCCCTGAAACGCCAGGATAATCCTTTAGCTTGTATAAACCATCCTTTATTGCATCAGGATTATAACCGGTTTTTCCGATCATTAGTGCCATAATTTTTGTTGCGTCATATGTAGTTGCAGCAAAGATTTCGGACTTCTTTCCGAATTTTTTCATATATTCTTGCTGATATGCTTTTACTGTTGGATCATGACTATCCGGATCGAAGGCAGGGGCAGTATAAACCAACCCTTCAGCACTGTCTCCCGCGATATTGATCAAATCAGGTCCTTCTATCCCGACGGTACCTAATATCTGAGCCTTTATATTTAGTTCCCTTGCTTGCTTCACAACATGACCATTTTCTTTTGCATGACCGACTAAATAGATTGCTTCTGGATTGTATTTCTTAATTTTTATAAGTTGTGGTCTCATATCAGAAATACCTTGTTTATATGTTTCAGTAATTAAAACTTTCCCCCCCTGCTTCGAGAACTCTGTCTTAAATACATTTGCTACCCCGAGACCATATTCATTATTAATATGTAAAATTGCAACGTTTCTATATTTCTTTTTAATGACATAATTGGCCATAGCAGACCCCTCAAAATCATCTGATGGCCAGTTGCGGAATATGTAATCGCCAGCCTTTGTGATTGCAGGACTTGATGACGAGGACATAATAACCACCTTTGCTTTCTCACATATTGGTGCAACCGCAAGTGTTACAGTGCTTGGTATGGGTCCTATTATTACTTTAACCTTATCAACATTTATTAACTTATTTACCGCTGAAACTCCTTTTTTAGGTTCAGCAGCATCATCCTCATAAACAACCTCTATCTTTTTACCGTTGATACCCCCTTTTGAATTTATTTCATCCACAGCAAGGCTAATTCCACGCTTTCCCCATTCTCCATATTGTGCAGCGTCTCCACTAAGAGGCAATATCGCTCCAATCTTATAAACCTCCTCTGCAATTGAAGTTGTTATAACCCCAAAAACCAGAATGATGGCCAAAGCTATTACTAATAATCCTTTCTGCATTTCAGACCTCCTTAGTCTTTATATGTTCATAAATTTCTATGCATTTTCCAACATCAAGCATGAACAAGCCTCCCGCTGATAGCTTCTTTTATATTTTCAGGTAAGCCTTCAAATGCGACCTGACCGTTTTTTAAGAGATAACCTCTGTGAGCTATCTTTAATGCCTCTCCCACTTTTTGTTCCACAAGCAAAATAGCCATGTTATAGGTTTTGCTAATTTCAACAATCTTCTCCATAATTCCTTTTACAAGCCTTGGAGCAAGTCCTGCAGATGGTTCATCAAGCAGGAGAAGTTTTGGTCTATTAAGCATTATCATGCCAAGTGCAAGCATCTGTCTTTCACCACCAGAGAGAAGCCCAGCCCTTTTATTGAGTTTATCTTTAAGCAATGGGAAAAGGTTAAGGGCACCTTCTACCCGTTCTTTAAAGATAGATTTCTTAAGGTTTGCCCCTCCCATCTCAAGGTTTTCATATATACTCATGTCATTAAAGACCGCTCCACCCTGAAGAAAGTAACCCATCCCCATTGATATTCTTTTATTGGTTTCTAAACTGGTAATGTCAATACCATCAAAAACTATTTTACCGCTCCTTGGGGAAATAAAACCCGATATAGCCTTAAAGACAGTTGACTTCCCAGCGCCATTAGGCCCAATGAGGGCTACTATCTCATCTAAATTAACTCTTATAGAAGTGCCTGTAAGAATCTCTCTGCCATTATATCCGGCATGTATATTCGTTAGTTCGAGCAGCATCTTTAAATCCCTATATAAGCATCCATAACTTTTTGATTGTTAAGAATTTCCTCTGGCAATCCTGCCGCTGTAATTTTACCAGAATCCATAAAATAAATATAGTCAGAGATTGCCTCCACTGCATCCATATTATGCTCTACAGCAATTATCGTTTTACCAAGCCCTTTAAGCTCTTTTATTTTCTCCAAAATGGTATCTGCCATGTCAGGGTTGACCCCGCTTACAGGCTCATCTATAAGCAATAACTCAAAATCCCCGCATAAAAGCCTTGCAAGGCTCAAGAGCTTCTGCTGACCCCAGGAAAGATTCTCCGCAAGATGGTCTTTCTTATCAGCAAGTCCAACAAAATTAAGCCATTTCATTACTGTCTCGATTTTTTTTCTCTCTTTTCCATTCCTTCTCCCAAAGATAGCCCTGAAAGGATTTTCAGAATTATCATTGAATGTGACAAGGAGGTTCTCAAGAAGGGTAATCTTTTTAAAGACCCTTATATCCTGAAAGAGCCTTCCGATTCCTGATACAGCCCTCCTCCAGGGATCTAATAGAGTAATATCTCTCTCTTTATAGATTATTCTGCCCTTGTCCGGGTATAGGTAGCCACATATGAGATTAAATAGCGTAGTCTTACCAGCACCATTCGGCCCTATTATGGCTGAAATCTTGCCTGCCTCTACCCCCAGATCAAGGTTGTCTATCGCCTTAAGCCCGTCAAAGTTCTTTGTAAGGCCCTCTAATCTCAGTATATTACCCAAACCTGTACTCCCCTGCTAACCCCCATGGCCTGAACCTCATGAGAAGTATCAGTACCATGGCGTATATTATCTGCCTGACATTCGGCGCTACACTGTCCGGGATTCCAAGGAACCTTAAGCCCTCTGGCAGGAGGATCATCAACAGGGTACCTATAACAGGTCCTCTGAGGTTTCCTGAGCCACCAACTAATACAATCGAGAGTATAAATATAGACTCATCAAGGTTGAAACTTGTAGGGTCTATATATGTTACATAGGATGCATATAGCGCACCAGCCACTGAAGCCATACCGCTACTTATAGCGAAGGCAAGGATTTTAAATTTCTTTACATCCTTACCAATGGAGGTGGCTGAGAGTTCATCCTCCCTTATGGCTTTGAGCACGAGTCCGAAGGGGGATGAATAGAGTCTTTTTGCTATTAAGAAAACCCCAAGGGCCAGCCCTCCTGAAAGGACAAAGAACTTATAAAGGTTGTCAAAACTTATACCTAAAATCTCTGGTCTCGGTATGCCAGGGATTCCATAGGGCCCTCTTGTGAGGTCAATCCAGTTGTATAGGATTGTAAAGATAATTATCTGAAAGGCCAGGGATGCAAGTATAAAATAATCGCCATGCAGTCTGGTGGATGGATAAGAGACTAAAAGTGATACAGCTGCGGAAAAAACAATTGCAATTGCCATACAGACAAAGAAGTTAATCCCCATTTTCATCATAAGAAGTGTCATCACATAGGCACCGATGCCGTAGAAGGCAGCCTGTGCAAGGCTTAAAAGGCCGGTATAACCCACAGGAAGGTTTAACGAAAGTGCAAGGATTGTGTATATAGATATCATAATCAGGATGTGAAGCAGGTAGTTCATATCTCCTCAACCCTCTTCTTTACAACAAAAAGTCCTCCTGATTTATAAAGAAGGACTAATATGAGGATAAAGAAGGTTACCGCTGACTCCCACCTTGCAGAAAACTGCCAAATAACAAGGTTCTGTAATATGCCGATAAGTAACGACCCTATGATTATACCCTCAATCTTTTTTATTCCCCCAATGATGACTGCAACAACAGCATTCAGAAGTGCAAGCATCCCTATATGTGGGTCGATCCCAACATCTATGCCTGTAAGTATCGAGGCCAGCCCTGCAATGGCAGAGCCTATAGCAAAGACCATCCCTTTAACCCATCTTTCGTTAAGCCCTATAGCCTTAAATAATACAGGATTGTCACCAATAGCTCTAATTGCTCTGCCAGACTTTGTCCCTTGCACAAAAGAATATGTGAGTATAAAAAGTATCAGAAATGACAAAAATTGATAAACCTGTATCCATGTAAGGATAATATTCCCAAAGCTAAGGCTCTCACTTAATCCTTCAGAGAGTATCTTTGTCTCATTTCCAAAAATAAGGGCGATTATGTTGACCATGAATATGTATATAGCCAATGAACTTATGAACTTTATTCCTGCCGAGGCATTCTTTTTCTCAAGGGGTCTATAAACTATGAAATACATGACAAGGCCAAAGATGATGCTTGAGATTAACGATAATACTAATGCTATTGATAGGGAGATGTCTTTAGAGACATAAAGGCTATAAAAGACATAAGCGGATGCTGTATAGACCGCACCATGAGCTATATGGAACAGATTGGTAGCCCTATAAATAAACCAAAACCCAATAGCCATAATGGCTATCAGAGAGCCTGAAACTATCCCATTTACTATGAATTGTAATAACATATTGTAACCCTATACCAGCATAGATAATATCAGACCCTTCAGATAAAAAATATCCCCAAAATATCCGAGAATTAACTTTATAAGTTAGTATATTTTAGGAATATTATGCGGATTTTTATTTAAGTTGCAATAGATTATTCTGTCTATATGAAAGAGGCCAATTCAATAAACTTTAAGAATCGAAAGAAAGGAGGAGTAAAATGAGTAAACTTCCAGGGCAAAGGGTGGCTATCTTAATTGATGGGCAAAACATTTATCTGTCCGCAAAGGCAAGAGGTGCTAAACCAGATTATAACAAAATCATGAATGCAGTGAATGGCAGAGAAATTGTCAGGGCGATTATCTACAATATCCTGCTAGATGGGGTTGACCAGAGCAAGTTTGTCTACGCAATGGAGAGCATGGGTTATGAGGTCAGATCGAAACGGCCACGCACACTTCCAGACGGCTCTTTCAAAGCAGACTGGGATATGCAAATTGCCATTGATGCTATTGCCCTTGCTGATAAGGTCGATGTCATGGTTATCCTAACCGGGGATACAGACTTTGTACCACTCGTCCATGCCTTAAAGTCTAAAGGCGTTAAGGTCGAAGTAATGTCATTCCGCGAGACAACAGGGAAAGAGCTAATCGAAGCCGCTGATGTCTATATAGAAATAACTGATGATATGTTGATACACGAAAACCGGCCATGTGCAAGTTCTTACAAATAGAATACCTGTAGAAAAAATGAAGTTGATTCATTTTTTTCTCTTCTTTATCAATGTCAACAGATCATTTAACTGGTGGTTGTCGATGAGTCGCATCTAAATAAAGTGTCTCAAAGGTTTTTTTACTTAAATATCTCTTCAAAATCTTTGGGCTTTATAATTTTTGTATTATGAAATGGATTTAAAGCAAGGAGATCTTCATCTCCTGTAACGAGATGATCAGCTTTTCCCTCCAATGCTACTTCAAGCAGAAAATTATCCTTTTCATCCCTGCAGGCATTAACCTTCTGGCTTGGCGAAACTACTATTGCATAACCATCAAGAAGTGAAAATAGCTCCTTGATTCTCCTGGAAGTAAAAATATTCTTAAATTTTGGGCGGCTTGATACTTCACTAAGCTCTTTCAACATCTCATCTGATAAGACAACTTTTATCTCTTTTGAAAGTATCTTTTCATCTATGCCCTGTAAAAGGCTTCCGAGCAAGTAACTGATCCATATATTGGTATCAATTACGACTTTCATATCGTTCTTGTCTTACAGCCTCTACCTCTTTGGTGATCTCCTCTATTGTTATAGGATATTTTCTTGCAGACTCTCTAAACTCCTTTAAAAGACTTTTAAATCTCGTAGCAAAAAGTTCTTCTTCCAACATTGTCAATACTTTTATTTTCATTTCTACTGGCAAATTCTTTACAGTCTTTTTAATTTTATTTAAGTCTGCATTCGAAATTGTTTTTAACATTACCAACACCTCCTTAGTCCTCTTGTATTGTTTTTTATATTGGGATTTCCGTATCTATAATATGGGTCATAACTTATTCTTGAAAAGAGTATTCATATTTTTTGATTTCTTCTAAAGTTTCCTATATATATTCTATGTGTTCTTACCCATTTATACAATATTTATTTTTCTTTTATAAGTGTCAATAAATCATTCGGCTGGCGGTTGTCGATGATTAGTATAGCAGATGAGCGTGCAGGTACACTTTTGTAAAACCTTTATAAAGGCAAGAATTCTACTCTATTAGCCAAATCTTCAGGTTCTCCGGATTGTGCAATTATTTCTAAGTCCTTGATGCAGGCTCCAATTGAAATGTTTAAAGGAGATGTATAAATTACTCCCGAAAATGGAATTGATAACCTTTGCCTTTTTGCAGCCTCTACCAATAAATCATCATCAAAAGTAAAAAGCACACGATTTAATACAGTCGCACGCTCTAACAATTCAGAATCGGAAAGTTTATCAGCATTGTCTTCTTGCGCTGTAAGAAGATCAATTCCTCGTAACCGGAGTCCATTTGTAACAGCCTTTGGTATATGGGCATCCATATAAAGCTTAATAGCCACTACAATAACCCAGAGGCCTTTAATCTTTCTTTCAAGGGAGATTTTTCAGGGGCTTTATATTGCATAATACCCTTCAGGCGTTGCTCAATATCTTTATTAAGTTTCTCTTCATTGTCATAATAATAGGCCAGCGCCGAATGGATCTGCCCCAAGGTCAAATAAGGGTGCTGTAGATGTAATTCCTCAGGACTCCACCCATACGCTACCTTTTCGGCCACAAGTTCAACCACCTTCATGGTAGTGCCTGCAATAAAAGGAATCCCTTTCTCGTCAATAGTAATATGCTCATATTTAGTTTCTACTGAATGCATATGCACCTCCCTATTATTGCTTAATTATACCATAGATAGTGAAATAGCTCTTTATTATTTTTAATGCGATGAAAATTTCTTCTTTTATCAATGTCGCCAATAAATCATTCGGCTGGCGGATGTCGATGACTCATTTACGACCCGTAGGATAGAGAAGTAGCACTTTTCTTTTCAATCAATGCCTTTAAGTTGTTATGAGCATCGGGTTGGTGGTTCTAATTAAAGTGTCTTAAAGGTTTTTTACTTAAATATCTCTTCAAAATCTTTGGGCCTTATAATTTTGGTATCAATTACGACTTTCATATCGTTCTTGTCTTACAGCCTCTACCTCTTTGGTGATCTCCTCTATTGTTATAGGATATTTTCTTGCAGACTCTCTAAACTCCTTTAAAAGACTTTTAAATCTCGTAGCAAAAAGTTCTTCTTCCAACATTGTCAATACTTTTATTTTCATTTCTACTGGCAAATTCTTTACAGTCTTTTTAATTTTATTTAAGTCTGCATTCGAAATTGTTTTTAACATTACCAACACCTCCTTAGTCCTCTTGTATTGTTTTTTATATTGGGATTTCCGTTCTGTAGCTTTATCAATACCTCTTTCATTAGAATCTACCTCCTTCTTCTGTAAGAATATTTCTTAACAATTTTAGGATTCCTATACATATTCTATGTGTTCTTACCCATTTATACAGTATTTATTTTTCTTTTATAAGTGTCAATAATTCATTCGGCTGGCAGTTGTCGATGACTCGTAGAGAAGTATATGAGTAGTCTCTCAAGACTCTTCCTTTTGAAATTTTCGTTTTTAAATCGTTGCTGACCTATTTGAGATACAACCAGTTAATGGGCCAGTGTCTTGGTATGAATGATTTTTAGACCCAGTGCTTTAACTGTATCCTCAGTAGCCTTGCGAGTTTTTTCAATAAGTTCTCTTGGAGAGAGATTTTTTGTTTCGTTGTAGTCTTCTTCTCGGACCTTGTGAATCCATTCCAAAGATTTATATCTCCATTTCTTCATATTCAACCACCTCCTCTGGTGATATAATCTCAATAGGCTTATAGCCCATCCTTAAATTGATACTATTAATCACTCTCCGCACGGTTATATTCACCATATGCCTGTAATTCCAGGAGACAATGAAATCAACTTCATGGTATACGCCGATTGCAATATGTCTGGCATCATTGCGATACTTAGCAGGAATAACCTCATCATTTACATAGACGTCTGATAACTCAATACATTCCTCGGTCTCTTCAAGTATCTTTAATCCCGCTTCAGTAATCGCACTCTTTAATTTTTCCTGTATTTCATGGGGAGCCTTCAAAATCTCCTCTAAGGTAAGAAAAGAAATAAATCCTTCATAAAGTCCATCTTTGATTAATCTGATAAGGCTCTCTGCTTTTTTTATTCTTTCAGCATCCGCTATATCAAAAAGCCCACCAAGAACTGATGTATCTATATACAGACTTGCCTTTTTCATCCATCCTTCTTTTCTCATCTCTTCTTATCTCTACGACATGAGATAAGAGGGTAAAGTATTTTTGAATTAGTATACCCCAAAATAAGATAAGGTAAAAGCAAAAAAATCAGAATAATAATATCGAATATGAGAAATAAAGGAGTTTGACATGCTCAGGACTTTTTCCCCTCTATCAATGTCAATAAATCATTTGGCTGGCGGTTGTCGATGACTCGTAGAGAAGTAAATAAGCAGTTTTCAAGATCTTTCCTGATGCTTCAATCCACCAGTGCATAGATATCAATTAGTTTCTTCTATACGCTTGATCGTGAGGACCTAAATCAATAAACTTTATAGTATCGTCTGAACATTTATTGCAATCACTGCAGAGGACTATCTCACTATCGCCTTTTTTGCGGCATACCCTGCAGTATAAGTAAATGATTAGAAAATTCTTTTGTATCGGGCAACTATAGTATCCCCTTAAATTTCCCTTCAATGGCTCACCCAGGGCAATAGGGTTTTCTATAATCATATCTACCTTCTTCTTGATGAACTTTTTTATTGAGCTGTATTTTTTAGTGAATCTTTAAAGGCATCGCTAAAGAGAACCTCCATCAAAAGACCTCTTTATACCTGAACCATTTCACCTTACCAGATCTTATTCTCGAAATAGTTTGAAGCAGGCTTTCCCTGAAATCTGGATCTGAAAGGATTACCTCGGTTGGGTTACTTTCTATTGTACGTTTTAGGTTAAGAAGAAACTGCGTGATGATCTCTGAAACTGAAGTTCTCTGTTGCTCTGCATAAGTTTTGGCATAGTCTATCAGGTCTTTGTCCAATGTAATGTTTATTTTACCCTTCTGCATCAAAATCACCTCCTTATGCTTATAATATACGCCTGTTATACATCTTTGTCAATATCTCTCGAGCATCCTCAGCACCCAAATCTTTGGCGTTAACCCTGGGGTTTACAACTCTCTTGGATGCCCACTATATTCTTGCCAACTCAGGTTATCAAATTTAATCAGACATTTCGGGAGCTTTCAAAAATAGGAAGTATACGAAATTCATTTCTCCTTTATCAATGTCAATAAATCATTCGGCTGGCAGTTGTCGATGACTCGTCTGCGACCTGTAGGGGAGAGAAGTAGAGGAATGTTCTGAAAATTCTACACCTCAATTATCAGAGGCAGGATCATTGGTTTTCTGTCCATCTTCTTGAGTATATATTTTCTGAGGGTACTCTTTACACCTGCCTGAACAAGGGGCCATTCGGACTTTATCTCTTTACCCATAGACTCGAGGGCCGTTATTACGACTTCCTTAACCTCTGTAAGGAGTTCCTGGGAGGCATCCTCAAAGACAAATCCCCTTGAGATTATATCGGGTCCGGTAACGACCTTTCCAGTTAGTTTTTCGATTCCAATGATAACGATCACTACACCGTCATGGGCGAGTCTCAGTCTGTCCCTGAGGACGACATCTCCAACATCCCCTATACCCTTTCCATCTATAAATGCCCTTCCTGCGGCTACCCTTCCGGCCCTCCAGGCCCCATCCTTACCGAACTCCACAACATCTCCGTCCTCGAGGATAAATATATTCTCAGGCTGAACCCCTGTCTTTTCTGCAAGCCTTGAATGATAGAAGAGATGCCTGTATTCACCGTGGATGGGGATAAAATACTTAGGCCTGACTATACTGAGCATGAGCTTCAGTTCTTCTTTGGATGCATGTCCTGAAACATGGATCTCCGAGACCTTTTCGTATATAACATCTGCACCCCTTTTTAAAAGGTGGTTTATTACCCTCGCTATTGCCCGTTCATTGCCGGGAATCATCTTGGCAGAGAGGACTACCGTATCACCTTTCTTGATCCTGATATGTTTATGCTCATCCATAGCTATTCTTGAAAGGACAGAAAGGGGTTCCCCCTGGCTTCCTGTCGTTATAAACACGGTCTCATTTTCAGAAAGTCTCTTCATCTCATCCATCCTGAGCCATGTCCCTTTGGGTATCTTGAGGTAGCCGAGCTCTAAGGCTATCTGGGCATTAGAGATCATGCTTTTACCATTAAGGATTACCTTCCTTCTGAACATGGCGGCCACATCAATGATCTGCTGTATCCTGTGTATATTTGATGAGAATGTGGCGACAATAATTCTTCCCTCAGCCTTTGAGAAGATATCTTCTAAGGCCCTTCGCACCTCCTTCTCTGAAAAGGTATACCCTCCTTTTTCCGAGTTGGTACTGTCGGAAAGAAAAAGAAGCGTCCCCTTATCCCCGTACTCAGAAAATTTATGGAAATCCATCAGCTCCCCATCGACAGGTGTTGGGTCGAGTTTAAAATCCCCGGTGTGGACGATCCTCCCTACCGGTGTGGTTATTCCGAGGCCGACGCCATCTACAATACTATGGGTGACCCGCATGAATTCTACAGTGAAATCCCCGAGATGGATTATATCCCTCGGCCTGACAGGGTTGAGTTCGATACCCTCGAGACGATGCTCCTTTAATTTCTCCTTCACGAGACCGAGGGTAAGAAGGGTACCGTATACTGGGACACTTATCTGTCTGAGGAGGTACGGAAGGGCACCTGTATGGTCCTCATGTCCATGGGTAAGGATTATTCCCCTTATCTTTTCCTTGTTATCGAGGAGGTAGGAGAAATCGGGGATAACCATATCTACCCCGAGCATATCCTCTTCAGGGAACATCTGGCCTGAATCAATAACTATGATGTCATCCCCGTATTCCATCACCATCATGTTCAGGCCGATCTCACCAAGACCTCCTAAGGGGATGATAGAAAGTGTGTCGTTCATGATAATTTTAAAGTTGGTTAGTTATCGAGATGTCATCCCGAATCTGTTTCAGGATCTCTGTTATTGAAAAAGAGCTGCTGAAACGGGTTCAGCATGACAAGGCACATTTCCTATTTCAGTTAGTCATTAACATCTCAAGGATCGCCTTCTGTGTATGGAGTCTGTTTTCAGCCTGATCAAGTACTATAGAATATTTTCCATCAATCACCTCATCTGTGATTTCTTCTCCCCTGTGGGCGGGGAGGCAGTGCATCACGAGGACATCAGGTTTAGCAACCTGAACTATCTTACTGTTCACCTGATAGGGACTGAAGACCTTGAGCCTCTTCTCCCTTTCTGATTCCTGACCCATACTTGCCCATACATCTGTATAAAGTATATCTGCCCCTTCTGCTGCCTTTAATGGGTCTCTCAATATCTCTATATGAGATCCACCCTTCCCTTTTTCGGCTATCGCCTCTCTTACAATCTCTTTAAGAGGCTCATAACCATCGGGACAGGCGAGGGTAAGATTTATCCCCACTCTTGTAGCGCCTTCTATAAGGGAGTTGGCCACATTATTCCCATCTCCGATATAACATAGCTTAAGACCATT
Organism: Thermodesulfovibrionia bacterium; assembly: GCA_919902995.1. GTDB lineage: Bacteria > Nitrospirota > Thermodesulfovibrionia > JACRGW01 > JACRGW01 > JACRGW01. The sequence goes on from CAKKSD010000008.1 coordinate 67,112, forward strand.
GAGTCTCCCCTTCTTTTCAAATATCGTAAAGAGGTCAGATAAAACCTGACAGGGATGATGTATATCTGTGAGACCGTTAATCACAGGGATTGTGGCATATCTTGCTAACTCTTCGACTACCTTCTGAGAGAATGTCCTCACAACTAAACAATCGATATAACGTGACAGGACCCTTGCGGTATCCGCAATTGTCTCACCCCGACCTATCTGCAAATCCTGATAGGTAAGAAAGATTGCTTGACCACCAAGTTGATAGATGCCGACCTCGAAGGAAACCCTTGTCCTCGTAGATGCCTTTTCGAAAAACATTCCAAGGCTCTTTCCTATAAGTGAACAGTGAGTTTCACCCCTTTCCTGTTTTTCCTTTAACAGGCTGGACCTTTTTAGAATATTCTCTATATCCTCTTTGGTGAGGTCTCCTACTGTTAAAAGGTCCCTTTTCATCTCTCAGGCAGAATCCTGTGGAATACGTCATCCAGCACATCAAGAAGGGCATCGATTTCTTTTTCTGTGATTATAAGTGGAGGCATAAAACGGAGGACATTACCCTCAGTACAGTTAATCAGAAACCCCCTTTCGAGACAGTCTGTCACAATATTTGAACATTCGGTATTAAGTTCCATCCCTATGAGAAGCCCAATCCCTCTCACCTCATTGATAAACGAATAGTCTTCTTTTAGTCTTTCAAGACCTTTTTTAAAATAATCTCCCATCCTCCTCGAATTCTCAAGAACAAACCCATCCTCAAGAATAGCCTCAACAGCTGCATTTGCAGCCGCACAGGCGATGGGGTTCCCACCAAAGGTTGATGCATGGGAACCAGGCACAAAAGCCCTGGCAAATTTTTCCTTAGATAAGGTTGCCCCAATAGCCACGCCACCTCCCAGCGCCTTGGCTAGGGTCATTATATCAGGCTCTATTGTATAATGTTCGTAGGCAAAAAGTTTCCCTGTCCTCCCCATGCCTGTCTGGACCTCGTCAAGGATAAGGATAAGTTTTTTTTCATCACATATCTCCCTGAGACCTTTGAGGTAGCCTTCCTTAGAGATCCTCACCCCGCTCTCACCCTGTATTGGTTCTACCATTACCGCACAGGTTCTGTCTGTAATTGTATTCCTTAGTGCATCGAGGTCATTGAACGGGACATACCTGAATCCGATAAGAAGTGGCTCAAACCCCTTCTGAAATTTCTCCTGACCTGTAGCGGAAAGTGTAGCAAGGGTTCTCCCGTGGAAGGAACCCAATGTGGTTATAATCTCATATCTTTCATTTCCAAAGTTTTCTTTAGAATATTTCCTTGCAAGTTTTATAGCTGCCTCATTAGCCTCTGCCCCACTATTAGAAAAAAAGACCTTGTCAGCAAAGGAATGCTCAACGAGTATCTTGGCGAGTCTTATCTGAGGTTCTATATGATAGAGATTCGAGATATGGATAAGTCTCTGTGCCTGTTTCTGTAAGGCAACAACTACCTTTGGATGACAGTGTCCAAGATTATTTACTGCAATACCGCTCACAAAATCAATATATTCTTTGCCATGAGAGTCGTAGACCTTTACCCCTCTTCCTTTCACGATGACAATGGGGAAACGCCTATATGTATCCATAAGATAGGTCTTTGATTCCTCGAGCATTTTCTGAGTTGTCATAGATACGATTAATACCATACTTAGGATTAAAAATCAAATTTTATTTAAAATCATCAATAACTCATAGTGAGGCAGATTATAAAGAAAAAAGGAGTTGACAATATAGAGGGAGTCGCTTAATAATATGACCGCAAACCAAAGATATAAAGGAGGATAATAACATGGACTGGGGAATGAAAAACCGTATGGCACAGTTGATACAACCTGATGGTCGCGCCCTCTTTTTGCCTATAGATCATGGATATTTTCAGGGCCCTACAAGAAGACTGGAAGAACCAGGAAAAACTATTGAATCGCTTCTTCCTTACTGTGATGCCCTTTTTGTCACGAGGGGGGTATTACGCTCATCAATAGATCCAAACAATACTAAACCGATTATTCTTAGGGTATCTGGCGGAACCAGTATGGTCGGTAAAGACCTGTCTGCTGAAGGTATCACAACCTCTATTGAAGAAGCGATCCGTCTTAATGTGTCTGCAATAGGTATCTCAATATTTGTGGGCAGTGATTATGAGCGTGAATCACTATTAAATCTGGCAAAGCTTGTTGATGAAGCCGAAAGGTACGGGATACCTGTGATGGCAGTAACCGCTGTGGGGAAAGAACTTGAGAAAAGAAGTGCCCGTTACCTTGCTTTATGCTCTCGCATTGCTGCCGAATTGGGGGCACGTGTTGTAAAGACCTACTGGTGCGATGATGGCTTTGAGAAGGTGATCAGGGGTTGTCCAGTCCCGGTTGTTATGGCAGGTGGACCTCAGGTGGACACTGAGTTCGAAGTATTCAAGTTCGTCCATGATGGTATCCAGAAAGGGTCTATCGGTGTCAACTTAGGGAGAAACATCTGGCAGAATGATTTTCCTTTAGCGATGATTAAGGCGATCCGTGCTATTGTCCATGAAAATGCCACTCCCGAAGAGGCTAATGATATATTCAATAGCATAAAAGAGGATTCGAAGATTCAGATGGCAAGGAAATAAAGATACCTAATGCGAGTTGCTGTCTACTATAACAACCATGATATAAGGATAGAAGAGAGACCTGTACCAAAGATAGACAAAGGTGAGATACTTATACGTATCGAGGCGAGTGGAATCTGCGGTAGTGATGTAATGGAGTGGTATCGCATTAAAAAGGCACCGCTTGTGCTCGGTCATGAGATCGCAGGTGAAATAGTAGCTGTAGGAGATGGAGTAACGCATTATAAGGTTGGCGATCGGGTCTCGGCAGCACATCATGTTCCCTGCAATATCTGTTATTACTGTCTTAAGGGTCATCATACCATTTGCGACACCCTCAGAAAAACGAATTTTGATCCAGGGGGTTTTGCTGAATATGTGCGCCTGCCATCAATAAACGTAGACCGGGGGGTTTTTCTTCTCCCTCATGAAGTATCTTATGAAGAGGCAACATTTATAGAACCACTTGCCTGTGTATTACGCGGGCAAAAAAAGGCAGGAATAGAACCAGGCGAGAGTGTACTTGTCATTGGCAGCGGCATCTCAGGTCTGCTCCATATACAGCTTGCCTGTGCACTCGGGGCAGGTCTTATTGCAGCAACGGATATCTCCGAATATAGACTGAACGCAGCAAAGAGATTTGGGGCAAACCTTGCCATACATGCAGAAGATGATGTACCCTCTCTCCTGAGGAAGGCAAACAATGGTCGTCTTGCAGACCTTGTAATAGTATGCACTGGTGCCACAAAGGCATTTATCCAGGCGCTTCAATCTGCGGAAAGAAATGGTACTGTCCTCTTTTTCGCACCGACAGAGAATGGAGTTACCATACCGATATCAGTGAATGATCTTTTCTGGCGGAATGATATAACCCTTACCACCTCCTATGCAGGGAGTCCTTCAGACCATATGGTGGCATTAGAACTTATTAAGTCACACCGTGTGAATGTGCTTGAGATGATTACTCACAGGCTTGGTCTTTCGGAAACTGGTACTGGTATTGGGCTTGTTGCCAACTCACGTGATTGCATAAAGGTAATTATCGAACCCAAGAGATAGGCGGCGAAGAAGTTCTGATATCAGGGTAATTTTTCATAGGGCATAGGGTATAATTAGATTCTTTAGTAAAGATTCTTCATGATTCTCAGTAAGGTTTACCTTGACAGGTTGGCATTTAATTGTTAAATTATTGCAAACTTATTGATTAATCCTGACTGTTATCTCTATGAGTTGCAGACAGGAAGGGTATAATAAAAATTATGGGAGGAGGCGAAAATGAATGCCAGTTGTAAGGATAAAAGAGACCGAGTCCTTCGAAAACGCTCTCAGGAGATTCAAGAAACAGTGTGAAAGAGAGGGTGTACTGTCTGAGATAAAGAAGAGGGAGCACTATGAAAAACCCAGCGTCAGAAGGAAAAAGAAGGCCATAGCAGCACGTAAAAAGAGCATGAAGCGGGTAAGATTCTGAGGTAGGGGATGTCCCTGAAGGAGAGATTTTCCTCAGAACTCAAAGACTCACTGAAAGCCGGTGACAGGCTTAAGCTATCCACTATTCGCTTAATCATGGCATCCCTGAAGAATAGGGAGATAGAGAAAAGGGGTAGCCTATCTGAAGAAGAAATAATCGATCTCCTGGTCTCACTTTCAAAGCAAAGAAAGGAATCAATAGAAGAGTTTAAGAAAGGTGGAAGACAGGATCTTGTTGATAAAGAGACTGAAGAACTCAAGATAATTGAGTCCTACTTGCCTCAGCAACTCACACCTGAGGAGATAAAGAAGATAATAGGCGAGACCATAACAGAAACCGGCGCATCAGGTTCTAAAGACATAGGAAAGGTGATGAAGGTTCTTATGCCCAAAGTGAAAGGCAGGGCAGATGGTAAGCTGGTGAATGAGATGGTAAAAGAACTCCTTGGATAGAATCTAACTTATAAGGAAAGAACTTTGAAGCTTAAGGATTTATATGCCTTTATTGTCCAAAGAGGGATTGAGGTCGATCCAAGAGGAAAAGATGTAGTAGAAAAGGATCTCCAGAGGAAAAAGGAGAACTTTGATACCCTGAAGCCCGATGATCCTGATTCCTTGTCTTTTGATAAAGAAAGTTTCACAAACCCTTATCCTGATACCAGAATCCTTTTTGGTAATCCTGAGCTTGAGGTAAGGAACTTTCTCATCGGAATCGACATCGAAGTCGGTGAGATACTGTTGGCAGAGAGACTACTCTCTAAGGGGAAAAAGATTGACCTTGTCATTTCCCATCATCCAGAAGGAAGGGCCTATGCCAACCTCTACGAAGTTATGCATATGCAGGCAGATATTCTAAACAAATTCGGTGTACCCATTACTGTTGCCGATGACCTCCTCGATAAGAGGATAAAGGAGGTCGAAAGAAAACTGATGCCTGTAAATCATACAAGGACTGTAGATGCCGCTAAACTTCTCGGTATCCCCCTCCTCTGTATGCATACCCCTTCAGATAATTTTGTTGCTAATCATCTCCAGAAACTCTTCGATGAAAGGAAACCTGATACTCTGAAAGATATACTTAATATCCTTAGAGAGATTCCTGAATATCAAGATGCTATCAGGGAGACCGCAGGCCCGAAGATCACCCTTGGTTCTAAGGAAAAAAGGGCAGGCAAGGTATTCGTCGATATGACAGGTGGGACAGAAGGATCCAAGGATATCTTCGAAAGGATCAGCCAGGCAGGGGTTGGCACCATTGTTGCGATGCACCTAAGCGAAGACCACAGAAAAGAAGCCGAAAAACACCATGTAAACGTAGTGATAGCAGGCCACATATCAAGTGACAATCTCGGTATGAATCTCCTTCTCGATGGGATCGAAAAGGCAGAACCCTCTGGTCTGAGTGTTCTCTGTTGCTCAGGGTTTAAGAGATTTAAAAGAATTCAATAAAATGTCTACTGCGAACCGTCAACGGTGAACCGTATGGTTGAGGGCTATATCCAGGAAGAGATCATCGACCGTATCCGTAATAGCATCGATATAGTAGAGGTCCTTTCTGACTATCTGCCTCTCAAAAAGTCTGGCCAGAACTATAAAGGGTTATGTCCCTTTCATTCAGAAAAAACACCTTCCTTCATCGTAAGTCCATCCAAGCAGCTTTACCACTGCTTTGGATGTGGATCAGGAGGAGATGTATTCAACTTTCTTGTCCAATATGAAAACCTTTCTTTTCCTGAGACCGTACGGATTCTGGCAAAAAAGGCAGGAATAAAGATAGAAGTTAAAACCAGAGATCCAAGACTAAAGACAGAGAAAGAGTCTCTACTGAAAGTAAACAAAACGGCTGAAGAATATTTCCATAAGATCCTTATTGGCCCTCAAGGAAAGGTTACAAGGGAATACCTATTTAAAAGAGGGATTAAAGATAAGACCATAGAAGATTTTAAACTAGGCTTTTCTCTTCCTGCATGGGGAGGACTCCTTACTACTATGGGAGAGCGAGGCTATTCACCAGAAATTTTACAGAAGACTGGTCTTATAATACCGAGGGAAGATAGAAAAGGCTATTATGATAGATTCAGGGGAAGGATAATCTTTCCTATCTACAATATAGAAGGCGATGTTATTGGATTTGGAGGTAGAGTTCTGGATGATACCCTGCCGAAGTATCTCAATTCTCCTGAGACCCTTATTTACAGAAAAGGTGAAAACCTCTATGCCCTAAACAAGGCAAAAGATTATATAAGAAAAGAACCCCTTATCCTTGTGGAAGGCTATATGGATGTTATAGCGTTACATCAAGCAGGCATCACGAATACAGCAGCCACACTCGGGACTGCTCTCACAAAAGGTCATCTTAAAGCGATTACAAGGTTTACAAAAAAGGTGGTAATTATATTCGATGCTGATCCAGCAGGTAAGAAGGCAGCCTCTATGGGTCTTGATATCTTTGTTGAGGGGGGCATAGATGTGAGGATTGTTTCGCTTCCTTCAGGGGATGACCCTGACAGTTTCATGATGAGGGAGGGAAAAGATAAGTTCATGAATCTACTTCACGGAGCATCAAACCTTATCGATTTCAGTTTAAAGCAGATATTAGATCAAGACACAGGATTTTGGACGGTTAAGAACCAAGAGTTAAGTGAAAAAATCAGTAAAGTGGGTGAGGCCCTTGTTATAATATCCAAAATCCCCAATAATATAGAAAGGGGCTATTATCTTAAAAGATTATCCGAAAAGACAGGTATAGAAGAGACCTTCTTGTTAGAAGAATTCAGAAGAATGAAGGTACAAAAAAGGGTCCACAGTCCACAGTCCACAGTCCACAGTCAGCGGTTAAGACCAAAGGCAGAAGAAATCCTGATCCATCTTATGTTGAAGGACAAAGATATAGCAAACGAAATACTTAATGCACTGAACCCCGAGGATATTACTTATCCACCTTTCAGAACTATAGCGAAGGCAATAGAGACATCACTCGTAAAGTTTAAAGAGATAAGACCTGAAAAGTTTATTAATAATGAAAAGGATCCAGAGGCTTTTAATCTTTTCTCTGAGCTATCAATAAAAGAAATGGAATACGAAGATGAGAGAAAAGTGATGGAAGACTGCCTCCTTCACATAAACAATCGTGAGAAAGATAAGAGGCTTTCAGAACTCCAATTCAAGATCAAGGAGGCTGAAATTAAAGGAACAGAAGAAGAAGTTCTTAACCTTCTGTCAGAAAAACAGAGATTAGCAAAAAGCGTGTCAATGACCAGCAGGGAAGTTAAAATGAAAGGTTGAAAGGTATGGAACAGGATGAAAGAATGGCCGAGATAAAACATCTTATGAGCCTCAATAAAGGAAAGAGGGATCTCACCTTCGGCGACTTAAATGAAACCCTTCCTCCAGACATTTCCCCTGAAAGACTTGATGGCGCCGTATCCATTTTTGATGAAATAGATATAGACATTGTTGATACGCCCTATATTGACCAACGCGCCCAGAACCTTGTGGAGCCTGAAGAAGAGATAGAAGAAGATTTCCTGAAGGAAGGGATTGAAGATCTTGAAGATATAGACAAGGAAGAGATAATTGCTGCTGGATTTGGGAAGACCGATGATCCAGTAAGGATATATCTTAAGGAGATGGGAATAGTTCCACTTCTTACGAGAGAAGGCGAGGTAGAGATTGCCAAACGGATTGAAGAAGGGAAGAGAGATATAAATTTTATCGTTTTTACCATGCCTTTAACTATAAAGGAGGTTTTATCCTTTGGGGAACGTCTTAGAAGTAATAAGATCACTCTCGGAGATTTAGTCTTTGCATACGATGAAGAATTTGACGAAATACCCCAAGAAGATGAAGAACTCAGGAGAAAAACCCTCAAACTCATCAAGGAAATTGGATATCTTGTAACAAAAATGAAAATCCTCCTATCTAAGATCAAGAATAGAAAAACTACCAAAGAAAAGCAAAAGGCACTCAGGGCTGACCTAAAAATGATAGAGGATTCCCTTATCCAGAAAATGGAGGCATTAAACCTTCATCCTAAAAGGATAGAATCAATAATCCAGCTACTCAAAGATTCTGTATATATTATAAATTGTTCGATGAGAAAAATTGCAGAATATAATAGACTCTTTAAATCTAACAGAAAGAAGATATCAAAGATTCTTAAAAGGGCTAAGGCAGAAAGGGGAAAATCAGGGGAATCGGTACTTAGAAGGAAAGAGCCTCTATTTAAAGGTCTTACCACAAAAAAGATTATTAAGGCTTACAGAGACAACAGCAATGCCCTCAAAATGATTAAAACGATAGAGAGAGGGTTTGGCATTCCTGCCTTCGAGATCAAGAAGGCATTAAGATACCTGAAAATAGGTGAAAATAAAATGAACCAAGCGAAGGCAGAGTTAGTAGAAGCAAACCTCAGACTTGTAGTGAGCATCGCAAAGAAATATACCAGCCGTGGTCTCCATTTCCTGGATCTGATTCAGGAAGGTAACATTGGTCTCATGAAGGCAGTAGATAAGTTTGAGTATAGAAGAGGTTACAAATTCAGCACATATGCTACTTGGTGGATAAGACAGGCCATAACAAGGGCGATTGCTGATCAAGCAAGAACTATAAGAATACCAGTCCATATGATAGAGACTATCAATAAACTTATAAGAACTTCCCGCTGTCTCGTTCAGGAACTTGGGAAAGAACCATCAGCCGAAGAGATTGCACAAAGGATGAATCTCCCTTTAGAAAAGGTAAGGAAAATCTTGAAGATAGCCAAGGAGCCCATATCCTTAGAAACACCTATAGGCGAAGAAGAAGATAGCCATTTAGGAGACTTTATTGAAGACAATAAAGCTCCGTCGCCAATGGAGATAGCGATAAAGACCGATCTAAGGGATCATGTAAAAAGGATCCTCCAGACTCTAACCCCAAGAGAAGAAAGGGTGCTAAGGCGCCGATTTGGTATCGGCGAAACCGTTGACCACACATTAGAGGAAGTCGGTCTGGAGTTCGATGTAACGAGAGAGAGAATAAGGCAGATAGAGGCTAAAGCCTTAAGAAAATTAAGACATCCAAGCAGAAGCAAAAGGCTTAAAGTCTTTGTGGAAATACCTTGACAATAAGTTTCGATTATGAAAAAATAACTTTTTACAGGGCCCATAGCTCAGCTGGAAGAGCTACCGGCTCATAACCGGTTGGTCCCAGGTTCGAACCCTGGTGGGCCCACCAGAAGGGAGTTTATGTATAAAGAAATTAAACTTCCATTATCCGCAACGATTCTATGATTCAGTTGGAAGAGAAGACTAAAAAGGTAATCGATGAACTAAGACTTCTGAAAAAACTTCAAGAATTAGATACAAGACTATTCATCCTGAAGGATGATAAAGTAGAAATTCCACATTCGATAGAGTCACTGCTGTCCTCACTCAAAAAGGAAAAGGATAAAATAGAAGAAAGAAGATCTGAATATGAAAGGTTTAAAAAGCTAAAAAAAGAAAAGGAGACAACATTAGACGATAGCTTAGAGAGATTAAGAAAGCTGAAGGGCCGTATTAGTGAGATCAAAACAAATAAGGAGTATCAGGCACATCTAAAAGAGATAGAATTAGCGGAGAAAGAAAATAGGGATATCGAAGATGAAATACTCTCTCTCATGGAAAAGATTGAAGATTCTTATAAGTTGGTAGCGATAGAAGAAAAAAGATATACCGAAGTGGTGAGAAGATTTGAAGAAGATAGAAGAAACTATGAGGAAAAAGAAAAAAAGATTGATAAAGAGATAGAAGAATTAAAAGAGAAGAGGGAAATTATAGTATCAAGTATCCAGAAGGAGAACTATGATAACTATTCTAAGATATTGAGGGTTGGTAAGGGTCTTGCTATAGTACCAATAAAGGAAGGCTCCTGCAGTGGTTGCCATATGAGTCTTCCCCCTCAGATAGTTAATGATGTAAAGAAGAATGAAGAAATAATGGAATGCTCTAACTGCCACAGGGCACTTTATTACGAGGGTATTGAAGGATTATAGCGAAATTTCTCAAAAGAGTCTACCTTTTCAGAACCCCGTTAGAGAAGAGGATTTTCTGCATCTCTATATAGACGGTGCCTCGAGAGGGAATCCCGGAGAGGCAGGTGTTGGGATAGTAATAAAAGAGTCTAGTAATAAAACAATAGCGGAGGTATCAAAATATATTGGGATAACTACAAACAACAGAGCGGAATATACAGCACTTATTGAAGGTTTAAAGGCAGTTACAAGACTAAAAAAACGTTCACAAGCCACGGTTCACGGACTTCGGCGAGCTCAGTCGAGCGGTACACGGTTAAGGGTCTTTACTGATTCAGAACTTTTAGTCAAACAGCTTAAAGGACAATATAAAGTAAGAGATAGAAATATTAAGAATCTCTATCATAAGGTTTCAGTTCTGCTGAATGATCTCGAAGACGTAGAAATAAAACATATATCGAGAGAGAATAACAAAGAGGCAGATAAGCTGGCCAATAAAGCGATAGATGAAAATAACCGAGGTAGGCTAGATGATCGCTCTACCTTTAAATAGTGGTAGGGAGGAAAGTCCGAGCTCCATAGGGCAAGGTGCTCTGTAATACTGAGTGCCCCGCTCCTTCAAAAAGAAGGGGCGGGGTAAGGATAGTACCACAGAAAGGGAAACCGCCCCCTCTATATGGATAGGTGGGGCAAGGGTGAAAAGGTGAGGTAAGAGCTCACCAGTATCATGGGTGACCGTGGTAGCTTGGGAAACCCCACCTGGAGCAAGACCAAATAGACCCCGCTCTCCAGTAATGGAGTAAAGGCTGCCCGTCTGATATCCCCGTCCTTAATGGACCTGGGGAGGGCGGGGTGGGTATGGTCGCAAGATCCTCATAGTAATACGAGGGCAAGAGGAATGATCATCATCCAGTTATATTCTAATAAATAGCTGGAAACAGAACTCGGCTTATTGCCTATCTCGGTTTTAAACTTATCCTGATTTTTTTCAGGAAGGGACTTAACTTTTTACATTTTTGGAGGTTTTGTGATGGACGATCATAAGTTAAGGGTCTTTTGCACAGTTGCAGAAACAAAAAGCTTCTCTAAGGCATCGGAGATTATTCACCTTACCCAACCTGCTGTAAGCCTTCAGATTCAGGCCTTAGAAGAAATTTATGGGACAAGACTCTTCGACAGATCAAATAATACTGTTGTTTTAACACGCGCTGGTACCCTCCTTTACAAATATGCAAGAGAGATATTAGCGCTTTATTCCTCTGCCGAGAAAGAAATTGGAGAGATAACCGGTTTAGTCAAAGGAAATCTCTCTGTTGGGGCAAGCACAACAATAGCGAATTATCTCCTTCCTGCAGTAATAGTTGCTTTCAGAAAAAAATATCCTAAAATCAGGGTCAATCTCCAGGTAGGAAATACCAAAGCGGTGGTAGATTTCCTTAACTCAGGTAATATAGATATAGGTCTTGTAGAAGGAGATGTTCAGAGACAAAAGATAGTTAATGAAAAATTTCTTACAGATGAGCTCGTCCTTATCATGTCTCCTGCCCATCCATGGGCAAAAAGAAGAGACATCTCAATATCTGAGATTACTCAGGAACCCTTCATTATAAGGGAAGAAGGATCAGGAACCAGGCAGATGATCGAAAAGAATCTCGAGAAACAGGGTATATCTCCTCAGGATTTAAAGATCTCGCTCATACTTGGAAGTACAGAGTCCATAAGATCTGCTGTTGAGGACGGCATGGGGGTTTCTATCATTTCTGCCTGGGCAGCCAAGAAAGAGGCAAGGTATGGTACCCTGAAGATCGCTACATTCAAGGATATAAAACTCCTCAGAGATTTCTCATTGATATTTCCTAAGGGGTACATCAAAAGCCATACAGTCGAACAATTCCTGGAGTTTCTGAAGATTTATCCCTTCGATGAACTTCTGAATCTGAGGAGTGAAATATACCCAACGAGAAAAGGTGGGGATTCGGTTCAATCAGTCGAATCTTTAACTTCTTAATCTGCATAAACCCTGTAATCAATATCCTTGAATATATTATTCCTCCATTCAAGATTACCAAGCCAGGCCTTGTCTATCCTGCCTCTTTTAATATCTTCATAGAGTTTAATAAAGTTAAGGATATGTTCCTTCGTTCTCTTATTTGCATATTCTACAGCTGTTTTTGTCTTCATTATGAATGCCCAATCCGAGCTTTGGGCAAGGAATAACTCCCTTACTGCCTGATTAAGCGCCCTCCGTTTAAGTCCATATTCATTCGGGTAGGCTCGGGCAAGCTCAATCATCCTTTCAGATGCCTTATGGAGATGCCGATATATCCAATCGTTACTATCCTCAAGCCAGACCTCACTATATCCTTTCCAGCCCCAGCTCGACATCGTTGGGGTGGCAATTTGATTTACAGGATTTTCTCGAAGATATTCAGAGGGAGTAATCAGTCTAATAGCCCTCTGGTCATAGAATATCTTTCTGATTAAATAACCTAACCACTCGGGTCCCTCAAACCACCAGTGACCAAATAGCTCTGCATCATAAGGGGATACGATGATAGGCTTCTTGCCGAGGAACCTGTAGAGATGCTCTACCTGTCGTTCCCTGTTAAACATAAAATTCCCTGAATGCTCTGCTGCTTTCTCTAATGCCCAGACCCTTACATAGGGTTCCTTGTGATCACCTTTACCTGTAATCCTGTAATATTTAATGCCTGTATTTATCCTTATGCCGTCAGGATGTATATAGGGTTTTATATATTCATAATCGAGATCAAAACCGATATCTCTGTAGAACTCTCTGTATTGATAATCGCCAGGATAACCATCAGTAGAACTCCAGACCTGCTTCGAAGATTCTACATCCCTTCCAAAGGCAGCAACACCACTCGGGCAGTAAATTGGGGCGAAGACACCATATCTCGGTCTCGGACTCGCATAAAGAATACCGTGTGTGTCAAGGAAAAAATATTTTATTCCTGCTTCACCGAGTACCTCATCTATACCAGGGTAGTATCCGCATTCAGGGAGCCAGAATCCTTCAGGACTCTTTCCAAAATGGGTCTTATAGTCATCCACAGAAATCTGTATCTGAGCCTTTACTGCCTGCCGATTTACAATCATATTAGGGAGAAAACCATGGGTGGCACCACACGTAATAACCTCTATCTTACCCTCATCCTGAAATCTCCTGAAGGCAGAAACAATATCCCTTCCATATCCTTCATAGAGTTCTCTAATTCTGAGAAACCTTTTATAGTACATCTCAGACAGTGGATAGAATTCTCCACCTTTAGTCCTGCCCATTTCTTTAAGGGATAGTTCAATAAGTCTGTTAAGGTATTTCTGATAACGGTCCTGGAGGAGGCTGTCTTTAAGCATCGAAATAAGTGGCGGTGTGAGGGAGATGGTAATCCTAAAATCTACTCCATCCATCAGTAAGGATTCAAAGACATCTAAAAGAGGCAGGTAGGTCTCGGTTATTGCTTCATAAAGCCAGTTTTCTTCCAGAAAATATTCGTGCTCTGGATGCCTCACGAAGGGAAGGTGGGCATGTAGCACAATTACGAGATAACCCTTTTCCATTATTTCTTAAGAGAAAATATTTCTGCAGAGAATCTCTTCTTTATAATCTCACGGAGCTCTGGTGAAGAAAGGCCAAACCCGTATCCACCGGAGAGTGCGAAGACCTTCCGGAATTCCTCTTCCATGATCATAAACCGTTCATCAATAATTTCTGAGACCTTGTCCCTCGGTGTGGTTATCATATTTGAACGGGCTACAGTAATGAAAGATTCCTGAGGTGTGAGAAGACCGAGATCTACACAGAAGGTATGGTCAGGCCTTCCAAGTTCGATATACCAGTTTCCTATCCTCTCATATACTCCGATATTGAAGGAACTGAGTGCATTCTTCCCGTTGAAATCAATACCAGTAATATCATAGACCCTAAGTGTGAGATTAGCCTCTTGTCCTGCCTTTGTCCTCGCTGCCTCAAGGGTTTCAGGAGTTACCTCCCAATAGACAAAGGCCCAGTTTGGATCCCTCGCCATAATCACTATCTTGTTCTCACCATATTCACTTGGAAGTTCTTTCTCCAAAGGATAGCGGATTTCTTCAGGCTCAAAGTATTTGGACTCCTCGACCTCCTCTTCAGGGGTAAATATCCTTTTTGGTGTTAGGGGAAAAACTGGTATTAGTGGGAGTTTAACTTCTGGCTTAGCAACTTTCTTGGTAACCTTTTTGACGACTTTCTTTTTTATCTTTTTAATCTCTTTTTCGGACTTCTTTGCAACCTTTTTGACCTTTTTCTTTACCTTTGGTTTTACAGCCTTAGCAGACTTTGGTTTCACGGTCTTCTTAGGTCTTTTCTCTTTCTTCATTTCCTATCACCCCTTTCGTTAATTCCCTTTAAATCTCTTCCCTTCTGTCATAGACCTGTAAAATATCTGAGTGCATCCTTTACCTCAGTAAGGTCAACCATCGTATTTAAACAATAACCATAGGGCCGTTGGTTTACAATCCCTATCACAGGTAATGGGTAGGTGTCTATGATTCCGCTTGAGAGGTCCCTTTCGCAGGCCACCGCGATAACAGCCTCTGGTCTCCTCTCCTCTACTATCCGCCTTGCAAGACCTCCGCCTGTAGCTACGGATAAGTGAATATTCGCCTTTTTGCCTATCTCTGCAAGGTCCTTTATCTCACACTTTCCACATCCTATACATCTGTAGATATCCCCGATAATCCTTATATTACATTCATCGAACTGGAGACAATGGGGGAGTAGTAACAGGAGTCTTTCAGGTTTAACATACCTTGGGTTAGAACGAATAAGGAGGTTATTCACATCAATGAATACCTGCTGGATCTTCAACTTGGAGATTCTGAGCATCTTCCCTGCTGATGCCATAATAGGGTAGAAAAATTTGAAGAAGGCATTCCTCAAACTTTCCGCATGGGATATCACTCTTCCTCTTGTTACACCACGGGTAAGGGTAAAAAGACCGAAGGCAGTAAGACCTAAAAAGCTACCAATGACAAGAAGAAAAAGGCTCGGGAGCACTGGATGGATATCTGCAAGCCTTCTATAAGGGATAAAGTAAAGGCCAAAAGCGATGGCTGATAATAATATAAAAGTTACAAGTGAAAGGCCGAAGAGGAGCCTCTTTGTAGATATTTCAGTCATCCTAAAATAATCCCCTCTCTTATTCTATGACCCTGTAAGAAGTCCATAGAGGTAGTCCTTAATTTACCTTCAACCTGGAGTTCCTTTATCAAAAGGGAGTGCTTTCCCGTAGATACGATAAAACCAGTCTTCCCGGCATGGTTTATCCTCCCTGGTTTTCCTCCATTCCCCTCAACCATATCTACATCCCATATTTTTAAAAGTCTCCCCTCAAGAAATGTATAGGATCCTGGCCATGGGTTCATACCTCTCACCTGATTTCTTATCTCCTCTGCCCCTTTCGTCCAGTCTATCCGACCATCCTCTTTCTTAAGTATTGGGGCATAGGTAGCTAATGAATGGTCCTGTTGATAGGGTTTTATCTCTCCCCTCTCCAGGCCCCTTATAGTCTTGAGAAGGAGGCTAGCCCCAATAGTGGAGAGTTTTCCTGAAAGTGTCCCTGCTGTGTCTTGTTGATCTATATCACTCTCTTCCTGAAAAAGTATATCTCCTGTATCCATACCCTTATCCATAAGGATGGTGGTCACCCCTGTTTTTTTCTCACCCTTTATGAGAGCCCATTGGATAGGTGCAGCCCCCCGATATCTCGGGAGAAGGGAGCCATGGAGATTTATGCAACCGTACTTCGGTATCCTTAATATCTCTTCTGGTAGAATCTGGCCATAAGCCACAACGATTATCGCATCCATGTTAAAGGAACCAATTAATTCTATAAACTCCTTCTCTCTTATCTTTTCTGGCTGATATACCGGAAGACCGATCTTCTCTGCCTCAAGCTTAACAGGTGGCGGTGTGAGAGTCAACCCCCTGCCCTTTTTTCTATCAGGTTGAGTTATAACGGCATCTATCTTTTCCCCTGACTCGTAAAGAACCCTGAGTGAGGGGATAGCAAAGTCCGGAGAGCCCATAAAGACTATTCTCAACCTATAACCTCTCTATGAGTCGTATATCTAATGAGCCATTAACTTCAATACCTTCCTGAACTTTTTCTTGAATAATTCCCTTTTAATGGGGCTCATCCTGTCAATAATGAGCACCCCATTGAGATGGTCGATCTCATGCTGAATTACCCTTGCAAGGAGACTCGTACTTTCTATCTCGATCTCTCTGCCTTCTTTATTAAGACCACGGACAGTTATTATTTCAGCCCTCTTTATCTGTGCCTTATAATCAGGGACACTCAGGCACCCCTCTTCTTCCTCGATTTCCCCATGGACAGATATTATCTCCGGATTTATGAGAACGATGAGACCCGATCCCTCTTCCTTCAAGCCCACATCCACCACCATAATCCTGAGGGAAACCCCCACCTGAGTGGCAGCAAGACCAACCCCTGGGGCAGCATACATCGTCTCTGTCATATCATCTATAAGACTGAGGATAGTGCTGTCAATCTTTCTAACAGGCTCCGCCTTTATTCTCAAGATATTATCAGGATATTTTTTTATTTCAAGGACAGCCATATTAAAATATTAAAATTCCATCATAAAAAAGTCAATACCATAAAGGATATTTTCTTGACGATCCATAAAAAGTGTGTTTTAATTCAGTCCAAAAGTTAATAAATAGACTTTTAGGCATTTCGAATGAATTTTGATGACCTTTTAAAGATAATGGGAACACTCCGAAGCGAGAAGGGCTGTCCCTGGGACAGGGAACAGACTATGGAATCCCTGAAACCTTTTATTGTTGAAGAGACATATGAAGTCCTCGAGGCTATAGATAGAAAAGATCCTGCGGCCTTAAAGGAAGAACTTGGCGATCTTCTCTTCCAGATAGTATTCCAGTGCCAGATAGCAAAGGAACAAAAGGTGTTCAAGGTGTCGGATGTTATAGAGAGTATCGGTAAAAAGATGTTAGAGAGACACCCTCATGTCTTTGGAAATGCCGAATATAAGACCTCCGATGAAGTCCTCCTGCACTGGGAAGAACAGAAAATTCGAGAAGGTAAACTCCGAAATTCCATCCTTGAAGGTGTACCGAAAACATTACCATCACTTCTTTATGCGCACAAGCTTCAGGAAAGGGTATCACGTGTAGGTTTTGATTGGGAGAAGATTGAAGACCTTTTCAAGAAACTTGACGAAGAACTGAAGGAATTTAAAAGTTCCTTTGATTCGAAAAGACAGGAAGAGATCGAAGATGAACTCGGTGATATATTCTTTATGCTTGTAAATATATCAAGGTTTATAGGTATCAATCCTGAAGATGCACTCAGGAAGACTATAAGCAAGTTTATCTCGAGGTTCCGCTATATAGAAATGAGTGCTGCAGATCAGGGCAAAAAGCTTTCTGACATGACCATTGAAGAAATGGACCTCCTGTGGGATGAGGCGAAGGGACATAAATGAATATTCCTATATCCCGCATGGTCATCAGAGATTCTAAGTTTCAAAACTTAAACAATTAATGATAAAATTGCACGAAAGGGCTGGCATAAGAGAGACACTGGGATAGAGACTATCAGAAAAGGATAAATCTGAGTCATGCTTGAGAAGGAATCACCTGTAAAGGGAATAATGAAATCACTCGGTCTTGTTTTCGGAGACATCGGGACAAGTCCAATATATACACTAACCGTTATATTTCTCCTCACAAAACCTACAGAAACCAATATAATCGGAGTCCTTTCCCTCATTGTCTGGACACTGATCATACTTGTAACTATTGAGTATGCATGGCTTGCCATGAGCCTCGGAGAAAAAGGTGAAGGAGGTACTATTGTTCTTAAGGAATTACTTGTTCCTCTTCTAAAGAAAGGACGGCGGATCACCTTTGTCACACTCCTCTCCTTCGTAGGCATATCCCTTCTTATCGGTGATGGCATAATTACACCTGCCATAAGCATTCTCAGCGCCGTTGAGGGTTCTCTTCTTATTCCGGGATTTGAGAAAACATCGCAGAGTACTTTAATCTTTATCGCAGGTATAATCGCTATAGTTCTGTTTATCTTTCAGAAAAAAGGGACAGAGAAGGTTGCAGGAACATTCGGGCCCTTAATGATTTTGTGGTTTCTTTCCCTATCAGTCTCAGGGGTTATCTCTATTCTGAGTACACCATCCGTATTAAAGGCAATAAACCCATATTATGCCTTCAAATTCCTACAGGAAAATGGTATCGCAGGATTCTTTGTACTTTCCGAGGTAATCCTCTGTGCTACAGGGGGTGAGGCATTATATGCTGATATGGGACACTTAGGGAGGAAACCGATTATCAGAGCATGGTATTTTGTTTTTTTTGCCCTTTTGTTAAATTACCTCGGACAGGGTGCATTTATCATAAGACATCCGGAGACGAGAAACGTCCTTTTTGAGATGATATTTCAGCAGGCGAGTATCCTTTATATCCCCTTTCTAATTCTGAGTATTACAGCCACGGTTATAGCGTCTCAGGCAATGATAAGTGGAATGTTTTCTATAGTCTACCAGGGAATAAACACCCATATCATGCCTTTATTTAAGATGGAATATACATCCACAAAACTGAGGTCACAGATATATATAGGTTCTGTTAATCTGTTTCTCCTTATCTCTGTCTTGTACATAATGTATGAATTCAGGGAATCCTATCGTCTCGCTGCTGCCTATGGACTTGCAGTTACAGGTACAATGACCCTCACAGGGATAATGATGACATGGATATTTTATTTAAAGAAAAAGCAACTCCTGTCAATTATTTCACTCTTCGTTACTTCTATTGATGTAGCATATCTTGTGGCGAACCTTTACAAGATACCCCATGGTGGCTACTGGTCATTGATACTTGCCTTAATTCCGTTCTTAACCATAATGCTTTATACACGAGGTCAAAAAAGACTTTACAGGATGATGAAATTTATGCCGTTGGAGGAGTTCCTCCATAAATTCAGGAGGGTCTATGCAACATCAGGAAAGATCAAAGGCACAGCACTGTTTCTCATCAAGGATGTGAAGGAGATACCCTTTTATATAACACAGACAATGTTCTACCATGGTATCATCTATGAAGATAACATCTTTGTATCAATGATCAAGCGTGAAGACCCCTTTGGTGTTACGGGTTTCTTTAAAGAGGATCTTTCAGAAGGCCTCAGGGTATTTGAGATACAGTTCGGGTATATGGAGGTGGTGGATGTAGAGGAGATATTGAGGGAGGCAGGGATAGAGGAAAAAACTATATACTATGGTATTGAAGATATAGTAACAAGAAATACGGCATGGAAGATATTTTCGTTAATCAAGAGAATGACACCTCCATTCGTTCAATTTTATAAGTTCCCCCACCAAAAAGTCCATGGTGTTATTACAAGGATTGAGATGTAATTAAAGAGAAAGTCTTTTTTCACAGAGTTTCAAGAAAGAAATTTAAAAATGTTAATAAGAAGTTGAAAGGAGGAAAGACTATGAAAAAGTGGATTAAAATACTGGTAGGAATCTCAATATTCTTTTCCATTAACCTTGCATGGGGTGATGCAACTATCGAGACATCCTTTAAAACAGGTGGCTTTAAAGGGATGGGTGCCTCAGAGGGGATATCTATTCGTCGCTATCAGGGTGATAGAAAGTGGGAATCATCATCTTTGAGGTTCACGGGTGCTTTTCTTTCGAAGATCGCCGGTGGTGGAGAAAATATCACAATCACACGGATAGACAGGGGTGTATACTGGACACTTGATCCAAAAAACCAGACATATACCGAACACCCGATCTTACTTCCAAAGGTAAAAGAAGGGAAACCTGATAAGACATCCCAGACTCAGCAGAGCGATGAAACACCAAAAGTCAGGATTACGAAATCCGAGTTCACTGTGAAAAAGACAGGTGCCTCAGAAACTATCAATGGCTTTCCCTGTGAGGAATACTCAGTAATCTGGCTTCTTGAGATAGAAGATATTCAGACAAAGGCAAAGTCTCAGAGCATAATGACAACAAACCTCTGGACAACACCAGAGACAGCAACAATTCGCAAGGCACAGACTGAGGAGCAAAAGTTTGAGCTTGCCCTGCTCAAAAAGTTAGGGAGCGACATTTCTCAGGAGGAGGCAAAACAGATGGGATTGGCGGTTTTTGCGTCAATGTCAGGTGCATCCGAAAACGAGATCAAAAAGGGATTGAGTCGGGTTAAGAACGAGATGTCAAAAATCAAGGGTTACCCGATACGGACGATTATCACCTGGGTCTTAGAGGGCGAAGAAGGAAAGATTTCAAAGGAAACCGCACAGAAGGATGAGTCTATAGATATATCTGGAGGGGTTGGAGGTCTCCTGAGTGGTCTTGCAGGCCGTATGGTTCAGAAAAAGGCAGAGGAAAAGATGGATTCAAAAGGGGCTCCGTTCTTCAACAGTACAATTGAGGTAAAATCTATCAATATAAATCAGGTCTCTGCAGATACATTTGAGATACCAGTAGGTTACACCAGGAAATAGAAAATCTTTCTTATTCTTTCCAGGATATGGGATAACCAAAGAAACATAATAGAAATGAAAAATATTGTGAGCATATTTATCTTTCTGATTCTGGTAATTTCCTTTTCTGCTTGCAATTCCCTTACCCATCTAAGGCTCAAAGATGCAAAGACCGAGGATGTAAAGGGAACCTTTACACTCATACTCTATGGAGGCAGATATCCCAATGATATAGAGACGGTGGCAATTCTTGACCTCGAGGAAGACCAGTATACCTTCGAACCCTATGCCCCTGAATTTGATTATAAGGTGAAGAATGGGATTCCTGCCAAGGAGGCACTTAATGAAGCAACAGATTTTATCAGCCATCATTATGCATTCCATAGCACCCAGCTGGGCAGGATTACAGACAATAAGGGTAATACACTCGGATATGAATTGAGGCCATTATATATGCCCCTGGAGTTTGGTACTATGGACGTCCTTGATATAAATTATAGAACAAAAAATAATAAGGTAATTGTTACAATAAGACTTACATCATCGGTTGAAAGGATGCTCTATGATGGGAATATATTGCAGGATAGCGGTAGATAGCTTCTGCCACGACAGGATTACTTTATTATCCTTTTTCGCATTAACCTGAAAGGATAAGGTGCGAGGAGGATAACTACAACAAGGATCCAGATGATGTCCCACTGCACTAAAGATAACTTCCCTGTTGAAAAGGACCTGCAGATATTTACAAGGTGATAGAGAGGAGTGAAGAAGGCTATTTTCGAGATGATAGGGGGAAGACCCTCAAGAGGGAAAAAGATTCCTGAAAAGAGGAACATCGGGGTCATAAAAAGTGTGTAGAAATAATTAAAGAAAACAATTCCCGGTACGATGGCTGTAAATATAAGAGCGATCTCGGCAAAAATTAAACCGCAAATAAATAGAAGAGGGATAGCGAGAATTATCAAAGGAGAATCCACAAGCCCGAAGAAGGATATCACCACTGTTATTATTGTTCCGTAAATAAGACTCTTTGTTGCACCCCACAGAAGTTCCCCGGATATAAGGTCATCAATGTTAACAGGTGTGGCAAGTATTGCATCAAAGGTCTTCTGATAGGTCATCTTTACATATGTCCCATAGGTACACTCAAAGGTTGCAGCGAACATAGAGGAGGATGCAATTATCCCCGGTGCTATAAAGTTTATATATGGCACGCCATTAATCTCTTTTACGAAGGCACCAAGTCCAAGACCTAAGGAAAGAAGATAGAGTATCGGTTCTACAAAATTAAGGACAAGGCTTGATATGTATAGTTTTGTATAAACTGTAAGATTTCTCTGCCAGACCCTGAACGCCCTTTTGATTTTCATAATTCCCTGAATTCAGTGATGGGTAGTATAACTAATTGAGATTGCTTCGTCGGTCGTTACGACCTTCTCGCAATGACGCAATAAAGTGTCTTTGCGAGCCGAAGGCAAAGCAATCTCGTTATTTTCTGCCATGAGGGGAGATAATTTTGTATTAAGCTTCAAGAGTTCCCCTCTACCCTACGGGTCATGGACGAGTCGTAGACCTGTGAGTTTAAGATAGACATCTTCGAGATTCCCGCCATGAATATCCATAAGCCTTTGTGGAGAATCAATCGCTATGATCCTGCCGCTATCCATAATCGCTACTCTGTCGCAGAGCCTTTCTGCCTCTTCCATATAATGGGTCGTAAGGATCAGTGTTGTATTTTTTGATTTGAGATGATTCAGTTTTTCCCATACAGAGTGTCTGCTGTGCGGGTCAAGACCTGTTGTTGGTTCATCAAGAATCAATAACTCCGGATTATTTATCAAACCCCTTGCAATAAGGAGCCTCCGTTTCATTCCGCCTGAAAGACTTCTTATATTAACATTCGCCTTTTCCCTCATCTCTACGAAATCGAGTAACTCCCAGGCAAGAAGGGAAGATTCTTTTTTGGGAATATCAAAATACCTCGCATAAACTATCAGGTTCTCGAATACTGTTAGGTCAGGATCAAGATTGTCTTCCTGCGGCATAACACCTATCCTTGATTTTATCTCGCTCTGCTTCTCGGTAACATCCATGCCGAATACTTTTATATGTCCTGATGTCGGAGGAATGAAACAGTAAATCATGCTCATCGCCGTTGTCTTGCCAGCTCCGTTAGGTCCGAGAAAACCGAAAGACTCCCCTTTAAGAATCTCGAAGTCTATGTTATCAACCGCCCTGAGGGTGCCGTAGTCCTTTATTAATCCTTTTGCAGTAACGATCTTCATCGGATTAATTATAACAGCCTGATAACCTTTCCGTCTTATTTGTCCAGAGGGCTTCGCACACCAAGGATGTTTTTTGTAGCTACATGGGTGTATATCATTGTGGTGTGCAGATGTTTATGGCCTAATAACTCCTGAATCGTTTTCGGTAATTGTCGTCGAAGACCCGACCCATAGGGTGGTAACGAAACGGGATTGATTTTTGAGCTAATAACTTATTAAAACGGGCCCTTATTTCCGTGGGAATGTCAAACATGAAGAAGTATCCTCTTTTCCGTATATCATTACTTTTGTAATGTTAACAGGTTAGAATTATAACTTTCATAGTCATTTTAGTCAATTATTTGTTGCATTTTAGTATGACGTGTGATATAAGGTAGAAAACCATATACTAACTTGTTATGCCTTTGAGAGAAAGTATGCCTATCCAGATCGGCAAAAATAAACATATTTTATCAATGAAGTTGGTGAATGTAGACACTAACGATGAAATGCTTCTTTTTGAGAGGATGGGAAGAAATTGTCACTTTAATAAAGAAATTCTAACTGACGATTATATAATTTATCTAAGAATACATTGGGGTGACATTAGAAATAGTGATCCTGTCTTAGATGCAGAAGTTTACAGGAATATTTCGGGGAAAAACGGTAAAAAAATTAGATATGGCTCTTGGCATCATACTGAAAAAAGATACGATCAAGATTCAAATAGTAAAATTTATTTGTTTAGATTTAAAAATTTACAATTGCGCCTCATGTCAAAAATATCAGTAGCAATGGGTGTCGGCTTAGATGCAATTTTAGTAAAGGAAAATAAATAAAGAGGCATAACAAGCGGTTGAAGCGGACGGCTGCCCTCTTTCTCGCTGAGTCCCCGCCGCTTAGCCGCATCCTTGTGTTTAAATAATAAAAACAAAAATATTGACCCCATTTGCTCAAAACTGTAAAATAGTTCAAATGTTCCATAAAGAGCGAGTCGAAATATCCGAAAAATTTGACCCCAGAAAAAAAAATATTTTATACCAGGGTGATTGCCTTAAATTGCTCAAAGGCATCCCAGATAAATCACTCCAACTTATTGTCACGTCCCCGCCTTATAATATCGGCAAAGAATACGAAAGGAAATTAAAGCTAAATCAATATATTGAGCAGCAGGCTGCCGTAATCAAAGAGTGCGTTAGAGCATTATCATCTAATGGAAGTATATGCTGGCAGGTGGGTAATTATGTTGATAACGGCTCAATAATTCCCCTTGATGCGATATTGTATCCAATTTTTGTTGACCTCGGCTTGAAAATGCGGAATCGCATTGTATGGCATTTTGAACATGGGTTACACTGTAGCAAAAGATTTTCTGGCAGATATGAGACGGTTAATTGGTTTACAAAAAGTTCTGACTATGTTTTTAATCTTGACCCAATACGGATTCCTCAGAAATATCCGGGAAAAAAATATTTTAAAGGCCCCAATGCTGGGAAATATTCTTGCAATCCATTAGGGAAAAACCCAGGCGATGTTTGGATAATTCCAAATGTAAAGAGTAATCATGTGGAAAAAACAATACATCCATGTCAATTTCCAGTTGAACTGATAGAACGATTAATCTTATCTATGTCTAACGAAGGTGATTGGATTTTTGATCCATTTTTAGGAACGGGGACAACAATTGTCGCTGCCCTTCGTCATAATCGCAGAGGTGTAGGGGCAGAGGTTGAGAGGAAGTATATTGATATTGCTATTGATAGAATAGAAAAAGAACTACAAGGAGTATTGAAAACCCGCCCCATGAATCGTCCTGTTTATGATCCTGTAAAAGCAGGGAATAGCTTGACTGTTGCACCTTGGACTTATACTAATATTCCAGAACAACCATTATTAATTAAAGAAAGAAAGCGGAAATATAGCACGTTATGAAAATTGTTGAAACCTATTCACATTTGAACGGTTTAGAATTTTTACTTGTCCACAAACCGGATCTTTGGGCAGAAATACAACGCGTTATCAGTAGCGTCAATGCAGAGAAATGCAGGACAAAGGTATCAAAAGAAAAAACGATGAAAGGAAAGATTCTTTATAGTCCCATAGAAATGAACAAAAGTTTTGATACCCCCTTGAAAGCAAAAAGCTGGCAGGAAAGCAGGGTCAGCTATTGGGTCACAAAAAGTGAAAAACTAATTCGCAAAACGCTGACTATGCCGCCTGAAGAACAAAAGAAAGAAATTGAATCTGCAGGGGAAGTTCCTATTTTCAGCTATAACCAAACCGATTTTGTTAAAGACCGGGTTGCTGTTGAAGTGCAATTTGGAAAATACTCTTTTGTAGCTTATGACCTTTTTGTAAAGCATCTTGCCTTTTATGTCGGAGATTATATTGACGTCGGCATTGAAATCCTTCCTATGAAATCTCTTCAAAGTCAAATGAGTTCGGGTGTCGCTTATTACGAGGGCGAGATTTATAATGTTGTCCGACAGGGACGTGGAGTGCCTGCTGTCCCCTTGATTCTCATTGGCATTGAACCATAGAAAAATAGAGAAAACATAACCAATCACTTCACAGGATGCGGTATAACGACCGCCGCACCTGTGAGTTCAGTCGTTAGGAGTCCAAATTAATAACGGCATAAGGAGCCCCATACAATGAATAAAACACAAAGAAAAGTTCTCTTGATTGCTGCTGTTGTAGTTGCTTTAATGGTCATATTCCCTCCGTATGTCATTAAGAACTATAAGCAAATGACGATCTCCGCTGGTTATGGCTTTCTGTTCGATCTTCCAGCATACATTATGCAGTCTGGCGGGCAGATACCGGCAAGCGTTGATATTAAAACATTGCTTGTACAAATTATTGGTGTGCTGATTGTTCTTGCCGTTAATAAAAAAGAAGATTAGAGACAATAACAGCATTAAATAACAAAAAGGAGAAGCGAATGGAACATTACAAAAATTTAGGTGGTAACTCTGGCGTTTCATCTTACGAAATAGCCTCTTGGTTAAAACTTTTTACAGGAGAGAATAACCCTGAATCGGTTGTTAAACATATAAGTAAACGTAAATTGAGAGATAAAAGAAGATTATTTTTGGATGAAATGCCTGAAGATATTAGAGACAAAATTATGAAGTTTTTTAAAGAGAATAAGATAATTGTTGTTAGTGATATTTTAAAAGGAAGGGGTGGACTTTCCGCCAACTGGATGTTGGTTACAAAATATAACAAAAATGAAAATACGACTACTTGGACGCTCAAAGACATTAATACTACTATGAACTTTTTTGGCAGTGGAGAGGTAAAAATATCACCAAGAGGTAGCTTGCAGATAGGTAAAATTACTATGCAAAGAAAAGGTGGAACTCCAGACCCTACAAAATTACAATTCAAGATAAAACCGTGTCAGTTGTTCGCGCTGGGAGACTAAGAATGGAAGTAAACAAAGTATATTTAGGTGACTGCATAGAAATCATGAGAACATTGCCAGATAAATCTATAGATTTGGTGTTTGCAGATCCACCTTTTAACATAGGGATAAAATATGATGTCCATAATGATAATATGTCGTACGATGAGTATTATACCTGGTCAGAAAAATGGATAAGAGAAACTTATAAGTTACTTAAAGCTAATGGAACAATATATATTGCAATTGGTGATGAATTCGCAGCAGAAATAAATATAATCTTAAAAAGAACAGGTTTCTATTTTAGAAACTGGGTTATATGGTACTATACCTTTGGACAAAATCAGAGAAAAAAATTTAACCGTGCTCACGCCCATATCTTATATTTTACTAAAGACAAGGAACAATTTACATTTAATGATAGGGACATAAGGGTTCCTTCTGCGAGACAACTTATCTACAAGGATAAACGAGCAAATCCAATCGGGAAAATTCCTGATGATGTTTGGCAATTTTCAAGAGTTTGTGGTACTTTTAAGGAACGGATAGAAAAACATCCTTGTCAGATGCCAGAGGATTTATTAGAATTAATAATAAAAACAAGTTCTAATAAAGGGGATTTAGTCTTAGACCCTTTTGGGGGAACAGGGACGACATCAGCAGTTGCTAAGAGATTAAAGCGAAATTTCATAACAATGGAAACCTCAAAGCAATATTATAATGTTATATTAAAAAGATTAGATGGTAAAGTTGCAGAGATAAAAAGAAATAAAAAAGTTGAAGTAGAAAAGCAGAAGACATTATTTGATTTATCCAATACTGCATGATAACTGCAATATTTCCGATAACCAACCACTGCACCTGACCGTGCGGAGCACGGCAGGTGAGTTCCTATGTTAGCTGTCAAGGGAGAAAATAGATGCGAAGTGTAGTGAAAACCATTTTAAAGGGAAGTAGTCTTGACATTCTTGCGAGAAGATTGTACAGAAATGTTCGAAAGCTCCGTCGGAAGATTGCTGGAGTCGATAAAAATATCATCAAACAGTACTTAGGTCAAAAAAAAATAAGGAAACTTCATCTTGGCTGTGGCAGCAATATTATTGACGGCTGGCTTAATTCAGACATTTCTCCAAAGTCGAACCATGTTGTTAGCGTTGATATAACGAAAACATTTCCTTTTTATGATGAAATCTTCGATTATGTATTCAGTGAACATGTGATTGAACACGTCTCGTATGTGCAAGGTCAACAAATGCTAAAGGAGTGTTTTTGTGTCTTAAAAGACAGCGGAAAAATAAGAATATCAACCCCAGATTTATCATTCTTGATCTCGCTTTATCAGAGCGAAAAATCAGAGCTACAAAAGAAATACATGAGATGGGCCACGGAAACATTCATAGACAGTGCACCTTATTGCGAAGATACATTTGTTGTCAATAATTTTGTACGGGATTGGGGGCACATATTCATTTATGATGAAAAGGTGCTGCGCTTTTCTTTAGAAAAAGCGGGGTTCAAAGAAATTACTAAGTGCGATCTGAACGAAAGTGAAGACGAGATACTGCGAAATTTAGAAAATGAAAAAAGATTACCAGAAGGCTTCTTGAGGCTGGAATCGTTTACTTTGGAAGGGACAAAGAAGGTAGCCACAACTTCCAGCTAACAAGGCGCTGCACTTGCCGCTATTCCGCTGCGCTCCATAGCGGCAAGTGAGCTTTATCTTGGCTCCGGCAAAATACAGCTTTGCGCCAACCAGCAGTCCAAGCGGACAATAGCCGCTTAACTTTCGAAGGAAAGAATATAAATGAAAGCTGATTCCCAATTCCCAAATATAATTACCGACCTTCCCCAAGCTGAAATTCCCATCGAAGGATTAAAGGCATACCTTGTTCAGGGAAGTGGACAACAAGTCGTATTTATGTGTTTTGAAAATCATGTGGAAGTTCCCGAACATGCACATGAAGCTCAATGGGGTGTTGTTTTAGAAGGCGAAATAGAACTGACCATAAGTGACAAAAAACAGATATTCAAGACGGGTGAGATGTACTTTATCCCAAAGGATGTACGCCACAGTGCGAAAATCAGTGCAGGGTACAAAGATATTACCTTATTCAATCAACTGGATAGATATAAAGCCAAGACTACGAAATGAGGTCCATATAGCAAGACAAGAGTGTCGCGGCATAAAACCGCCAACCTGCGCGTCCACATCGACTCGCCAAAAAGCGGCGAGTGACGCGCGCGTTAACCATAAATAAAATAAGAGAAATGGGCCAGGATCATATAGTGAATTCCCACGAATTCATCCGTGCCTTGCAAGAGAACTGTGGGATGATTGGTTTTCTTAGTGTCTGTTTAGTTCCAATCGTCAGAATGTCTCTGAAAAGATCTCTGAAAAGAGAGCTTGCATTACCTTTAAAGTCAAGCTAATATATTAAAAATAACAAAAAAAGGAGGTATAGATTGCTTGCTTAAATCAACAACAACGGGTAGAGTCTTATGGAAATACGACGGTTTAATTAGAGTTGACACATCCGGCGACTCTGGCGGCGGTGGTGGTTTAGCCGGCTTGCTCGTAAAGGTTGTAGCTACGGCGATAAAGACAGCTGCTACGGATTATGTACCTATCGCAAAGCAGGTCAACTTAATTACTATGTCTTCCATGCCATATGGTAAATATAATCCAAATTTTGATAAGGATAGAGACGCTCAGATAATATTAAAACAGCAACATGAGTGGGCATCAAAATAATTCTTAAAAACTCAAAATACAAGACAGCGTACTAAAACAAGAAAAAGATAAATGTGTCAGGTCTTGACATGATACATACATAAGTGAGCAAAAGAAAATAAGTATTAAGTCCAGACCTGACACTGATTTTCCTGCACAAACGGTTTCTGTCATTACTATCACTGAATGATCGGACTTTTTGATATACTGATATAAGGAAGATATGAATGGAATTCGAATGGGATAGGGGAAAAGCAAAAAAGAATGACAGAAAACACAAGGTGTCATTTGATGAAGCCATGACTGTATTTTATGATCCGTTATCGGCAACTTTTGATGACCCAGACCACTCGGTCGACGAGCAAAGATTAATAACCGTGGGCTACTCTTCTCGTGGACGTTTGCTTGTAGTTTCACATACTGAGAGGGGCAAAGCCATACGTATTATCAGCGCGCGATCTGCAACCGCGCATGAAAGGAAGCGACATGAAAGCTAAAGAAAAGAAAGCCGTTGATGAATTGCGCCCCGAATACAACTTTGACTATTCAAAAGCTGTTCGTGGCAAGTATTACAAACGCATTTTAGAGGAAGGTGCTAATGTTGTCATGCTTGAGCCGGATGTGGCAAAGGCATTTGTTGATTCAGCCGCAGTAAATGATGCGTTGAGGTCATTACTTGATTTAACACGAACAACTCGGCGCCTAACAAAGCACTCCAGCGGACGGGCGATTGCCAGCCGCTGAGTTTTATCGTTAGCTGCGTTTTATTAAATCAAAAGAATCCTCTCAATTTCTTCGTCTGTGAACTTTAACTGTCTCAAAACTCTCTTGCAATATACCGGATCCAAAGTTTTCTTCCCCATCTGGACAGGTGCAGAATATCTCCGACCTTCGATTGTCCGGGAATATATTGCATGGTCTGTAGGGCCTTGCCTGATGAATACTGCTCCTCCCTTTTCCAGCAACTTCACAAGTTCCTTGCTGGACATCGAGGGAACATTAGGCATACGAGGGAACCTCGTGCACCTCAAGTGGCCTCAAGATCAAACCTTCCCCTGGCTCTTTATACCACTCTGGCTCTGTATCCCTCAGAAACTCAATAAACTCGTCAATGGAAATAGGTGACACAACGGTTTCTGGATACTCCCTTATATCCGATAGATACAACTCTATCGCTGTTCTCAGATTCTTCTCTACATCTGCAAGATCTTCGCCACGAGCAGAGACATCAAGCTCCAGGCATATCGCAACATATTCAAGCTTGCTTTTACGAACTATTGCTGTATATTTTTTCTTCATCAACACCTCCCTTTTAAAGTTATTTTTGAACAACAGCCTTCTTGCTTCATACCTTCTTACTTCCTCTAACCATCTTCACTTGGTCAAAGGGATATACTATTTAGCCTGAATCCTGCGTCATTATGTGGTATATGATAACACAGATATAAAGAAATGCTACCAGATATAACGAAGCTCTAAAGTTTACAAATAACCTTTACTGTGCCTTTAATTTATTTAAAGCAAAAGGTCGAAAGACAATAATTAATCAAAAATGTTAAAAACAAAAATTTTACCAGTCATTACTTTAACCGCTTTGGCTTTAAGCAATGTCGCCTTGGCACAATACGGCCAGACATACACCCAGACTAATCCGGTCGGCGGCCAAACCTCTACGGTCAGCGGCTTAGTGTACACTCTTGGTCAGATAGTTCAGTGGGCTTATATAATCTTCTTCATTATCGCTGTTATGATGATTATTTTGGCGGCTTTCTCTTATTTGACCGCCGGCGGCGATGAAGAAAAAGTTAAAGCAGCTAAAAGCCGAATAATCTACGCGGCTGTGGCGATTATAAAGTTAAATAGGGACACATCCCATAATTCTTGACATAGTGACATTAATCCTATAGAATCTCTGCATGCCGAGGATAGCGAGGGCGGTTGCAGTAGGTTATCCACATCATATAGTCCAAAGAGGGAATAATAAGGAAAAGGTTTTCTTCAATAAGAAAGACAGAGAGAAGTATTTATCGTTACTCAATAAATATGCAGATAAATGGATCTCACCTGTCCTTGCCTACTGTCTTATGAGCAATCATGTCCACCTGCTAATAAAGCCGAAAAAAGATGAATCATTATACAAGATGATGCAGGGAGTAACCCTTTGTTACACTCAATATATCAACAGGACATACAAAAGGACAGGCAGGTTATGGGAGAGCAGGTATTATTCCTGCATAGTTGATAAAGAGAGATATTTGTGGGCGGTAGCGAGGTACATTGAACAAAATCCAAAACGTGCAAGGATAGTGAAAAGGGAAGAAGACTATCCTTATTCAAGTGCAAAGGCACATATAGTCGGTATAGAGGACGAAGTATTGGGAGAGGAGCTATTTGAAGAAGGACAGAGAAAAGACTATGTAGAACTTATGAGGTCAAGTATTCCAGAAGAAGAAGTAAATAGAATAAGGTATTCAACAAGGACGGGCAGGCCTTTTGGCAGTGATGAGTTTATTAGTAAGATGGAGAAGAAGCTTGACAAGAGATTCTTATTAAAACCACCAGGAAGGCAGAGGAAGAAAGAAGGCAAATAAGAAATATGGGATGTGTCCCTAATTACACTCCTAATTACACTCTAATAGGATAGAGATTGAGAGAGGTTTATTCAGTAGTTTAGAACATATGTTTGGGACAGAGTTGCAGTTAATGCTCCAATGTCCAAAGCAAAAGGTCGATTTATTTCTTAAAGCTCATCCTAATCTGTTGAAGGATTTTTGGGTTAAAAATGAGGTTACAGTAGTGGCGGATATTGACGAGATAGACACAAAATTAGTATCCGGTCCAGATGGGGAAAGAGAAGAAATAAAGATTGGTAAAGGCAAGTGTATTGATATGCTCTATACAGGTGACGTTAAATTTTGACACATAACAAGCCACTCCAGCGGACGGGGTATAACCCCGCCGCTGATTTAGGTCGTTAGGGCTCACATTAAGAACTCATTCCAATGAATACAGCTATCAAGATTGCAGTAGCATGTTTTCTACTTTCGGGCGTGGCCGCACAGGCATTTCAACTCGGCAGTCCATTTGATAACCCTATGGGACAGACATACAGAAAGGAGCTGGAACAGCTGATTGTTCCCGCTGATCATCTACCACCATCCTGTCGACTTGTCACGGAGATAAAAACGGCACCTATCTTTCCCGCAATGACAAATCCGTTTGTCACGGACAATGCGCAACTCATAGACTTCGTTTCACTGATCGGTTTTGGAAATAAACAGCTACAAGACGTAAGCGTCGCCATGAGCGCGCTGTATGTTGAGCGCGAACCGCAACACGAAGTTGGGATATGGGGCCTTAGATTCATGTCCCCGAAAGCAGCTACGGCTGGGTACGAGAGCCTAAAGCAGAGGGAAGTCCTGAGGAAGGGTGCACTACTAATAGCGCTCTGGCGCGATAATGAAATTGGCAAGGCTTGCCAGCAAGCGATCAAAGCTCATCTAGTCAAGAACGGCTTTGAAATATTGGCTGCGAAGCCCTAACAACCGGTTCGAGGCGGACCGGAGCGTTAGGCGAAACTCATCATGCATAGCCGAACCATAACTAAATGGTTGACATTAAGTGCGCTGATACTCGGCGCGCT
>CAKKSD010000009.1 GCA_919902995.1 Thermodesulfovibrionia bacterium
ATAAGGGAAGGCGGAAGGACGGTAGGTGCAGGCGTTATCAGTGAGGTGATTGAGTGAGTCAAAAGATTAGAATAAGACTTAAAGGTTATGATCACAGGCTCTTGGATCAATCGGTCCAGGAGATAGTTGAGACTGCTGCAAGAACAGGAGCAAAAATTGCAGGACCTATACCTCTGCCAACAAAGATAAGTAAGATAACGGTATTAAGATCTCCCCATGTGGATAAAAAATCTAGGGAACAGTTTGAGATAAGGACTCACAAGAGACTTATAGATATAATAGACCCTACTCCACAGACAGTTGATGCACTAATGAAGCTCGACTTATCTGCTGGGATAGATGTAGAGATAAAATTATAATGATAAAAGGAATAGTAGGGGAAAAAATAGGAATGACGCAGATATACAACGATAACGGTAGAACTATACCAGTTACTGTAGTGAAGGCAGGTCCATGCAAAGTTGTTCAGATAAAGACTGCTGAGAAAGATGGTTATGAGGCGGTTCAGCTTGGTTTTGACAAGATTAAGGAAAAGAAGGTTACTAAACCGCTGTTAGGCCATTTTAAGAAAGCCCAGGTTCATCCACATCGTTATCTTATGGAAATTAGAATGTCCATTCAAGGACTGACTGTGGGGCAGGATATACATCTCGATATATTCGAGAAGGGTGAAAAGGTAGATGTTACAGGGATTTCAAAAGGAAAAGGTTTTGCTGGGGTAATGAAGAGGCACGGTTATCATGGAGGTCCTGGTTCTCATGGTTCCATGTTCAACAGGGCACCAGGCTCGATAGGGAGTAGTTCATACCCATCGAGGGTTTGGAAAGGGAAGGGAATGCCCGGCCATTTAGGTTCTAAGAGGGTCACTCTGAAAGGGTTAGAGGTTGTGGATATTAAAAAGGAACAGAATATCCTACTTATTAAAGGGGCGATTCCGGGAGCGACTGGTGGTTTTTTAATAATATCAAAACCATAAATATACTTAAGAGTGATGAGTTAAAAGTTAAGAGTTAAAATAAAAAACTTTTCACTTTTAACTTTCAATATTTAACTTTCAACCTTTAACTTTTATTGTGAAGTTTATGCCTGAGATAGATGTAATAAATATAGAGAATAAAAAGGTGGGTACGATTACTTTAAAACCTGAAATATTCGGGACACCTGTAAAAACTCATCTCATTCATCAGGTTTTTGTGAACCAGAGGGCTAACAAAAGGCAGGGAACAGCATTCACCCAAACTAGAGGCATGGTAAGTGGCGGGGGTGCTAAGCCTTGGAGGCAAAAAGGGACAGGGAGAGCTAGGGCTGGCAGTAACCGATCCCCACTCTGGAAGGGAGGGGGAATAACCTTCGGTCCTCAACCGAGGGATTATTCGTATAAAGTCCCCAAGAAGGTAAGGTGGGCGGCTATGAATTCAACCCTTTCAGCCAAGGTGTCATCCAAGGATTTAGTAGTTATTGATAAAATCGACCTTCCCAAATCTAAAACAAAGATTATGGCCTCAGTACTGAAGAAGTTAGGTATAAAGGGAAGCCTCCTGATTCTTATATCCAAAAATGAACATTACATAGAAAGGGCGGCGAGGAATTTAGCTGGGGTTATGGTTAAGAATATAGATAACATAAGTCTTTATGACATAGTAAGTCATAAAAAAATACTTCTTACAAAAGAGACAATCACAAAGATCGAAGAGGTTTTTGGTTAATGAAAAGTCCTTACGATATTGTTAAGGGTCCAATGATAACGGAGAAGGGGTCAAAGATTAAGGATGCCTATAATAAGGTTATCTTTAAGGTTAGTCGGGATGCCAACAAAATAGAGATAAAGGGAGCCGTTGAAGAGATCTTTAATATTAAGGTTCTGAAGGTAGCTACAATCAATCAAGGTGGCAAGAAAAAGAGACATGGCGTTAATTTAGGCAAAAGACCTGACTGGAAAAAAGCAATAGTCACTTTAAAGCCAGGAGAGAAATTAGAGTTTCTTGAAAGGGCATGATAAGTGAAAAAACAAAATGTAAAATGCAAAAATCCAAAAAAGGAACGCCTCAATTTTGCAATTTTCATTTTGAATTTTAAGATTTGTTTGTGAGGTTAAGATATGGCGATAAAGTTATACAAACCAACATCACCGGGTAGAAGATTTCAGACATCAACGACCCTTGAAGATCTCACCAGGAAGGAACCTTATGAAGGTCTTCTCGTCTCACTTCCAAGGACGGGAGGAAGAAACAACCAGGGCAGGATGACTGTCCGCTACAGGGGTGGAGGGCATAAAAGGGCTTACAGGATAATAGATTTTAAGAGAGACAAATGGGGTATACCTGCAACGGTTGAGAGCATTGAGTATGACCCGAACAGATCTGCAAGGATAGCCCTTCTTAAGTATGCAGACGGAGAAAGGAGGTATATTCTTTCCCCTATAGGTCTGAGGGTAGGAGATAAACTCATGGCTGGATCAGAAGTGGATATAAAACCAGGAAATGCGCTTCCTTTAAAAGATATTCCTGTAGGAACAATAATTCATAATATAGAGTTAAGAAAAGGACAGGGTGCTAAATTAGCCCGGGGTGCCGGGGCTGCATGCCAGATTATGGCAAGAGAGGGAGAGTATGCTCAGATAAAACTTCCCTCTGGAGAGACGAGACTTGTGAGGGCTGATTGTATAGCTACAATCGGGCAGATAGGAAATATCGATCATGGGAATATTTCTTTAGGGAAGGCAGGAAGGAGTCGCTGGCTTGGGAGGAGACCTAAGGTGAGGGGAGTAGCGATGAATCCTGTAGACCATCCCCTTGGTGGCGGTGAAGGAAAGACATCTGGAGGAAGGCCTGCTGTTTCTCCCTGGGGACGTCCAGAGGGTGTGAAGACAAGAAGGAAGAAACCTACCGATAAATTTATTATAAAGAGGAGAAAATAGGTGCCGAGATCAGTAAAGAAGGGGCCTTACATCGACGCTAAACTGATGGATAAGGTCCATAAGATGAATGAAGGGGTGGAGAAGAAGATAATAAAGACCTGGTCGAGGAGATCTACCATAACCCCTGACTTTATAGGACATACATTCGCTGTACATAATGGTAAAAAATTTATTCCTGTTTATGTAACTGAGAATATGGTGGGACATAAGTTGGGAGAGTTTTCTCCTACAAGGACATTCAAGGCCCATGGAGGGGCAACAGGAAAGACAACAAAGGTTAAGGAATAAGTATGGAGACAAAGGCTGTAGCAAAATATATAAGGGTAACTCCAAGAAAGGCGAGGCTTGTAGTAAATCTCATAAGGGGTAAGAGAGTTGCTGATGCTACAGCGATATTAAAATTTCTTCCACAGTATGCAGCAACTCCTGTTAAGAAACTTCTTTACTCAGCTATAGCTAATGCTGAGCAAAAGGAGATAAAGGATGTCGAAAATATGATAATAAGTAAGGTCTTTGTAGATCAGGGGTCAACGCTTAAGAGGTTTATGCCAAGGGCTATGGGGAGAGCGAATATCATAAGGAAGAGGACAAGCCATATAACACTGTTTTTATCAGACGAAAAAGGAGGATAATTGGGACAGAAAACGCATCCAGTAGGGAATAGATTAGGAATTGTAAAAAGTTGGAACTCAAAATGGTTTGCAAAAAAAGGTTACGCTGATCTGCTCAATGAAGATATCAAGATTAGAAAGCTGGTTAAAGAAAAGCTTTTTCATGCCGGGATATCTAAAGTAGAAATAGAAAGGACAGGCCAGAAGGTCAAGGTAAATATTTATGCAGCAAGGCCGGGTATAATTATAGGTAAAAAGGGGGCTGAGGTGGATAAATTCAAGAAAGAACTTGAGGAGAAGACCAAGAAGCAGATAACGATTGACATAAAGGAGATAAGAAAGCCTGAGACCGATGCACAACTAATAGCTGAAAATATTGCCCTTCAATTAGAGAGAAGGGTGGCTTTCAGAAGGGCTATGAAAAAGAGTGTTTCATCTGCAACAAGACTTGGGGCTTTGGGAATCAAAGTAGCCTGTGCCGGTCGCCTTGCAGGTGCTGAAATAGCAAGAAGTGAATGGTATAGGGAGGGTCGCGTCCCTCTCCATACCTTTAGGGCTGATATAGATTATGGTTTTACTGAAGCTAAAACAACCCATGGTCAGATTGGGATAAAGGTATGGGTTTATAAAGGAGATGTTTTAACTGATAGTGGCTTAGTTCGATCACAGGGGCATAAGGAGACTGAGTCCTAATGTTAATGCCGAAAAAGGTGAAATATAGAAAGATGCATAAAGGTAGGATGCATGGTAAATCCTATAGGGCATCAGAGGTTAATTTTGGAGAATATGGGCTTAAGGCCTTGGAGCCGGGATGGATATCAAGTCGCCAAATAGAGGCTGCGAGGATTGCCATGACCAGGTATGTAAAGAGGGGTGGAAAGATTTGGATAAGGATTTTTCCTAGCAAACCAATAACGAAGAAACCAGCGGAAACAAGGATGGGGAAGGGTAAAGGTGCACTAGAGTATTGGGTGGCTGTCATAAAACCTGGCAGAATAATTTATGAGATGGCAGGTGTGACAGAGGATATTGCAAAGGAGGCTTTTCGACTTGCATCCCATAAGCTTTCTATAGCTACCAAATTTGTATCGAGGGGTGAGAACCCGTTATGAAAAAGATTGCGGAGTTTAAAACCCTGAGTATGGATGAACTTATGCAGAAAGAAAGAGATCTAAGAAAAGAACTCTTTAATCTGAGATTTAGACATAAAATGGGAGAATTAGAAAATCCCATGAAGATTAGAGAAGTAAGGAGAGATATAGCAAGAGTGAAGACCATAATGAGTGAGTTAGGGAAAAGGGGTTAAGATTTATGGCAGGGAAAAAGGTTTATATTGGAAGGGTTGTAAGCGATAAAATGGATAAGACCGTGGTTGTTGCTGTAGAAAGACTTATACAGCACCCCACCTACAAAAAGATAGTTAAAAGGATTACAAAATTTAAGGCCCATGACGAGAAAAAAGAATGTAGGATCGGGGACAAGGTCTCTATAGTTGAAGGAAGACCTATAAGCAAAGAGAAACGCTGGAGAATCATGAAAATCATAGAAAGGGCGGAATGAGATGGTTCAACCCAGGAGCATCCTTGAAGTGGCCGATAACTCTGGCGCAAAAAAGGTGCAATGTATAAAAGTTCTCGGGGGTGCTAAAAGAAGATATGCAACCTTGGGGGATGTTATCGTGGTGAGTATAAAAGAGGCAATCCCTCAAGGAACAGTCAAAAAAGGTACTGTGGCTAAGGCTGTGATTGTGAGGACAGCAAAAGAGGTAAGGAGAGAGGATGGTTCTTATATACGGTTTGATAAAAATGCAGCTGTTCTGATTAATCCACAGGGAGAGCCCATCGGGACAAGGATATTTGGTCCAGTAGCAAAGGAACTGCGCCGGAAGAATTTTATGAAAATTATATCCCTTGCTCCTGAAGTGTTATAGATCTAATAATGTATGGAGGAATTTTGGCATCAATAAGAAAAAACGATACTGTTATGGTGATTGCAGGCAAAGAGAAAGGCAAGAAAGGGAGGATTCTGTCTGTTAACCCCGGTAAGGGGCGTGTTATTGTCGAGAAACTTAATATTATAAAGAAACATCAAAGGCCAACACAGAAACAGAAACAAGGAGGTATTGTAGAAAAAGAGGGATCCATTAATATATCTAATATTATGCTTATATGTGGGAGATGTGAAAAACCTACACGAGTTGCATATAATATCCTTGAGGGAGGGAAAAAGGTCAGGGTCTGTAAGAATTGCGGGGAGGCGATTGACAAAGGTTGATATGTCGAGTCTATTACAGAAATACAGAAAAGAAATTATTCCCCTCATGATGAAACAGTTTTCTTATAAGAATACTATGGGGGTTCCTAAGATCGAAAAGGTAGTCATTAATGTAGGGATGGGGAAAGCTACCCAGGATGTTAAGCTCTTAGATGCTGCAGCAAAGGAGATAGCAGTCATCACAGGGCAGAAACCGGTAATTACAAGGGCGAAAAAGTCTATCGCGGGCTTTAAATTAAGGGAGGGGATGCCTGTTGGATGCGCAGTAACCCTGAGGGGGAATCGGATGTATGAGTTCCTTGATCGACTTATGAATGTGGCCCTGCCGAGAATAAGAGATTTTAAAGGGGTTTCCCCTAAGTCCTTTGATGGTCGTGGCAATTATACAATTGGGATTAAAGAACAATTTATATTTCCTGAGATTGAGTATGACAAAGTAGTATCTGTACATGGTATGGATATCATAATTGTTACCACAGCAAAAACAGATGAGGAAGGTAAGAATCTTCTATCTTTTTTGGGCATGCCATTCAGGTAAAATCGTAGTGAATAGTTGTTGGTAAAAAGTGAATGGTCGCTGAATACTATTCAGTAAAAAAGGAGGATAGTTGGCTAAAAAGTGTTTAATAAATAAAGCAAAGAGCGAACCCAAGTTTAAGGTAAGAAAGTACAATAGATGTAAGATCTGTGGTAGGCCCAGAGGTTTTTTAAGGGAATTCGGGTTATGTCGGATATGTTTCAGAACCCTTGCACTTAGGGGTGATATCCCAGGGGTTGTGAAATCGAGTTGGTGACCTTCTGTCGTTCCTTCGCTTTTTGTTACCCTGAGTCTACGACCCATAGGGCGAAGCGAAGGATCTCGTTGTTTTGCTCAGAACAAGACGATAATAATTGATATGGAGAATATAACATGAGTATGACCGATCCTGTTGCTGATTTACTTACAAGGATAAGGAATGCCAATACCGCTAAACATGAATGGGTTGATATCCCTTCCTCCAAGATGAAATTAGAGATAGTGAGAATACTGAAAGAAGAAGGTTTTGTCAATGATTTTAAGTTATTTAAGGACAACAAGCAGGGGATTGTACGGGTTAATCTAAAATTCAACTCTGAAGAAGAACCTGTTATATCGGGCATTAAAAGGATAAGCAAACCTGGAAGGAGGATCTATGTCGGAAGTGATAAGATCCCCCAGGTAATGGGAGGTGTTGGTATAGCTATCCTTTCTACACCAAAAGGCATATGTACAGGGTTAAAGGCTAAAAAAGAAAAGATTGGTGGAGAGGTTCTTTGCTATGTCTGGTAAAAAATCATTAGTCTTGAGTCTGAAGTCTTGAGCTATGTCAAGGATTGGTAAGAAACCTATAGAAGTCCCTGATGGGGTCACAGTTGCTATAGATAAGAGCAACATAATTGTGAAAGGTCCAAAGGGAGAAACGAGATTATCTATTCATCCTAAAATTGAGGTCAAAAGAGATGACAACAGAATAATAGTTGAAAGATCATCCGATCACAGGTTTTATCGTTCTCTACATGGGCTTACAAGAAACCTTATATCAAATATGATTCTCGGTGTTACAAAAGGTTTCGAGAAAACACTCGATATCTCAGGTATAGGATATAAAGCAATGTTACAGGGAAGGAAGATTGTTCTTACATTAGGTTATTCCCATTCCGTGAATTTTGAACTCCCTGAAGGAATTGAGGCATCGGTTGATCCTAAACAGACCCAGATAACTATTAGGGGTATTGATAAGTATAAAGTAGGTCAGGTGTCAGCGAATATCAGGAATCTCAAGAAACCCGAACCCTATAAAGGTAAAGGGATAATGTATGCAGGTGAGAGAATAAGAAGGAAAGCAGGAAAGGCAGGAAAGAAGTGATTGCAATAATATCGGAAAAGGTTCGTGGTAGAATAAGGAGACATAAAAGGTTAAGAAAAAGAGTTTCTGGCATCTCTTTATGCCCGAGGCTTAATGTCTTCAGAAGCGCTAAACATATCTATTGTCAGATAATTGATGATACAAAGGGGATAACACTAGTTTCTGCTTCGACCATCGATAAAGAGATAAGTAAATCGGTCTCATCTGAAAAGCAAAAATCTGAAAAATGGAAAAAGACAGATGTAGCTAAGATTATTGGTACAGTTATCGCTAAGAGAGCACTCGAGAAGGGGATAAAGAAGGTAGTCTTCGATAGAGGTGGTTATCTTTACCATGGCAGGGTGAAAGTCTTAGCTGAAGCTGCAAGGGAAGGTGGGCTGGAATTTTAAAATGCAAAATGTAAAAATTAAATATTAGGATTACAATCAGAAATTTAATCTGTTATTTTAAATCTTTTAAAAGGAGGAATTATTGAAGTTAGACCCAAAAGGGTTAACCTTAAGAGAAAAGGTCGTTTATATAAATAGGGTCGCTAAGGTTGTAAAGGGGGGCAGGAGATTCAGTTTTAGTGCCCTTGTGGTAGTTGGTGACGGCAGTGGGATTGTCGGAATTGGTAAGGGGAAAGCTGTTGAGGTACCTGAGGCTATAAAAAAGGCTATTGAACATGCAAGGAAGAGCCTTGTAAAAATTCATCTGAAGAAAACAACCATACCGCATGAAGTTACAGGACATTTCGGCTCCGGTATGGTTATCCTGAAACCTGCTTCAGAAGGGACAGGTCTGATTGCAGGAGGACCTGTAAGGGTTGTTCTTGAGATGGCTGGTATCCAGAACGTATTGAGTAAATCCTTAGGTAGTACCAATCCACATAATGTGGTAAGGGCAACGTTAGATGGTTTGATGAGATTAAGAATTCCTGAAGATGAAAAGAAAAAGAGAGGAGTGGTATAGGAAGATAGATGCTCAGAATAACACTTAAAAGAAGCGTTATAGGAAGACCTGAAAAACAGAGAAAAATACTCAGGGCATTAGGTCTGACTAAACCTCATAAAACGACTATAAAACCTGATAACCCTCAGATAAGGGGTATGGTCAGAGCTGTTTCTCATTTAATTCAAGTCGAGGAAGAAGGATGAACATAG
Source organism: Thermodesulfovibrionia bacterium (assembly GCA_919902995.1). Classification (GTDB taxonomy): domain Bacteria; phylum Nitrospirota; class Thermodesulfovibrionia; order JACRGW01; family JACRGW01; genus JACRGW01. The sequence goes on from CAKKSD010000009.1 coordinate 8,831, forward strand.
AAAACCTTGCTCCACCACCGGGATCAAGAAAGAAGAGAAAAAGGGTAGGCAGAGGGCCTGGGTCAGGCCATGGTAAGACCTCCTGCAAAGGTCATAAAGGTCAGAAGGCAAGATCAGGAGGAGGAAAAGGTCCTGGATTTGAGGGAGGCCAGATGCCACTACAGAGAAGAATCCCTAAGAGGGGGTTTACGAATATTTTTAGAAAGGAATATACTACTGTGAATCTCAAGGATTTAAAAAGTATAAAGGCAGATGTAATTACACCGGAATCCTTGTTAGAAGAGGGGATAATAAGGGGTTATAAAGATGGGGTAAAGATACTGGGCGATGGAGAGGTAGAAAGGCCCTTTGTTTTACGTGCCCATAAATTCAGTAAGGGTGCAAGGGGAAAGATCCTCTCTGCTGGAGGAAAGGTGGAGGTAATATAGTGCCTGGACTCAGTAGTTTTCAGAATATATTCAGGATTCCTGAGCTCAAGAACAGGGTGGTCTTTACGCTGGTGTTATTAACGATTTACAGAATTGGTGCCCACATCCCTACACCAGGAATAAACGGTGAAGCACTCAGCGAATTCCTTACAAAGAAGGGTGGGGCACTGATGGGTTTCTTCGATATGTTCTCAGGAGGGGCACTTTCTCGACTCACCATATTTGCTTTGGGAATAATGCCTTATATCAGTGCCTCTATCATAATGCAGCTCCTGACAGTTGTAATACCAGCCATTGGAAGCCTTGCGAAGGAAGGAGAAAGGGGGAGAAAAAAGATTACACAGTATTCGCGATACGGAACAGTGATAATTTCTTTAATACAATCTTTCGGGATTGCGATAGGTATCGAAGGATTGGAGAAAGGAGCCTTTGTACAGTTTCCAGGTTGGCCCTTCAGACTTATGACGGTGATAACCCTTACATCAGGGACGGCCTTTATAATGTGGCTTGGAGAACAGATAACAGAGAGGGGTATCGGAAATGGAATTTCTCTGATAATATTTGCCGGTATCGTTGCAAGATTTCCTTCTGCTGTTATTAATACTGTCAGGCTTTCAAAAACAGGGGAAATTCCTATTATCATTGTTATTACCTTGGTTGCGATGATGATTGCGGTTGTTGCTACCATAATCTATATTGAAAGGGGACAGAGAAAGGTTCCTGTCCAGTATGCCAAGAGAGTTGTTGGAAGGAAGGTATATGGTGGTCAGGCTACCTACATCCCTCTTAAGATAAATACCTCCGGTGTTATACCCCCTATATTCGCATCATCTATTTTAGGAGTACCTGCTATGGGTGTGGGGTTTATAGATATACCATGGGTACAGGTTATAGCAAGGCAACTGGCACCGGGGACAGTAATATATACGATCCTTTATGTAATGCTTATTTTTTTCTTCTGTTATTTCTATACAGCAGTGATTTTCAATCCTATAGACCTTGCTGATAATCTGAAAAAATATGGGGGCTCAATTCCAGGGATAACACCAGGAAAAAAGACATCGGACTATATATACAGGGTTCTTTCAAGACTGACCTTCGGTGGAGCCATATATCTCTCTATAATTTGTATTATCCCTGAAATACTGATCCATGGTTTCAATGTCCCCTTTTACTTTGGTGGGACTTCTCTGCTAATAGTTGTAGGCGTTGCTCTTGATACTGTTTCCCAGATTGAATCACATATGTTGATGAGATCCTATGAAGGATTTCTTAGGAAAGGGAAACTAAAAGGCAGAAGGGGTTAAAGGAGAATTAAGGGGAAAGGTTGATTGTATTAAAGTCCTCGCAGGAGATAGAGAAGATGACAGTGGCCTGCAGGATTGTGGCTGAAGCGTTAGAGGAATTAAAGGGATTAGTTAGTCCCGGGGTTACGACATTAGAGTTAGATAGTTTTGTGGAGGCCTTTATTTTAGAAAGGGGCGGAATTCCGGCATTTAAGGGATACAGGGGTTTTCCTAATAGCCTCTGTACCTCTATAAATAATCAGGTTGTTCATGGTATTCCTTCTCCAAATTCAAAACTGAATGATGGGGACATTGTTAGTCTTGACCTCGGTGTTTTCTATGATGGTTATTATGGGGATGCAGCAGTTACTTATCCTGTTGGAAATATAAACCCTTATGCAAAGAGACTTCTTGAGGTTACCGAAGAATCTCTTTATAAGGGGATAGAGATGTCGAGACCTAATAAGAGGGTATCTGATATCTCAAGCGCCGTCCAGTTCCATGTTGAGAAAAATGGTTACTCGGTTGTGAGGGATTTCGTGGGTCATGGAATAGGGAAAGACCTCCATGAAGAGCCTCAGATCCCTAACTTTGGTTCTTCGGGCCAGGGTCCCAGAATCAAAGAAGGCATGACATTTGCGATAGAACCTATGGTGAATGCAGGTGATTATGCGGTTGTAATCCTTGAAGATAAATGGACGGCTGTGACTAAAGACGGGAGCCTTTCTGCACACTTTGAACATACAGTAGCCGTAACAAAGGATGGTCCTGTTATTTTAACGCAGTTGAAAAAAAAACAGGGATAGTGTAGCATAAACGGATGCCTAAAGAAGAAGCTATAGAAGTTCAGGGAACTATAATCGAACCACTACCAAACGCTATGTTCAGGGTAGAGCTTGAGAATGGACATAAAGTCCTTGCCCATGTCTCAGGGAAAATGAGGATGCATTTCATCAAGATTCTGCCTGGGGATAAAGTAACGGTAGAACTTTCTCCCTACGACCTAACAAGGGGCAGAATAATATACAGATTCAAATAGGATAGAAAAATGAAGGTCAGGTCTTCAGTAAAAACAATATGTGATAAATGTAAGATAATTCGAAGAAGGGGTGTGCTGAAGGTAATATGTGAAAACCCTAAGCACAAACAGAGACAGGGGTAAGATAGTTATGAGTTCGGAGTTTAGAGTTATGGGTGAAGTAAAGTGGAAATAATATGGCTAGGATAGCAGGGGTAGATTTACCAAAAGATAAAAGGATAGAGATAGGTCTGACCTATATTTATGGATTAGGGAAGACTTCGACTGCTGATATCCTTAAGGAAGCAGGCGTGAATCCAGACACAAGGGTGAAGAACCTCTCGGATTCAGATGTAGCAAAGATAAGGGATATCATAGAAAAGAGATATAAAGTCGAAGGAGACCTCAGGAGAGAGGTCTCTATGAATATAAAGAGATTGATGGATATAGGGAGTTATAGAGGGATAAGACACAGGAAAGGGTTACCCGTCAGAGGCCAGAGGACGAGAACGAATGCAAGGGTCAGAAAAGGTCCAAGGAAGGCAATAGGAGGGAAGAAGAAGGTATAAATGGCTAAAACGAAAAAGGATAAGAAAAATGTAACGAGCGGTATTGTTCATATACAGGCTTCATTTAACAACACAATAGTTACAATCACAGATGGCTCCGGTAATGTAATAGCTTGGTCAAGCGCAGGAAATCAGGGATTTAAGGGATCCAGGAAAAGCACACCTTATGCTGCACAGATTGCTTCGGCAGCTGCTGCAAAAAAGGCCATAGAGCACGGCATGAGGCAGATCGATGTCTATGTAAAGGGGCCAGGTGCTGGCAGAGAATCTGCTATAAGATCTCTGCAGGCTGCGGGTCTTGAAATAAATCTTATAAAAGATGTAACTCCGGTCCCACACAATGGATGCAGGCCACCAAAGAGACGTAGAGTATAGAGTTTTGAGTGAAGAGTTAGGAGAAAAATTCCAGACTCTGAAATAAAAGGGAGGATAGTCTTGGCAAGGTATATAGGTTCTGTGTGTAGAATTTGCAGAAGGGAGGGAATTAAACTTTTCTTTAAAGGGGAACGTTGCTTTACTGATAAGTGTGCAATTGAGAGAAGGAATTATGCCCCTGGTCAACATGGACAGGCCAGATCAAAGATTTCTGATTACGGTATCCAATTAAGAGAAAAACAGAAATTGAGAAAGATGTATGGTATTCTGGAAAAACAATTCAGAGGATACTTCAGTATGGCAGAAAGGCAAAAAGGAGTAACAGGAGAGAAATTACTCCAGATTTTAGAAAGAAGATTAGACAATGTTGTTTATCGAATGGGTTTTGCTTCTTCAAGAAATCATGCAAGACAACTTGTCACACATGGACATATTAAAGTAAATGGCAGAAACGTGAATATCCCTTCCTATCTGCTCAAGATTGGGGATGTAGTAGAGATGAAAGAGACAGCCAAGGAAATACCACAGGTCCTTGAATCTATAACCAGAATGGAGGGAAGAGGGCTTCCACCATGGTTAGGGCTTGATAGGGAAAAACTTAGAGGGGGACTTATTCACCTTCCGACAAGGGAAGAGTTGGCCCTTCCGATTCAGGAACAATTAGTTGTTGAACTTTATTCGAAGTAATTCTCTTGATAACAGGCTACTAAATCCATCAATAACTAAAGACTTTTAAAAAAGAGGCGCAATGAAAATTAAGAGAGAAGGATTTCAGATTCCTAAAAAGGTAAATTTTGAAGAAGATACCCTGACACCAACCTACGGGAAGTTTTACGCCGAACCATTCGAAAGGGGATTTGGAACAACTATTGGAAACTCCCTGAGGAGAATTCTACTGTCTTCCTTAGAAGGGGCAGCTGTAACTGCAATACGGATACCAGGGGTTTTTCACGAATTCTCTACAATCCGTGGGGTGAAAGAGGATGTGACCGATATCATCTTAAACATAAAAAAAGTCAGGCTCAAGCACCACTCAGCAAAACCGAAAACGATCCATTTAAAGGTTAAAGGTCCTAAAGAGGCAATGGCATCTGATATTAAGACAGATGCCGATGTTGAGATACTTACACCGAACTACCATATTGCAACTGTTGACAGGGATGCGAAACTCGAGATTGAGATGATAGTAAAAAAGGGTAGGGGCTATGTGCCTGCTGAGAGGAACAAGGATTCAGAGCAGACTGTTGATATGCTTCCTATAGATTCTATTTTTTCTCCTGTTAAGAAAGTGAACTTTGTGGTGGAGAATGCAAGGGTTGGTCATTCCACGGACTATGATAGACTCATTATGGAGATCTGGACCGACGGAAGTTTGAGACCTGAGGATGCAGTTTCTCATGGTGCTGAGATTATGAAGAATCACCTCTCGATTTTCATAACCAACGAAGAAGAGAAGGAGGAGGAAGAGGAACACCATGAGGTATCTATAGAAAAGGGGAAGTTCAACGAAAACCTTCTGAGAAGTGTAGATGAACTTGAACTTTCAGTCAGGTCATATAATTGTTTCAAGAATGCAAATATAAAGACTATTGCAGATCTCGTCCAGAAAACAGAACATGAAATGCTCAAAACTAAGAACTTTGGCAGAAAGTCTCTTAATGAGATTAAAGAAATTTTAACCAGTATGGGTCTTTCATTTGGAATGAAATTAGACGAAGCAACCTTAGAGAGAATTCGTCAGGCTCAAAAATAAAGGACTTCTGAGATATGCGGCATAGAATTGCTGGAAGACAGTTTGGAAGAAACACAAACCAAAGGAAAGCCCTCTTAAGGAGCTTAGTGACATCCCTCATAAAACATGGAAGGATAGAGACTACCCTTGCCAAGGCAAAAGAAATAAGGGGTATTGCAGAAAAGATCATAACCCTTGGCAAAAGAGGAGATCTTCATGCAAGAAAACTTGCCCTGTCGTATGTTTATACAGAAGATACGATCTCAAATCTTTTTGATAAGGTAGCACCCAGGATGAAGGATAGAAATGGCGGCTACTTCAGGATTGTAAAGACAAGAAGGAGGCATGGAGATGGTGCAGAAATGGGTGTTATAGAACTTGTAGATTATGAGACCGAGAAGCAAAAGTTAGAAAAGAAAAAGGAAGGAAAAAAGAAGATAGAGGAAAAGAAAACGGTTGAAAAGAAAGAACCCAAAAAAGAGGTGAAAAAGGAAGAAAAGAAAGAGGTAAAGAAGAAAAAAGAAGAAAAGAAAAAGAAAGGAAAAAAGGAAAAGGAAAAAGACGAGAAAAAGAGTGAGAATTAACTCCTACCGCTAAGAAACATCTCAATAATGCCTACAACTAAGAGTTTAAATTATCCTGTATTTATACCTGTCAATCAAGACCCTTAGAAACACTGTATGCCATAAGTACAGTAGTAGTTATGAGTGAAAGGGCGCCGATGAGTGCAAGATTTCCAGAGAATGTTACTACAGGCATAATGTAAAGCATACCAGAGTGCATTATCGCGCCGAAGATTGCGAGGATGCTTATTGTCTTTTTCAGGGAGTCTGAAACCCTGAGTCGGTCTACTATGAGACCAATGATTATACTGAGGATAGATTCAAGGTTTCCATGGGCGTGGGCAGCCCTCATAATTACACGTGGAAATGCAAAGGGCTCTTTTGCAAAAGGTTGGTCACTTTGCAGTTTGTAACTTAGAAATAACCCGAGGAGAAGGGTGAAGATAAGATAGCCAAAACCGAAAACTATATTTTTCTTTCCGTATTTCATAAGCCAAAGCTCCTTTCTCAAACCGATTATATCAAGACTTCTTATTATGTCAAGAAATTTCTAAAATAGATATAGTAAAATATAGTAAAATAAAAGGGGACAGAATGGAATTTATTGTGTATATAAGTCTCTTTGGAGGTGTCCTTCTTCTTCTATATGGGATACAACTTGTTGGCGAAGGGCTTCAGAGGGCTGGCGGGTCTTTATTGAAACCCATCCTCGGTACACTAACGAAAAACCCTCTGTCAGGATTAGGGATAGGAACCCTCCTTACCGCTATCCTCCAGAGCAGCAGTGCCACTACAGTTATGCTCGTCGGTTTTGTGAATGCAGGGCTCCTCAGCCTTAGACAGAGCATGGGTGTAATCCTCGGTTCCGATATAGGAACTACAATTACAGTACAACTTATATCCTTCAAGGTATTCGACTATGCTGTTCTCCTCGTTGGCCTTGGTATACTCGGGATGCTTGTGTTCAAAAACAGAGTGAGGCAGGATCTGAGTAAGGGAGTTCTTGGTTTTGGCTTTATCTTTCTATCCATCAAGATTATGGCTGAATCCATGGTCCCTCTTAGAGAGAACACCGTATTCATTCTTCTACTCGGGGCATTAGGGGAGAACCCGTTAACAGGGATCATTATCTCAGCTATATTCACGGCACTCTTCCATAGCAGTGCAGCAACAATAGGGATAGCACTTGCAATGGCTGTTGAAGGTATTATTCCTTTAAAAGCAGCGATATCTGTAATCTTTGGTGCAAACATAGGAACATGTGCAACAGCAATAACAGCGAGTATTGGAACATCGGCAGAGGCGAAAAGGACTGCCTATGTCCATATCGTTTTCAAGATGCTCGGTGTTGCCATTTTCTTTCCTTTCATAGAAGGCTTTGGAAATATTATTGTTCGTACATCTACAGAACTTCCGAGACAGATCGCAAACGCCCATACCCTATTTAACTTTGTAATAGCAATTATCTTTCTGCCTTTTCTCGGTCCAATCGAAAAGGTGATTAGACGTATGGTGCCTGATAAGATCTCATTAGAAAGATTCGGACCCCGCTACCTTAATCCCCATTTGATTTCAACACCTGAACTGGCACTTGGGCAGGCGACGAGGGAAGTCATAAGGATGGCGGATATCGTCGAGGAAATGTTGAAGAGAACTATCGATGTCTTTAAGAATAACGATAGAGAGCTTTTAGAAAAGATAGAAGACAGGGATGACGATGTCGACCTCCTTGACAGGGAAATAAAACTCTACCTCGTTAAGATATTAAGGGGGTCATTGACAGAGTCACTTTCTAAGAGGGAGATAGATATTCTTGAAATGATTAACAACCTTGAAAACATAGGTGATATAGTTGATAAGAACCTAATGCGTTCGGCAAAGAAGAAGATAAATCGTGGCCTGAGTTTTTCTAAAGAAGGAATGGATGAGATAGCATCATTTCATGGAAAGATCATTGAGAACTTCGATCTCTCCATCTCAGCCTTCACAAGCCGTGATGCAGATCTCGCAGCAAGGATTATCAGCCGAAAGGAAAGGATCGAGGAGATGTGTAAGGAACTTAAACAGGCGCATATAAACAGGCTGCATCTCGGATATAAAGAGAGTATTGAAACGAGCTCGATCCATCTCGATGTCCTGACGAACTTTGAAAGGATAAATTCCCATATAACCCAGATGGCATATCCGCTTTTTGAGGAGAAAGAGTAATTTTACCTCTTAGCCGTACCCATAGAGAGACCTGATATGATTCTGTCAAGGAAGAGGGTATAAAGAATGGCTACTGGAATACTGGCTATCAAAGCCCCACCCATTAATGCCCCCCAGTAAAAGACATCACCTCTCACAAGCTCCGTTGTCATTCCTATGCCTATAGTTTTCTTCCCAGAGTCCTGAATGAATGCAAGGGCATAGATATATTCATGTGCCACGAGGGTAAAGGTAAAGACTATAACCGTTATTATTCCTGGAATAGAGATGGGAAGGAGGATCTTAAAAAAGGCGTCAATCCTGCTACATCCATCTATTAATGCCTGTTCTTCTATCTCCCTGGGAATGGACTTGAAGAAACTCATAAGTAACCATGTGCAGAAGGGAACAGTAAAGGTGGGATAAACCAAAATCAGGGACCAGAGGGAGTTCTGTAACCCAAGGGTTGATACGACCCTGGATAAGGGAATAAAAAGAAGTGTTGGTGGAATAAGATAGGTAAGAAATATACCTATCCCCAGATTCTCTCCCCACCTTCCAGCCATTCTGGCAAGGCTTAATGCCGCAGGTACAGCAAATATAATTGTTATCGCAACAACCGATATGCCGACAAGAAAGGTATTAAGGAGAAATTTTGTATAGAGGGTCTGGGTGAAAAGGAGATCCAGATGCTCTAATGTGATGGGTTCATTGAAAAAGAAGGGATTATTATTCGGGTTAAAAAGGTCATGACCCCGTTTAAACATGGTAATAAGCATTACATAAAATGGTGCGGTAGAAAATACTATGAAAAAAATCAAAGCTCCATAGAAACCACCTCTCAAAATTATCCTGTTCAACATAATAGTAGCATTACCTTATGTTACTACTGCCTTTTTTGCCAACCTGAGCACAATAGCAGAAACACCTGCCAGTACAGGAAAGAAAAATAAAGAAATAGCTGCTCCTTGAGCCAGGTCGCCTCCCTGTATGCCTTTCAGGAAGGCGAGACTTGCCAGAACCTGTGTGCTATGAGGCGGAGGGCCTCCCTTTGTAAGAACCCATACTACGGTCATATCTGTGAAGGTAAAAAGAGAAGCGAAAAGGACAGTCACTCCTATTACAGGAAAAAGTAGGGGAAGGGTGATGTTGAAGAGGCGACGAAAATAACCTGCCCCATCCACCTGTGCTGCCTCAAGAATCTCCTTTGGGATTGAATTCATCCCTGCAATGAGTATCACCGTCCCAAGGGGTAGGAGGCGCCATACATGCACTAAAATAACCGATGCCATTGCCAGTCCTGACCTACCAAGCCAGTACATATTGCTCATTGGACCCAAGAGAGAATCAGGAGTACCAAGAAGTCCAGAACTTCTTAGAAGCCAATCAATGGGACTGAAAACAGAATCCAGAAACCATAAGTAACCAATTGTTCCGAGGGCAATAGGTGCTGTCCAGGGCATTAAAATAAGAAATCTCACAAGCCATTTACCCCTGAATTCCCTTATTAAAACCTCTGCAAGTATATGGGACAGAATCAGCACAATACTTATAGAAACAAAGGTAAAGATGAATGTATTTCCCAGGGACCTTTGAAATACCCTATCCCCGATAATGTCAATAAAATTACTTATACCTACAATCTTATAATCAGGATTCCCTACTGTTACATTACTAAAACTATATACAAAGGCCATAACAAAGGGAAATCCGACCAGAAGGACAACATATATTACGACAGGAAGCAGAAGGAGGGGTGCAAGGATATTCTCTCGCTCTAAGATGTATCTCCCCTTCATCTTTTAATCCTCACGCCCTTTTCTTTATCAAAGTATCTTATGTCTTTCAAACGAACAGAGAAATCGTATTCTTCTCCCTCTCTTATGGAGTACGGCAAAGAGAGATTGGATATTACCTTAGCATCTCCAATTGTTCCATAGACAAGCCTGTGAGAGCCTAAATTTTCCACCCTTTCAACCCTGAACCTCAATCTCATAAGGTCTTTGTCTGGGATAAGTTCTGTGGGGAGAAATGTCTCAGGTCTGAAGCCGATAATGACACTATCCTGTTCAATAAAGTTCATTGGCGGAATTCCTACGAATCCGGCAACAAAGGTATTGACAGGTTCATGATAGATTTCCTCTGGAGTTCCGATCTGCCTGATTATTCCCTCATTCATCACAGCAATCCTGTCTCCGAGTCCCATTGCCTCTGCCTGGTCATGGGTTACATATACAGTAGTAACGGCAATCTCCCTCTGAAAAAGCTTCAATTCTTCCCTTGCAGTATGTCTTACCTTAGCATCAAGATTGGAGAGTGGCTCATCCATCAGTAATACCTTAGGTCTTCTAACAAGTGCCCTTGCTATTGCCACCCTCTGCTTTTCACCTCCAGAGACCTGCGATGGCATCCTGTCAAGGAGATGTCCAATACCAAGAAGTCCTGCCGCCCACAGTACTTTCTTTTTTATCTCTTCCTTATTTAATCCTTCCACCACGAGGGGAAAGGCTATGTTTTTAAATATAGTTTTATGTGGATACAGAGCGTAGCTCTGAAATACCATAGCTATCCCCCTTGCCCGTGGGGGGACCTCATTAACGATCTCTCCATTTATGATTATCTTTCCTTCCGTGCTGCTTTCCAGTCCTGCAATGAGCCGCATTAGGGTTGTCTTTCCACTTCCGGAAGGACCGAGGAGGGCTAAAAATTCACCATCTTTAATCTCTAAATCTATACCATCAACAGCTTTAACATGTCCAAAGTATTTCTTAATGCCTATAAGTTCAACCACTGCCATTCTTTATTTCTTCTTCCCAACAAGTCCCTGTGCCCTCCATTTCTCGAATATCTTTTTGCATTCCGCTGCTGCCTGTTTAACCGACTCTTCAGCACTCT
>CAKKSD010000010.1 GCA_919902995.1 Thermodesulfovibrionia bacterium
TACTGCCGTGGCTTCCTACAATGCCTTCAATCCTGAACCTCTCTTCAAGTTCCTGTCTAAGTATCCTGTTCTCTTTCTCGAGGTTTAATTTTTCAAAGGCCCTTTTTACTGTTATAAGCAGTTCATCTTTTTCGAGGGGTTTAGTAAGGTAATCAAAGGCACCGTTTTTCATTGCCTCTACAGCAGAGTTGATAGTCCCGTAAGCAGTCATTATGATTACAGGAGAAGAATTGGGACCCCTGGTGAAAGAATTAAGGAGGTTCATACCGTCTATATCAGGCATCTTCAGGTCTGTAAGGATAAGATCAGGGGTTGTGTTCCTGAATAGCTCAAGGGCATCTCTCCCGCTTCCGGCAGTATGTACCACATAACCCTCGTCCTCAAGTATAGTCTTCAGGATTTCCCTCTGGGGCCTTTCGTCATCAACTACCAAGATATTGCCTTTGATGTTCATAATGTCTGATGTCTGATGTCTGATGTCTGATGTTCAATTCACGCTACCTGATGCCAGATGTCAGATGCCTGATGAGGAATCTTGTATCGGGTATCCTGCATCATGCTTTATATCGTGCATCTGGACTACTGGAAGCATAATCTTCACCGAGGTTCCGACTCCATTGCTTTCTACCTCAATCCTCCCTGAATGTTCTTCTACTATCCTCTTCGTGAGTGCAAGACCCAAACCGATGCCAAGCCTTTTTGTAGTGAAATAGGGCTCAAAGATCTTATCCATATTTTCTTCAGGAATACCGATGCCTGTATCAGAAATTGTTATCTCTACGAATTTTGAGTCCTCTGCGAAAGCCCTTATATTTATCTCTCCACCATCAGGCATTGCCTGAAAGGAATTAAGGAGAATATTCATAAAACATTCCTTTATCTGCTCACGGTCAATATAGATCTTAGGAATCCCGTCGATAAAGTCCCTCTTTATGCTAACCCTCTGTCCCTCTGCCATCCTCTCGATTAAAGATACAGTATCATCTATTACCTTCTTAATATCTGTTTCTGTCATGTTAAGTCTTAGAGGTTTACTGTAGTCAAGGAAATTCCCTGTCAACCTGTTAAGTCTGTGGATCTCCTCTTTGATTCTTGAGACAAGCTCAACAAAACCCTTTCTTTTCCCTGAACCCTCAGGAAGGAACTTCTCCTTCATATGGTCGATGCTCAGGTTTATCATGTTAAGGGGATTTCTTATCTCATGGGCTATGCCTGATGCAAGCTGTCCTACCTTTGAGAGGTGTTCTGCCCTTATGAGCCTCTCTTCGAGTTCCCTGTTCGTTCTCAGTCTTTCTACCATTTCATTAAAAGTCCTCATAAGATTTCCGATCTCATCTTTCCTGTCTGCAGGAAGTGTATTTGAGAGATCTCCCGAGGCGACCTTATTGGCTGCATTCACAACCTGCTGGATAGGCTGGGTATATCTGTCTGACAGGAATAAAGCCACCCCTATCCCTATACCGAAGACAAGGAGGGTAGCAAGGAACCTCTTCAGGTAGTTTGATTTAAGTAGTTTACTGAAGTCATCGAGGCGCATATTTATATGGATGTAGCCCCACTGCTCGTTACCTACAACCACAGGCATGATAATGTTATAGGTCTTCAGTTTATCAGAAAGGGCTGTGTTTTCACCGAGCGTAGCTGTAATCATATAGTCCTTATGCCTCTGGTCGAGTCTCATTCCAATCCTTCTTGGATTAGAACTCGCTATTATCTCTTCTTCGTTACTTATAATGGATACCTCCCTGACCCCTTTTGTGTTAAGCCTTTTAAAATATTCGATCAGCCTTTCCTCATCGGTTTTACCCTCTGTTGTGAGTTCTTCCACGCTTATCTGGATGGCGGTTGAGAGGTCGAGGGTATGTTTCTCAACTTTTTCTATCAGAGTCCTTTCGCTCCTTGTATATAAAACGAATAAGACCCCGAGGGAAAGAAAGCTCAGAAAGAGCATCATAAGGAGAAGTTTTGTCTTAAGACTTCTGTTTTCGAAAAAGGTTTTTATTCTCATGGATATAACCCCCTTGTTAAATAAGTTCGGCGATTTTCTCGATCCCGAGGATTAATGATTCTGATAGATTATAATTTTATCTCTCAGTATTTTCAAGGGAATTTTAGGAAGATGATAAGAAAATTATAATTCGAAATGTTTAATTATATATTGCCCTTTTCTCCTATAACCTCATAATGTGAAAGGTTGAGGTTGTTGGTCTCAATCTTTTCAAATCCTGCCTTCTTAAAAACCTCTTCTGCCTTTTCCCTTGGAAGTCTTTCTTCAAAGGGAGGCCCCTTTTCCTCTACCTTCTTTTCCCAGTCAATAACGATAAGCCTTCCAAAGGGCTTTAGTATCCTCTTTACCTCCATCAAAAAACCTACAGGGTGATGCACCTCGTGCAGGACAAATGCCATAATGGCTATGTCAACAGTAGCACTATCTACAGGGAGATGGGTCTCCTCTGATCTTAAGATAACAACATTCTTTGAGGGATTCCTTTTTTTAGTTCATTTAGCATCTCCTGCTGTGTATCAAGGGCATAGACCTTTCCATCCCTACCTACAATCTCAGAAGCAGGGAATACCAAAAAACCTGGACCGCATCCTATATCAGCAAAGACCATCTCCTTCCTTAGCCCCTTTTCATTAAGATACCTGAATGGGTCAAGTTCCCTTTTTCTCTCTTCACTTATAAGTATATCAATATTCTTTGGATCAAACTTGTGCATTGTCCCTCCTTACCCGAACAATTCCCCCTGTAATTTCTGGCTTGTAATGGCCGATGGCTCGTAGGGAATGCTCGGCATCAGGGTAAAAGGTCTTTTTACTTTCATATCATAGTAACTCTTTGTATTTCAAATATAATTCCCCTTCTTCCCAATTATGCTTATTATAAGTAGCATATTTGTGGAACGTTGTAAAGGGCTTTATATTTAAAGGAGTTACGCTTTCCTGATTACAATTATCCCCTAAATGCCTTATCAAGTCTACGACCAATAAGGAATACAATTACGCCTACCCCTCTAATGTTTTGCTACTTATTTAAAACACTCTTTTCTTGACAATACTAATACAAATAGCTAAAATTTGACCATACCGCAATTGGATGAGACTATATGAATAGGGAAACAAGAATACAACTTATTAAAGAAATTGGAAAAGACCGAGGTTCGCGAGTTTTATGTTATCTAACAGGTGATCGGCGAGGATTTGAAACTCGCATTGCTCCAGATGTCTTTCCATTGCTTTACGAACACCTGTCCAAGGTTGGAAAGACCAAATCAATAGATCTTTTTTTATATAGTACAGGTGGTATTACTATAGCAGGTTGGGGGTTAGTAAATCTTATCCGTGAATTTTGTGATAAATTTTCAGTCATTATTCCATTTAAAGCTCATAGTACAGCTACATTAATTGCTTTGGGTGCGAATGAAATAATTATGTGTAAACCTGGTCAATTGAGCCCTGTTGACCCCTCAATAACTTCTCCCTATAATCCTGTAGCTCCTGGGATACAACAGCCAGGGGGAGTAAATCTCTTGCCGGTCAGCGTTGAGGATGTTATTGCTTATTTAAGTCTTGCTAAGAAAGAGGCTGAATTAAAAGATGAGCCATCTATTGCAGAAGTTTTTAAGATTCTTTCAGAGAAAGTCCATCCTCTTGCATTAGGGAGTGTATTCCGTGCAAGAGAACAAATAAAGTTATTGACAGAAAAACTTTTAGGCTTTCATATGCCTAAGGCTCAAGAAAAGAAAATTGGTAAAATTATTTCTACTTTAACAAAAGAGTTATATTCTCATGATTATTTAATTGGCAGAAAAGAAGCAAAAAACACTATTAAATTGAAAGTCATTGATGTAAAACCAGAATTAGAAAATAAAATCTGGCATCTATATAAGGCATATGAAAATATGTTAGAATTAAATATATCATATAATCCAGATACTTTTTTGGGAAATGAAGAACAAAAAATTGGGCGTTTTAATAGAGCCGTGATAGAATCCGAATTTATAACTGATGTCTTTATTACTGAAAGAGAGATTAAAAAGGTACAAGTCTCACAGCCAGGTATGCCTATACCAATGACGGGGGTTCAAGAAAGAACGATAAGTGAAGGTTGGGTAAGAGAAAGTTTTTAATAAAGGAGGCTTAAAATGCATGTAAGCACTGCAGGATTAGCTACAGCCAGATTATATGAAACTACCGGTGAAAAAAGGATTGAAATTAAAGAGGCACCCGTTTTAGTTAAAATAAAACTCAAGTCCTATAATAATGTTATTGGGTTTTACTTGCTAATGTTAGCTGGTAATGTTTTTTGTTTGCCTGATAACACTTACATCATCCCTGAAGGTAACCTTCGTATCCTTGATAGCTATCGAATAACTTACGAAATAGTTGATTCTTAGGTTGTCAGAGAAAACAATTGAGTGAAAGTATACGATATTTATCTTCCTTTAAGATATAACGATGATAGAGAAATTGAACCATCAAAATTTGATCAAACTAGAAAAGAACTTATAGATAGATTCGGAGGACTATCAGTATTACCAAGTCAAGGTGCAACAATAGAAGGTTGGTGGAGATTTAAAGAAGAAATAGTTAGAGATGAAATACGAATTTTCCGAGTCTTCACTGGATCTGAAGATGATGATTTTTGGAAGAAGTATAAGACTATTTTAAAAGATCGATTCCAGCAAGAAGAGATTTTTATTTTATCTTATGATGTTTCTATAATATAGATAACGCAACCTTCCTGGTTTTTATGTCATTAATCGCTATTCATACAAACAACTCCCCCTGCAATTTCTGTAATATCTTTTGTTGCAATTTCTGGCTTGTGATGGAGTTGAAAATCTGTACCTTATCCTAATTGTCATGGCTCGCTATCAGTTATCGTTTTTATGTCTCTTAGTAAATCGGGGAGCTTATTTTTGATAATATCCCACATAATCTTATGGTTTATTCCAAAATATTCATGGATAAGAACATTCCTGAAATCAGATATTTTCCTCCATTCAATAAAAGGATATTTGTCCTTTATCTCCTGTGGTATTTTGCTTGATGCCTCTCCTATTATTTCAAGATTTCTCAAAGTGGCATCTATCCTCATTCTATCCTTTTTAAGCTCCTCAAAGGTAAGATTGCCCACATAGCCCTGAATGTTTTTTGCAGATTCCAGAATATCCTCAAGATAAAGTAGATAAGTCCTACGCATAGACTACTTCCTGTAAGATATCATCTTTTAACTGAGGTTTGAGTGCCTCAACGGTTACTAAATCCACTTTTCTCCCAAATAAGTCTTCAAGGAAATACTTGAGGTCCATATAATTGTCGAAGGTCTCATATCCATCTTCCAACTCGATAAGAACATCAATATCGCTTCCCTTTTTCCCCTCACCTCTTGCAAAGGAACCGAAAATACCTATCTTTTTTACACCATATTTTTTCTTTATGGCGCCTTCTTGTCTTTTCAGTATTTCAATTGCATTCATTTTTTACCCCTCTCTTCTATCTCAAGGTCTTTGACCCTTATTTTACCTGCTATCAGAAGGGAAAGCAAAGATTTTCCTTAAACACCTTATCCGGTCTACGACTCATAGAGGATGCACGGCTGCCCTTGAAACACTTCTGGGTCAATTGTAATCCTGTCTAAGGTTTTAAACATTGTTCCACCTCCTCGTTCCTATTCTAACATCAAATAAGCTGGTTTCAAAATTAAAATATATCTACAACTCTCCCTTAACCGCCTTGTCGAGTCTATGACCCATTGGGAATGCCCGGTAGCAGGGCGTAAGGTCTTTTTTATTCATTCAAACAACTCCTCCCCCTGCAATTTCTGCGAAATCTTCTGCTGCAATTTCTGGCTTGTGATGGCCGATGGCTCGTAGAGAGGAGATGTGGTCTGAGATTATCTGGTCGATTAATTCTCTGAGGGCATTATTAACCAGCTTTCACGCTGCGTGAGTTAAAGATCTGACTGAAATTATATCTGCTGGCTCAACAGGTCTGACTTCTTTATCAGATATTGTAACAACTGCAAGCGTTTCTCCTGAGGCCTTCACAAACTCGACCTCAAGACCGTCAGGCTCGTAAACCTCTACAACAGTCCCTAAATCCCCAGAACGCAATCCAAAATCAGGTAAATCGTGTATCAAGACTACACAATCCAGTAGTTTATATTTCATGACTTTCTCTCTTAACTTTTAAAACCTTCCATTAAATAACTACCATACCACTTCATATATTCTTCAGTTTCTTGATCTAAAATTTTACCATTCACAAATTTTAACAGATGGCATAGTAATACCCAATATGGTTCCTTCGAAAGGCATACAGGTTTCTTTTCGCCATAACAGAAAAAGGGGTCTAAGCAGTTTCTAATCACAGGCTGAATCATTTCAAACCTTATTGCAGATTCTTCAGGGCAACCGTTTATATCAGGAGGCATATAAAATAAGCTTGGATATAAAAATCCCTGGGTTTTTATTATCATTTCCTGGCTATGTGCTGGTTTAAAAGTAAATATAGGTGCGCAAATTAAATATTCTTGAGGATTGTCTTTAAACCAACCACTCTCTACACGACCTAATACTACAACAAGTCTACGTTTGCCCTTATAAACATAGAAAAGCTCGCCTTCGCGCAGTTTAAGTTCTTTTACTGGATAATGTTTTTCATCACCATCGCTATAAGGGCTAATAGCAAATGTAGTGTTTCTTTCATTTCGTGGGTCATATTTAATCATTTTCAGAATTTGAGGATGTGTTTCGGGATATGCTATGTGAGAATAAAATAGTTGACCAGGGCGAAAAGCCCAATCATCATCAGGATCTTGGAGAATTTCGTAAAAAGGGTCATATATTAAATCGACAGAGCCTCTACGAGTCATCCTTTCTTTCATTCTCCAAGCTTACAGTCACCTGTCCTGCCAACCTGTTATTTGATATTTCATCATCCCACACTTTTATACAGTCGAGGTACCCTTTATCTGTAATCTGAAATGTCGGTTCTATTTTAGAGATCTTTTTTATATGAGGAAGGTATTTATTTTTTAAGGCAGATAATTTCTTTTTGTCTATACGAACATTTTTAACTTTTTCAGGAGACTCCCAGGGTTTTATCTTTGTAAAATCTAACAACTCCCCTCTCTTCGCATCCCTCATAGGCTCTGTTTCGAAATAGACATAGTCTAATAATTTATTTAAATCGATATCACCCCATTCTTTGACTACATGATCAATAAGTCTTTTTGCATCTGAAGAGAGGTAGATTTCAACCTCTTCTTTTACAAGGCCGTATTGACTGCCAAGTTTACCGCCACCTAAGACGAATGGTATTTCATCTAAATCGGGAGAGCCAAGAATCGACTCGATTTCGGATGTATAAGGCCCATAATGGTAAAACTGCCATTTCAAATCTGTAAGTCGTTTCTGATGGTGTTTGTAATATTCTATCTCAATTAAATAAAGAAGTTTAATAAGTCTCGTTTTCGCAGGAATATTAACATCCTGCTCTTTTGCAGATTTGATGATTTGTTGAATCATGCTCAGCACAACTGATTGCATTTAGTCTTATTTTATCAGAAATTTGGAGAAAAAACTTTTATTTTCTTATAATTCTCCCTTAAATGCTTTATCCAGAATACTCGGTATCAGGGCATGACTCGATTCTTGAAATATATCTGTCCCTTTTTCAGTACAAATTACCAGAATCAAAAAGCAATTTATTAAGTCTGTGATTGTAGGATGTAAATATGATGCACATGAAATGATGTACTATTATTTAGATTTTTCTTTAGAAATATATTTATCTATTCTTTCCTCAAGCCTATTGATTCTTTCATTGATTGATTGTTTTAGTTCTCTGAGATTGGAGTTTGTATGGTTAAGACCTTCTTTTAAAGAAGTATAGTTAGAGACTATAACACCTACGAATATCAAAATTCCTATTATACCCCCAACAATGCCTATGATATAGTGGGTTTTTGTTAGTTTTTGCCCCTCTTTAACTGGTTCTTTTGTTAATTGTAGAGGGGCTTGTTCGATGGGTGGAATTTTATCTGTTCCATCTAATGCTTCAATAATCGGTATTTCTGTTTCTGCAGTGCTGGAAACCTGTTTCGTAGCAAGTCCCTTACGATAGTCTGACCTCACTAATTCCTTTGTCTTTCTTCTTGGCGGATTTATTCTTTTACTACCCATGAATTTTCTTTACCTCTTCCAGATTAGAAAGATTTGATTTTTTAAGATGCGTATCCCAATATTCAATAGTTTCGTTAAAATGGTTTTCGATTAAAACGTTTTTTAAAGTTCTCTGAGGTTCATAATATATTTGGTAGTCAACAATTAATCTAATCCTGTCAGGTGGTTTTGTTTCTCCTTCTTCAGTTTTATCCGAGTTAATTTGAATAATCACATTTTTATAGTCTTGTTTTTCTTCTGGATTGACTATTGCCTCAATAGCAGGGTTTTTAAGAGCAAGTCTCAGAACTAAATTATCCGGGATACCTTTTAGATCAAGGTTTAATAGATTTGTAAAAATAGTCTTGGCTGCGTTCTCATAACCTTGAAAAAGAAATTGGTTAATTATACCTATTCTATTAATACTTTCAGAACCGCCTGTCAATGGAAGTATTATGTTAACTATCTGTAAAAACATTTTTGTAATATCTTCAATGGTTAATTTGGGTTCTGCGTCCATATCACAGGTTAAAATTACTCCGTCTATATTACAATTAACAGAAATAGTGTTTTCTTTATCGTAAAGAATTATTGACATATTATCAGGCCTTCCAATACGCTCGAAACAATTACCAGGAAATGGGCCATAGCCCTGTAATGGGGCAAGTTTATCAACAATTTCTCCAAGAAAATCAGAAACTCTAAATAATCTTTTATGCCGTATTCCAACTATTAGTTTTTCAGAATGCCATTCCATTTTATGCTCCTTTTCAAAGATGTTTTATTATAACAGATTTATTTTCTCACACTTTAACAGCCATATTTTTAAAAATCAATAGAAATGTAAAATTTATTTCTGCTCTTGCTCTTTATCTGAAATTATCTATTCTATTATTGTTCACCTTCTGAACCTGTTCCTTACAGCAAGGGCAAAGAGGGCGGCTTGTAGGGGAATAAGCAACTTAGCAGCGATCTTTAAGAACCAATTTGAAGGAATAAAATCAGGCTTTGGTTCAAAAGTAGTATACTGCAACGTAGCTTTTAAGTAGTCCAAGTTCCAGATTTCAGACAACTCTCGAATTTTAATGACATCATCAGTATATAAAGATTTTATTCCTGTTAAGCCTAAAATAACAGATATAGCAATTATCAGTAAAACGAGTACGATTCCCGCTCTTAAAGGTCTTTCACCGTAACCGCTCGAAACCCAATAAAGATTTAAGAGATAAAATGAGAAGTTTTTCCAACTGCTTCCTTTTCTTTGCATTTCCTTTTCGCCATAATGCCAGTTAGAGACTTCATATTCGTTGTGGTCCTCTTTGCATTTTTGTTTAAGCTGTCGATAAAGGGTTTCTACTTTTTCGATTTTAGTCTTAAAATCCTTATCCTTTTTATTTTTGAAAAGTTCAATTTCATCATATAAAACTTTTCGCCCATCTTTCTTAGGAGGCCACTTGCAGTTTATAAAATCAAATTTTCTTAAATCGGAATCCAAGAAGGAGATTGCTTCGAGATTGGCTCCTTCAAATCTGATCTCCTTTTCTATATCGAGAATTGTAAATTCTCCATCATTAACAAATTCGCTCTTAAAAAAGTTTGCTTCTTTGACGAATGTAGCATGCCGGAAGTGTGCTTCTCCACCAAATATAGTCCATGCAAAGTCTGCCTCTTCTTTGAATTTAACATTAAAGAAATTTACTCTCCTAAAGAATTTAGCGTCTGAGAAGTCTGTCTTTTCGATGAATTCAGCCCATGGAAATTCTGCCTCTTCGCAAAACTCTGCTTTTGAAAAATTCGCCTTTCCATTAAATATAGCCTGGTGTCCATCAGATGAAAAATTTGCCTTTTTAAAGAATTTGGCCTTAGAGAAATCTGCCAATTGGTTAAATGTAGCCCCTAAGAAGTCTGCCTCTTTGTTGAATATTGACTTTAAAAAGCTTGCTTTTTCGTTAAAGGTGGCATATGCGAAGACCGTATTTTTGTTAAATTTAGCTTCTGAAAAGTTTGCATATTTACGAAATATGGCTGAAAAAAAGGATGCATTCCCCAGAAATGTGACTAGGAAAAATGCCTCACTGTCGAACATAGCTCTTGAAAAGTCTGTATCATCGCTCAAAGTACCTATGAACCATGCTCGTCCGCTGAATGTAGACGATGAAAAGTTAAGACCAAGTAGAAGATTGTCTTTGCCTAGATCAAAGGTTATATCTCCTTCAAAAACTGTACCTGATAAATTACAGGATTTACTCTCTTTATTTGCTTCATCAATTCTTTCAAAAATGAGTTTATTAAAATCTTGGAGTGTTATACCCTTTTCTCCTTTAGGTGCATGAAAGATACAATACTCATTGTCTTCTACATCTTTGTAACCAACAACAGAAAGATCTCTACACCACTTATATTCTTCAGCCTTACAGCAGGGCAATTAAATACCTCCGAGGATTATTCCCTTAAATATTAACTATCTAAAATTCCCCCCTCACCCCCGCCCTCTCCCGCAAGGGGAGAGGATTGAGGATCGAATTACGTCTTTAAAATCCCCCTCACTATCCCATCAATCTCTTTAATCTCCTCTTGCAGTTCAGCCTTTATCATTTTTCTCAGATTGCCGATGGATGCTGAAACGAGTTCAGCACAAGTTTTTGTGGGAGTGCCTTTTGAGAGGAGCTTTGAAACCTTCTTTGTGCATTCTTCGCTGAGTCTTGCAAGTTCGATATGGTCTTTATTTGATGAGTCGAATTCGGGGATTGGGAGTTCCCAGACTTTTTTAACGATATGCCTTGGTCCAAAAAGCCCTCTGGCTTGCATTGGTTTTAAGCGTTCATCAATTGTAGGAGAGTTGAGGATCGAACAAAGATAATAAGCCTCAGGCTTTTTATTTGTCTCATAATAGTACTCGGTATAATCAGACACAAACTCCTGAAGCTCAAATTCCTGATCTTCAATCTCTATTTTTATTTCCTTTCTTTCGACCACACACCCACACAAATATGTTGCTGATGTTGGGTATAAAACCTTATATTTAGCCTGCCTTTGCTCTGTCAACTTATGCCTGTAATCAAGCCAGTCAACGGCATCCATGCTTTCCGCCTTCTCTCCTCTTTTCTCTTCCCACAATTTCTGTGCCTTATGGAGCCATTTTGAGAGATGGACGAAACCTTTTTTGCTTGCCTTAGATTCTTTTATGATAAGGTATTCCCCTGATTTGTCATGCTGAACTCGTTTCAGCATCTCTTGAGACCCTGAACCAAGTTCAGGGTGACATTTTAGATCAACTAAGGGGAGCACAACAACCCTGAAATCAAGATAGCCGAATGGCACTATATCAGTCGAAAGGAGGGTTGCATAAAGAAATTCCTTCTCAATATTTCCCTTCAAAGATATTCCTTTGTAGGTTTCTTTCGCAGTCTTTTCAGAAGCCTCTGATGTCTCGACATAAGGCGTTGATGGGTTAATCCCGAACATCGAATGGGATTTTATATCCACGAACCAGAAATTGCGAGGGACGATTGTAGCGCCTTGTTTGAACGCTGTATGATAGGGACTCCGCTGTATTCCAATATTTCCTTCTTCGGATTGTGAGAGAAAACTCCTCTCGCCTTTAATGCTTACATATAGATTCCCTTCGTCAACTTTTAAAGATTCTTCCGCCTCGATAAGTCCCGTATTTTTACTTTCAAGAATCCCTGATATAAATTCAGCCTTATATGGCGAAACCGTGCCAATCCCTTTCTTTGCGATAAAAACAGATGTCGGGACATTGAATAAGGGCTTGACCTTCTCTATATCCCATATCTCGGTAAATCCAAGTTTTAGCGGATACTGCTGGCTTCTAAAGGTATGGTGCTGATCCGCAGTAAATATACTCCTCGGCATTATGAACGCAATCATTCCTCCATTCTTGAGGTAGAGGTCCGCGGTTCGCAGATAAAACAATGTTGCAAGCTCCATATGGGTAATCAACTCAGCCTTAACCTTCATCTTTTCGCCTGCAGATACGCCGCTGAGGAGTTTGTATGTATTCACAATCATTTCCTTCAGAAACTTCTGGTATTCGCTTTTATCAACATAACGATAACTAAGCCACGGCGGATTGCCGATGATGACGTCAAACCTCTCTTTGAGGAATAATGGCTTGTACATATTTTTCATAATATATGCCCAGATGCTGTCCTTTTCTTCCTCAATAAGCTCTTTCATCGCAATCGCTGTGTAGAAGAGCATATCAATAGTATTTTTGTCGCTGACCTCCGGAATATGCTGTCTCAAAAAGTTTTCATAAGTTTCAAGGGTCGTTCCCCCCTTGCCTGCAAAATGTTTTGCAAATTCTTTTGTAGTGTCTATAACGGAGTCGTATGTTGAAGGGTCATTGATTATAGTGTCAGGGATATATACATCCTTTTCAGCAATTTTTGTATGATAACTTGGAACACGGGTCAGCAAACTATGCTCCATCTTCTCTTCAGGCGGGTTTATGGAGTCTGCAAGATACACAGGGATCTGAACCCTCTTCGTGCCTCTTTTTTTAATAAGGTCTCCGAGGGCAAGGAGATAATTGGTCTTTGCAGTGATTACAGCAAGGGGATGAATGTCAATGCCTACAACGTTATTGATTATATGTTCAAGGGTTTCCTGAGTTTCATAGAATTCTGTCTTTTGACTCGTTGGAGATAACTTTTTTGTTCCAAGTGCATGCCTTTTAAATCTTATGGCCATGTAAAGGAATGTCCCCGAACCGCAGGAAGGATCGAGGACAGAAACGGAGGGATCGTCCTTTAGAATATGCTCCACCATCCTCTGCGCAAGCCAGTCAGGTGTATAGTATTCTCCGAGGTCATGTCTTGTTTCAGGGTCAACAAGTTCCTGATAAAGGGATTTCAGGATGTCTTCTGAAAGTTCTCTCAGGTTGTAATTTGCGAGCTGGTTAATCAGTTTTCTCGAAATATCAAGTCCTGTCTCTTTGGTTTGCTCTCTTACAATCCATGAAAAGAAGTCCTCTTCGAGGAAGTTGTCAATCCCCTGCTCGATGAAGAATTCGCCCTCAAGGATTTTAATAATTATTTCTGAAGAGGGAACCGCGCTGTTTTCCGAAAGACGCATATAGACAATGAGCTTTGTAAATACTGCAAGGTAGGAATGTCTGAGAAAAAGTTCTTCATCTGCGACAAGACTTCCGTAGGTAATCCTCAGATACTTTTGCCAGTTATCGTATATGACCTTAAAATCGCTTCTGTCCTTTAGATTATTCCATGTTCCTTTAAAGACATTAAGGCTATATCTGAAGGCAGGGCTTTTTATTCCGAAGTCCCTGACTATTTCTTCGGTCTTAGGATGAAGCTGCGTTTTTCTGAAGAAATATCTGTCAAGCCAGAAATACGCTTGATATGGTTCTATCTTTGTTAAATCTATCTTTTCTATCTCCTCAAGCTCGACCTCATTATTGGTTTTTATCTTGGGCAAATAGGCATAAAATAAAATCCCGTCTGTCGCAAGGCATAAGTAGCTTGCCTTCTCTCCTGCCTGTATAAGATAGGATGTATAGCGTTTTAATTGTTGCGCTGCTTCATTCAGGCTTTTTCTTAAATCCTTCTCGAATTCTATTATCAGATTGCCGTAAAGGGCATCGATCTTGCCTCTCAGGATAATATCCTTCTGCTTTATGCTTACATACTTTTCAACACCATGAAGATAGTCCTCAACAAATCCGGCATCAACATTCTCAAAGATGTCTTTTAATAAGATAAGAAACCTCTGGGCTTTAGCAGGTTCGGTATTTAACTGTGAGATTTGCTCTATGTATTCTTTAAATTTCTGAGATATGTTCTGCTCTGAGATGTCAGGTATTCTTGAAGGCTTTTCGGTGAGTTTAGTCTTCTTCATCTATAGTTTTCTTTCCTTAATAAAATCTTCTGGAGTAATAATTTCAATATCTTTGTATTTCTTCACAGACAGCAAACTCTTATCACCTGTGATTACAAATTTTGCATTAGCGGATAGGGCACATTCAATGAACTTGTTATCTTCTGGATCATTTGTAACTTTAAGATATTTTTTATAGGCGTAAATATCAGAATATGCAAGAACAAATTCTAAAATGTTTGTCTGAATCTCTTGAGGGAATTCAAGTTTTGGATAAGAAACAGAACGACTAAGCTCGGCGAGTATCTCTGAAGAAATACAATTTCTTATAACACCTTTTTCTAATAACCCGATGATTTTTAAAGGCTTGCCACCCCATCCAAAAGCTGAAATGAAAATATTTGTATCAATTACTACTTTTTCGCCCTTGCCCACTTAACAGCCTCTTCTGCAACCTTCGATGGAAGCTTTTTACTTTTTGTAATTTCCGAGGCTTTCTTATATATGCTTTTTGCAGTCGGAGGATAAAATAGTTTTTGTTGGATCAAGGAGTCCATTATATCTTTTATTTCCTTAAATGAAAGGGTTGAAAGCCCTTGCACTAAATTTTCTTTGGATAGTTTTATGGCTACTTCAGGCATATACCCCTCCTTTTTATTCTTTATTATATTCCTTTACCACCTGATTAACAATTCTTCTTGCAATCTCAAATGCTGCTGCAATTCTGATAATCTTAAGCAACAACTTTTTCTTTACTTTTGAGCTCGTAAACTATCTCCTGAGGGTCTGATATCTGTTCTGAGGCATCGAGGATTTCCATGGATACAATTTTTCCGTCCTTACTGTAATCTATAATCATGCCCTCTCTTACTTCATCGCTTTCAGCTATCTGGTCTTCTCTAAAGATAAGGCTTAGCGTATCAGTTTCTGGATCAAATATGACCTTCATTTATCCACCTCCACCCAATATTTGCTGATTCTTCTTGAAATCTCAAAGGCCTTTATTGTTATTTTTTACCTGTAAGAGATACCTCTATGGGATGATCTTTAAGAGAACTTACTTTTAGTATCGAGAACCCAATAACATTGCCTTCCATATCAACCTTTTCCATTATCTGGTCAGATTCTGTTTCTTTGAAGTAACCTTCCTTCTTTTCGAACATAACCTCAAGATAATCTCCTTCAGGGTCATACCATACTTTTACTTTCTCCATATCACATCTCCTTTTTTAATGCTATCTGTAAAATAGGCTGTGACAATAAAGGCATCAGCCTCTTTATATTTTACCACAATGCAAAGATATTTATTCCCTATAGAAAGATTCTCATAATATCTGGAACATAACCTCACTTTTTCATCGGTTCTTGATTTAACAACAATATCAGGACTTGAAAGAGTCTCGTTTATTTTTTCAGTATGTATGACCATCTCAGGATGCTCTTTTATATGGGCGAGCCTTTCCTCCGTCAGGCGTATAATGTTTCCATTATAGTCAGTTAAATTCATTCATCCTTTTCCTTTAAAACCTGATTAACAATCCTTCTTGCAATCTCAAAGGCAGCGGCGATCCTGATAATCTTTACATCCCCGAGCCCTTTAAACTCAAGAAATTTCTCCAGCGGCTGATTTGCCATGCCTTTGAATGACCCGAATTTATCGAGGATTTCTTCAGCTATTTTCTCGGCTGATTTTCCTTTTGTGCCTGTGGAAATAAGAATAGATAAAAGTTCAGCATCTGTTAGTGATTCAGCCCCATGTTCCCTAAGTTTACCCCCTGGATGTGTCCACGTTTTCATAAAATCTTCTTAAAAACTTCATTTACCCTCAACTCTCCCTTTTCCCTGCCAGAAAATTAGCCTTAGTAAATTTAGTTGTTTTTCAATTTCAAAAAATGCTATATTTACTCTTTAGTTTGTTTCCAGAATTTCAAAAACTCATCGGGTATCATGATTTTAAGTCTTTTTGTATATTTCCCCTTAAAATGACGCTTATTGCCTGTAATCAAAACCTTTGCAGAGCCGTTCAAAGCCACCTCAACAAATGGGATATCATCTTCATCTATAAGCGGTTCATTGATGGGAATGGAAATTATTTTTATACCTTGTGCTTCAAAAAAATCTAAAAGATCATTAACATCCTTTTCTTCAAAGCCGAATTTTGGTCTTAAAAGAACCTCACGGTATTCAAAAAAAATCCTGTCATCATAGAGTATCTGTAGTTCTCCAAGTAAAACCATATCAAGGATTCTCGCTGCATTTCCAAAGGGTGTTATAAGTGCTGAAACCAGGATGTTGGTGTCCAGAACTATTAACACTATTTCCTCATCTTTCTTGTAGCAGTGATCTCTGTTTCAATCTCCTTTGTGGTAAACTTAGACAGCCCTTTCTGAATAGCAGCTTTACGCATCCTTGATACAGCAAGTTCTGCCTTTGCACGGCGGAGAGCCATTAATGCATCATCAAGAGCAACGTCACTCACACCAGTTAAAAGCGCTATAGGTTTGCCATTTGATGTAATTACCACTTCCTTGTTCTTTTCAAGGCTATCCCAAACACTGCCTGGTCTTATTCTAAAATCTCTCACCGTTACAAATTTCATTTTTTCACCTCCATCCACTTCTTGTCCTACAATAAGTCTACAATATAGCTATAATTCTGTCAACATTTTTACAGCTTAAACCTCTCCCTCTTCCCACCCAGTCTACGACTCGTAGAGAAACTTCGCCTTTGTGAGTTTTAATTGCTTATCGATCTCTGAAAAAATCTTATTTACTTCTTCCTCTGTATATTCATAAGAACTCTTGTTAGAGCAGTTGCCGAGTATCATTATTTTCTATTTTTGCCGAGATTTTAGGTTCTAATTTATCTCTTTGAACCAGCTTTTATTTTCCTTTTTAGAATCTTCCATTTCCTTCTGGTCTTCAGGTCGTAAACATCCTCTCCTTCTCTGACAAACGTGGTTCCTTTGTATTTAAATCTCTTAACAAGGAATTTAATTACAGAAATAGGATAAAGAACCTCAAACCCCTGCACTTTTATCTGCCCTTTCTGTTTCACAAACATAGGAAATATTAAATCCTTTTCCATTCCATCAATAACAAAACCAGTTGTCTTAAGAAAATCTACTGAAAATAGTTCTGTGCGCTCGCATGAATCTATCGAAACGGACTCAATCCTTTTTGGAAGATTCAAGGTCTTCTTATAGCGCGTTTTCAGATAGTCAATAATAAATACCCTCGGATCAATAACAAAACCGGTCAGATACTTTTTCCCGTTTTTATGGACATCTATCTCAAGATATCCATAGTCGAAGTTAAACTTTTCCTTCCCAGAATCAAGCCAGTCCTTACCATACCAGTCCATGCTGTAGAACTTAGCAATTGATATATGCAACTTATTCTTTTCTATAACCGCATACATATGCTGTCTTGCCTTTTGTGCCTGTAGAGATAGGTATTGCCAAAAGTTCGGCATCTGTGAGTGATTCCGCTCCGAGTTCCCTTAATTTGCCGCCTGGATGGTCCATGTCTTCATAGAGCCTTCTACAAAGTTTATTCAATCACAGGACCTAATTTTATATCCATAATCTTATACGGTCAATAAAAGAATCTATAGCTGTCTTTTTTGACTGATAATCCTGTTTAAATATTTTTGTGTATACTTCGGGAACCTCTTTGAGAATTCTTTCAGTGCGACCATTGAAATCCTCTTTATGTAGAGTTCATCTAAATCTAATGACCCAATTCCCCTTGACACAAGATAGAGAAGGTCAAGAAATGCCTTTTCAGGTTTCGCAATATAGATCCCACCCTTCATCTCATAGCCCCAGAAGAGGTCTTTCTTAATCTGCCTGAATTCTATATCCCTCCCTTCTATCGTAAACCTCTTTGTCTTTCTTGTAGTGGCAAAGGTTATCGTGTAGGGTATGAGTGTAAGGATGCCATATCTTGACAGCACCGATTCAAAAGAAAGGTAGTTCGGCATGTAAAGGGATGCTGCAATCTTTTCTATTTGTGCCTTTGCTGTAAAGGGGCGATAAATACCTGCGCCTATTCTTTCTAAAATCCCTCTATCAACAAGGCGTTTAATCGTTACATAAAGACTCTTCCTTGAAAGCCCGGTTATCTTCTCTATATCAGAGATGGAATAAAAGGGACTGTTAAGCCGTTCCAGACCCTTTATAAGTTCTATCGCCTTCATGCCTTCAGTCTATCTATCACAGACCAGAAATCCTTAGGGAGGTACTTTCTTAAATCCCGTATAAGTTCTTTTTTTGAAATTGTGATCTTCTCGGGTTCATATGGTTTTTTAAGTTTCTGGCATATATACCATAAATCAAAAATATCCTTTGGTTTTGCCCTTTCTTTTATACATGAAAGCTTATCCCTGTAAAACTGTTCGAGAGTAGCCACCCTCCCGAGACACTGTATAATTGAGACAGGTGATGTAATTAGTGAGAGATCAGACTTATAACCCCTTTCACGCCTTTTGGATATCTCAATCTTTATCCGGAAGGGAAGCGACAGATAGTCCTGAGTAACTTTGATCTCTCCAAGGTATGTATAATATTTTTCTTCCAGGTCTGTTATTGTAAGCTCCGGATATGGGAAAATAATCCTTTTGATAAGAGGTTTGAATTTCCCCTTTAGGGTATCCTCTGAAAGTAGAAAGTCGAGGTCTTCAGAGAACCTTGGTGAGCCATAAACAAGCCTTAGGGTAGTTCCACCTTTAAAAATAAGGAACTTTCCTTCAGGAGATTCAAAAAGCCCCTTCAGCATCACGATCTCCCAGAATTCCCTGACAACCTGCATAATATCGATCTTTAGATTACTGGCCTGATTCTCTGCTATTTCTCGTTCCATAATTATTAACAGATTTGTTAAGTTTTAAAGAATTATAATATTAACATGCCAGAAATGTCAAGAAATTTAAGTGGTTCGCAGGCCTGGTTTTCGTGAGGATTTAAGATTTATCTATACAGATTCAGTAGTCCGCCTGCAAGGAGGATCTTTCGTTCTCTTTCAGTAAATCTATTGACCATCTTCAGGGTTTTACCCTTTGTGATGTTCTGGACAGTTATCGGAGAGCCTTCGGAAAATTCCCTTTTTACTGATGGAAGGTTTATTCTGTCTCCCTGTTCGATAAGGTTGTAATCTTTCTCATTTGAAAATGTGAGTGGTAGGATTCCGAAGTTTATGAGGTTACTTCTGTGAATTCGTGCAAAGGACTTTGCAAAAAAAACCTTTATACCGAGATACATCGGTGCAAGGGCTGCGTGTTCCCTGCTGCTTCCCTGTCCATAATTTACCCCTCCTATGATGAACCCCCCGCCTGACTCTTTCGCCCTTTTTATAAATTCATGGTCTATCCTCTCGAAGACATATTCAGAGATGGCGGGGATGTTTGACCTGAGAGGGAGGATCTTTGTACCTGCAGGCATTATATCGTCGGTTGTTATATTGTCTCCTAACTTAATAAGTATCTGACCTGAAAGAGACTCTTCCAACGGACCCCTATGGGGTAGTGGTTTTATATTCGGCCCCCTTATGACCTCAACCTCCTCCCTGTGGGTCGGGTCTTCGACAGGTCTCTCTGCAGGAGATATCATCATGCTATCGTCAATCAGATATTCATCGGGAATGGAAATCAAAGACGGTTTACCGAGTTCTCTCGGATCTGTAATAACACCTGCTATTGCAGATGCAGCAGCAACTGCAGGGTTTGCAAGATAAACCCTGTCATTAATTGTCCCGCTCCTTCCCGGGAAATTCCTGTTAAATGTCCTTATAGAAATCCCTCCTGTTGGAGGCGCCTGACCCATCCCTATACAGGGTCCGCATGCATTCTCAAGTATCCTTGCACCTGCATCTATAAGATCAGCAAGTACACCATTCCTTGCAATCATCTCAAGAACCTGCCTTGATCCAGGACTTATTGTAAGGCTAACAGAGGGATGGACCTTTTTCCCCTTAAGGATCGAAGCAACGAGCATAAGGTCCTCATAAGAGGAATTATTACAACTGCCTATACAGACCTGATCAACCGGTTTACCTGCGATCTCTCTTACTGAAGAGATATTATCAGGGCTTGAAGGTTTCGCAATTAATGGTTCCAGTTCAGAAAGGTCAATTTCTATTATCTTACTGTAGGACGCATCTTTATCCGGGCCAAGTAGTATCCAGTCCTTCTCCCTCTTCTGAGCCTTAAGATATAGTCTTGTCTTTTCATCGCTCGGGAATATCGATGTCGTTGCACCGAGTTCTGCACCCATGTTCGTGATTGTTGCCCTTTCAGGGACAGTTAAAGAAATTATACCTTCACCTCCATATTCGAATACCTTTCCCACCCCGCCTTTCACAGTAAGCCTTTTCAGGAGTTCAAGGATTACATCCTTTGAAGAGACCCAGGGTTTGAGTTTCCCCTTTAGTTTCACAAGCACGACCTCCGGCATAAAGAGATAGAATGGTCCCCCTGCCATAGCTACAGCAACATCGAGTCCGCCTGCCCCTATTGCTATCATCCCCATAGCACCTGCATTAGGTGTATGGCTATCAGAGCCGAGAAGGGTCTCTCCTGGTTTTGCGAACCTCTCAAGGTGGATCTGGTGGCAGATACCATTTCCAGGACGAGAGAAATAGATACCGTATTTTTCTGCTACTGACTGCAGGAACCTGTGGTCATCGGCGTTTTCGAAACCTGTCTGGAGTGTGTTATGATCAACATAACTTACCGAGAGTTTTGTCCTTACATTTCTGACCCCCATTGCATCGAATTCGAGATATGCCATTGTACCTGTAGCGTCCTGTGTAAGGGTCTGGTCTATCTTTATCCCGATCTCTTCGCCTGGAATCATCTTCCCTTCTATGCGATGTTCTTTAATAATCTTCTCGAAAACAGTCATGGGTAAAGGATATATTTTTCAGGATATTTTGTCAATGAGGACAAATATTCATATTATACTTGACAAGAGGGAATATATATCCTATAATTGCACTGATGGATAAGCTAAAATTCCTCAAAAGGTTTGAAGATACAAAGGCCTACAGGCAACTTAGCTCTGAGGAACTGAAACTTTATATATTCCTTTTAATGTGTGCGGATGGAATAGAGATAAAAGGGGCAATAGACTCAAGATTATTGAGAAAGATCATGGGAAGAAAGCTAAACCTTGATAACCTAAAGATGATCGCATCTAACTTAGAGAGATATGGCCTGGTGGATATAGTCATACCCGAGGATGGAAAGGAACTATGCTTCATCCTCCATGAGATAAAGGATGAATCAGTATAAGCAATTGAGAAGGCTTGAGGACCTTATCATCAAGATGAGGGGCAGGATCATCGAGCTCCATAATTATAACAGGATGATGAAAATCTTAAATTCGATCTCAGATGAGAAATCCTTTGAGAGGGTGCTGAAGGTTCTGAGTGAAGGGTTTAAGATTGATGGCTGTAGCCTCATGGTTTTTGGAGGTAATAAGTTAGAGACAGTGGCCTTCTATGGGTCGCACCAAACAGCCCAGATCTTAACTGGAAAAGGGACATTATTCTTTAGTGATAAGACCTTAAAAGACGTAAAAGTTCAAAGAATGAGGACAAATGCAGGAATCCTCCTCTGTCTTCCAATAATAAAAGGGGTAGGGTATACCCTCGGGGTTCTTAACCTTTACAGGAATTCGGTCTTTTCTGATGAAGCATTCTCAGAAACAGACCAAAGACTCTTCAATGATATTGCCAACCAGATAGGCGTAGCCATAGAAAGAATCCTCTCTGTCGGCTAACCAAATATTTAACTCTTTCAGCTTATTGACAATCTTTCTCAAAAAGAGTAATTTAAAAGTCTATTATGGAAATGACTTTAAAGAAAGAGATAGGGGAAAGACTGAGGAAGTTAAGGAAGGAGAAGGCATTAACTCAGAAGGAACTTTCTAAAAGAGTAGCGGTAGATTATTCCTACATAGGAAAGATTGAAAGAGGAGAGCAGCTCCCTTCTATAAAGATGTTAATAAGGATTTCCGAAATCTACTCGGTACCGATTGGTTACTTTTTTCATGAAGATCCTCTCATAGGCCTCCTTGAACATCTTCCAGAGGAGCTGATAGATATTGCTGGAGATAAGAAGAAAAGGATATTCCTGAAACTTCTTAAAGATATTGATGAAGAAGACATCCCCCTTATTATAGAGATCCTCCGCCTACTTAATGAACATAAAAGGGCATATAGGTATAAGGGAAGACTCTTAAAGGTAGCTGAGCATAGGAGGCCCTACAAGAAAAAGCACCTTAGTTAACCTAAACTTGAATCCTCAAATCCTTTTGTTTACAAATTGAAGGTATGATTTTTAAGGAAGGAATCCCCCTCCCTCTTTTAGATGCCATAAAAAGGGGCGAAAGGAAGATAAAGGTTCAGGGACTTGCAGGTTCTTCCAAGGCCCTTTTCTTATCGCAGATACCCAAACCCCTTGTGGTAATCACATCCTCACAGGAAGAGGCTGAAAGACTCTACGAGGATCTAAGGTTTTTCAGAAGCCTTTTTCCTAATACTGATTTCGACGAGCCCATCTTTTTCCCTTCAACTGATATTCTTCCTATAGGGATATCAACGCCTGATCATAAAATCATCGGTGAAAGAATAAAGATACTTTCTGTATTGAACGATGGGGGAAAAATTAATCTTATCACCCATATAGAATCAATAATGGGGTTTTTACCAGGGAAGAATGATATAAGTATTAAAAGGATAATCTTTAAACCAGGGGACTCTATTAGCAGAGATACCATAGGAGAAAGATTAGTTGGGATTAACTATAGAAGGGTTCCTATGGTGGCTGAGGCAGGAGAATTCAGTATTAGAGGGGGGATAATAGATATCTATTCCCCTTATCACCTTAACCCTGTAAGGATAGACCTCTTCGGGGATGAGATAGAGTCAATAATGGAATTCGACAAAGGTACACAGAGGTCAGTTAAGGGCCTGGATGAAGTGATAGTCCTTCCTTTATTAGAAGATACCAGTGATTTAAAGGAGACTTTTTTCGACTATTTAACCGAGGAGTACCTTGTTGTACTTGATGAACCTTTCAGGATTGACGAAAAGATTAAGGATAGAGGCATCGAGATGGAAAAGGGTCATTATCTCAGTACTAAGGAAATAAATCATAGGGTAACCAGATTCCAGTCAATTATATTGGAGCTTCTTGTGATTTCAGGGAAGGGAACGATATTTAACTTAGATACAGAATCTATCGAAGGAACGGATTTAAAGGGTATAAGTTCGCTTGCTGAGAGAATCAGGGAATGGAGAAGGATATACAAAGTCTTCATTGTATGTAATACGACTGGACAGGCAGAAAGACTGAGGGATCTACTTATAGAATATGATGTAGGTTCTTATTTACAGTTCATAGATCACTGTTCAGAGATTACTATCACAGATTCAAATTCCCTCTTCCCTGTAATCCTGGTTGGACACCTCTCGAAGGGATTTGTTTTCCCTTCACTCGGCGTTGTATTTATAACCGAGGCTGAAATATTCGGAGAAAGGCTCAGGCGAAAAGTCCCATCAAAGTCGAGACTTGAAGATTTCCTGAAATCGATAGAAGAGATTCAGGCAGGTGACTATATAGTCCATATAGATTATGGAATAGGTCAATATCTTGGGATAAAGAGGTTACGGATAGATGGCTATGAATCCGATTTCCTCCTGATAAATTATGCCGGGGACGATAAACTCTATCTACCTCTTGACAGGATTGATAGGGTTCAGAGATATGTAGGACCTGAGGGTTCTACACCTGAACTCCATAGGCTTGGAGGGATTTCGTGGCAGAAGACAAAGGAGAGAGTAAAGAAGGAGATGGAGGACATGGCGAAGGAACTAATCGATCTCTACGCATCAAGGGAGGTTCTTGAAGGTTATTCCTTTTCACCCGATAGTTATCTTCATAAAGAGTTTGATTCCTCATTTGAATATGAAGAGACGCCGGATCAGATAGATGCCATAGAAGATATTAAAAGGGATATGGAAGGAAGAAAGCCTATGGAACGCCTTATATGCGGAGACGTAGGTTATGGAAAAACAGAGGTGGCAATGAGGGCATCATTCAAGGCTGTCCATGACAGTAAACAGGTGGCTATACTCGTTCCGACAACTATACTCGCTGAACAGCACTTCCGGACATTCTCTGAAAGGTTCTCAGCCTTTCCTGTAAGAACCGAGGTCCTCAGCAGATTCAAGAGTAGAAAAGAACAGAATAAGATCCTTGGTGAACTTGAAGCTGGAACAATCGATATAATTATAGGAACCCACAGACTCCTCCAGAAGGACGTAAAATTTAAAGACTTAGGATTGCTGATTATTGATGAAGAGCAGAGATTTGGTGTGAGACATAAAGAGAGACTCAAGGAATTGAAAAAGAATGTAGATGTACTCATACTTACCGCAACGCCCATCCCGAGGACCCTCCATATGGCCCTGTCAAAAGTAAGGGATCTGAGTATAATCAACACACCTCCTGAAGACCGTCTCTCAGTTAAGACAATCATAACCAGATTTGATAAAAGGGTTATAAGAGATGCAATAATGAAGGAACTTGCGAGAGGAGGACAGGTTTTCTTTGTCCATAACAGAGTAAAGACTCTGGAAAGGATGTTCGATTACCTTAAGAGGATAGTCCCTGAAGCAAGGATTGGTATAGCCCATGGACAGATGAAAGAAAAGGACCTCGAGAAGGTGATGGTCTTGTTTCTGAAAAAAGAGTTGGATCTACTTCTTTGCTCTGCTATTATCGAGTCAGGTCTTGATATACCTTCTACGAATACAATTATTATTAACTATGCGAATAGGTTCGGCGTTGCAGATCTATATCAACTGAGGGGAAGGGTGGGAAGGTCAAATAAAAGGGCCTATGCATATTTTTTGATTCCAGGTGTCCAGGTCCTTACAGGGGATGCAAGAAAGAGACTGAGGGCAATGCAGGAGTTCTCCGAACTCGGCGCAGGGTTTAAAATTGCGCTAAAGGATCTCGAGATAAGAGGGGCAGGTAATCTCCTCGGTCCTGAGCAGTCAGGTCATATCGCAGCAGTCGGTCTCGACCTCTATATCCAGATGCTTGAAAGGGCTGTACTGAAGATCAAGGGTGAGGAGGTCCCTCCATTAGAAGATCCACTTATGGATTTAAAGATCTCTGCCTTCATCCCTGAGGGTTATATTCCGGATGTAGCCCAGAGACTCTATTTTTATAAAAAGATCGCTTCTGTCAGGACAGAGGATGGAATTCAGGATGTTAAAGAAGAACTGAGGGATAGATTCGGTGAAATCCCTGAGGAGACATTAAGACTTCTTGATATTATGGATCTAAAGATCCTCGCAAGGCAATTAAGGGTAAAAAGAATAGAAAAAGGATGGGAGGGGATAAATATTGTTTTTGATGAAAAGGTTGAAATCACTCCTGATAAGATCCTCAACCTTTTAAAAAGTAGAAATAAATCTATCAGGTTTATCCATGAATATACCATACAGCTTGCTTTAGGTGATAAGGGGTGGGATGAGGTTTACAGGGAAACGAAAAAGTTCTTGCAAGAAATCCTTGGATGTGTTACAAAAGAAAAATTTTAAATTTGGGAGGAGTAATGAAAAAGGCAGTATTTTTAATTGTTATAGCGCTACTCTTAGGTTGTGCAAAGGATAAAGGAGAGGTTCTTGCTAAATTTAAGGGAGGCAAGGTAACGTCTGATGAATTTAAGAAGGAACTCAGCAAGGTACCCGACTTTGCTAAGGGTATATTCGAAAGCGCTGAAGGTAAAAAGAGGTTTCTCGAAGACCTGATAAGCCGTGAACTTATATACTTCGATGCCAAGAAAAAGAAGATCGATAAAGAGAAAGAGTATCTCGACATGGTCGAGAGGTTTAAGAGGGATGCGCTTCTTGAGATCCTGCTTAAGAGAGAAGTAGAAGATAAGGCCAAGGTCGATGAGTCAGAGCTAAAGGCATATTATGATTCCAATCCCGAGGAATTCAGACTGAACGAGGAGGTGCGTGTAAGCCATATTCTTGTCAAGACTGATGCCGAAGCCAGAGATGTTATTAACAGACTCAAAGGGGGGACTGATTTTGGTAAACTCGCAATAGAGTTATCCCAGGATCCCGCCTCTGCAAAGAAGGGAGGAGAATTAGGATATTTTAAGAGAGGGAAGATGGTTCCGGAATTCGAGAGAGTCGCCTTCAAACTAAAGCAGGGAGAAATCAGTGAACCGGTAAGGACAAATTTCGGTTATCACATAATAAAACTCACAGGAAGAAAACAGGGGCAGTTAGTTGAATATGCAAAGGTAACAGAGGTCCTCCGTCAGCGGCTTCTTAGAGAAAAACAGAAGAAGATATTCGAAGAATGGGTGGCAGGTCTTAAAAAGGATGCCAAGATAGATATTAATGAGAAAGCCTTCAAATCCCTGACCGAAGAAAAGAAGGAATCACCGAAATAAGAAACCAGATGAGGATAGTTTTTTAAAACACCTCATATGTTTTGAATTTGCAGATAAACGATGTCAAAAGACTCTGAGATCCAGAGTTTCAATAAAAGATACCTCACAGTTTTAACGAAAAGGTGAGTCAATGAATGTGGCAAGGCAGTTAGCCTTCTTCACTATCCTGTATTCAAGAGGTTTGTTAATGAAAGAGTTAAAAAAGATTTGATTTATTACCGATACTGTCTCGACCTTGCAATAGAGCTTCAGCAGGCAGGCTATAAGGCATCTAACGAAGATATCGATGCGATTCTCAGAGAGGCAAAAGAGATAGACAGAAAATTTCAGAGATCCATCTTTCACCTCCCTCTCAGACTTGTACTGGACTATGAGAAAATAAATAAATTAAGAAAGAGGAGAACATTCATTCTCATCAATCTCTACCTTAGGCTCCTTAAGGCAGGAGACGAAGATGCTACGTATAAGGAAATGGTTATGAAGACCTTTAAGAAAAGGAATTTTATAGAACTGAATGATACCCTTCTCGACCTTTATTCTAAAGAGAGTTTTATTATAAGCAGCTCTTTAAAGAGTCTGGTCCCTATGGATGTAAAGGCTTTAGCAGAGAGGTTATATCTACATATGCGAGGTTTAGGTAGGAGACTTAACAGAGAGGTAGCCTCTGAGATATATGGCTAAACATTCTTTTTAAACAGGCAAATTTGTGCATGAATAACTGAATCGAAAGATGTCAAAGTGTGATGAAATCCAGAAGTTTAATACAAAATACCTCAATCTCCTTACAGAGAGGTGTTTAAAGGAATGCGGCAGATTAGTAAGCCTCTTCCACTTCCCGGTATTTAAGAAGTTTGTTGATGAAAGGGTCAAGAAGGATCTGAGTTATTATCGTCTCTGTCTTGACCTTGCCCTTAGGCTCAATGACAAGGGTTTAAGAGTATCAAAGGAAGATATCGATGACATACTTGATGATGCAAAAGATATAGATAAAAAATTCATAAATGCTATTTCCTATCTTCCTTTAAGGCTGACTATGGATTATGAAAAAATAGATAAATTTAGGAGTGAAAGGACAGTACTTCTCGTCAATCTCTATCTTAAACTACTTAAGAGAGGGAATGAGAAAACAACCTATAAGGAAATGGTTAAGGGATCCTATAAAAAGAAGGAATTTATCGAACTTAATAACAACCTTCTCGACCTCTATGCGGAAGAGACCTTTATTATCAACAGCTCCCTTAGGACCCTTATCCCGATGGATGTTAATGCAATGGCTAACAGGCTTTACTGCACAATGCAGGATATGGGGAGGGGACTTAATACAGAGGTAGCCAATGAGATATATGAAAAAAAGTTGTGAGTTATGAGTTTTTAGAAATGCTACTTATTTCAAATCTTAATTTTACTATCTTTTAGGTAAAAATGCGCTTATTAAAAAAACTGTACTACTGGGTTTTACACTGGGCAGAGACTCCTTACGGCACACCTGCCCTCTTCATTCTTGCCTTTGCAGAGTCTTCTTTTTTCCCTATTCCACCAGATATACTTCTCATGGCCCTTTCGCTGTCAATAAATAAGAAGGCCTTCAGATATGCCACGATTTGCACGATAGGTTCTGTCCTCGGCGGGATCTTTGGTTTCTTTCTTGGGTACCAGTTCTGGGAATTCAGCAGTAAGATACTCTTTAACTACATCGATCCCCAGAGGTTCGAAGTAGTGAGGAACTATTTCCAGCAATATGAAGCATGGGCGGTCGGCATCGCTGGCTTTACTCCTATTCCTTACAAGGTGTTCACTATTTCTGCTGGGTTCTTCAGGGTTGATTTTGTAGTCTTTGTGATTGCCTCTATAATCAGTCGTGGGGCAAGGTTTTTCCTCGTCTCTGGTCTCATTTATCACTTCGGTTCACCCATAAGGAACTTTATAGACAGATACTTTAATCTTCTGACCTTTGTCTTTATGATCTTTCTTATAGCAGGCTTTATAGTTATAAAATATCTGCTTTAAATGATGGTGCATTAAATTAAAAAGTATGGACATCTATACCGATATATTTTATAATTTATAAAAATAATCAAAGAAAGGAGATCGATTATGGTAGAGATTAACGCAGATTCAGTTATTGACTGTAGGGGGATGAATTGTCCGATGCCGGTTCTTAAGGTAAAAAAAGCTGTTGATGACCTTCAAGTTGGTCAGATCTTAAGGCTTGAGGCTACTGATCCAGGAACAAAGGCAGACATCCCAGCCTGGGCAAAGAGGACTGGCAATGAAGTGCTTTCTATGGCAGAAGAGGGTGGTATCTTCATCTATTATGTAAAGAAGATGAAGTAATTATCGTTAATAAGTAAATTAATATTTTTAATTTGACATAGTTTTTTAAAAAAATATTATAGGTATTACTTCTTAGTAAATTCTGTTATCACAAAAGGGGAGGTACCCATATTTGAGATTAGCTTTATTTTATAGCGATCTGCGGGGAATAGAATCTATATACAATCGGATTACTGCTCATGAATTAGGTGTTTTCCTCGTAAGTAATGGTATTTACCACGCTGTCCTTAAAGAAAACGGAAAACCTTCCCCAATTCTGGATAAAAAAGATGCTACCTTTTATATCCTTAAAGAAGACCTCGAGACAAGGGGATTTAGTGATAACGAAGTAGACAAGAGGGTAAAGGTAATTGCTTACGATGATCTTGTAGATCTGATTATGGATAAATACGAAAAACTTGCCTGGCTTTAATCTACGACTAATAAGGAGGATAATATGGGGACATTAAGCATTGGTGTCTTCTCTTCCCTTGTAGGTTCGATGAACCTCGATTTCGCTATAAGGCTTGCCCAGACTGCAATCAATAAAGGACATACCGTGAATCTCTGGCTCTCCGGTAATGCAACGACCCTCTCTAAGGATAAGCAGAAAGAATTCAAGGATTACAGTCATCTCGACAAAATCCTTAGAGACCTTATGGGTAAAGGGCTTAGTGTTGTCTCATGCGAGGCCTGTAACCAATCAAGAGGGATTCAGAAGGAAGACTTAATAGGGGGAATTAACCGTGCCAGTATGGACTTGTATTTAGCCAATTCAGCCCAGAGTGATAGGGTACTTCATATAGGAGTAGAGTAATGGGTGAATTGAAAAATAAAATAATGTTTGTTGTCCAGAGGCCACCTTATAAGAGTGAAGATCCGAAGCTTGCCCTTACGCATGCCTTATCAAGCGGGGTAACAAGCATCCATATCGATGAGGAAATTGTCCCAACAGTAGCATTCATAGGGGATGGGGTTCTTAACTGCATAAAGGACCAGAAGTCTATGGAGGCTTACGGCATTACAAGCAATGAGAGGCATATTAAGAATATGCTCGCCACCGATACCAAGACCCTCGTCTGCAAAGAGGACATTGAAAGATTGGGTATAAAGGAGGACAGACTGATTGATGCCTCGGACATGGGGGCAGAGATGACAATAAAGGTTGTTCCTTTCAATGAAATATTAAAAGAGATGGAGGCTAATGACCACCTCATGTTTTTTTAAAAAAAGGGGGGAAGTAAATGGCAGATATTGATTTGAAAAGTAAGGAACCAGCACAGGTCCTGGATATGCTCGGAAGGGTATGTCCATATCCCCTTCTTATGACCAAGAAAGCTCTGGAAAAACTCAATCCCGGAGAAGTTCTGAAGGTCCTCTCCGATGCGCCTGCCTCAGTCGAAGATTCAATTCCAAAGTTCTGCGAAAAGCAAGGTTATATCCTTCAGACCGTTAAGCTCGAAGATCAGGAACAGTGGGAACTCTATATATTGAAACCATAACTTAAGTAAGAATACTTTACTATAAAGGCATTGCTTATATAATTTAGGAGGTAATTATGGCTAAGAAATATGAGACTCCGTTATTAGACGAATTAGAAAAGGGTCCATGGCCGAGCTTTGTGAAAGAATTCAAGAAGGCTGCCAAGAGAAGTGAGATAGCCTCAGATGGATTAGGGCAACTCGAAAAATCTTACAGGACAAAGCGTGGATACTGGAAACATGGTGGTATTGTCGGTGTATTAGGCTATGGAGGTGGGGTTATAGGTAGGTATTCCTCTCTGCCCGAGGAGTTTCCCGGTGTGGCTCACAACCATACAGTAAGAATTAATCAACCCAGCGGCTGGTTCTATACAACTAAGGCCCTGAGAGAGATCTCTGATATATGGGACAGATATGGCAGTGGTCTCACAAATTTTCATGGTTCTACAGGGGATATGATCCTCCTCGGGACAAGAACTGAAAACCTTGAGCCCATATTTGCAGAACTTTCTTCGATAGGGTGGGATCTCGGAGGCTCTGGCTCTGCTATGAGGACACCGAGCTGTTGTGTTGGGCCTGCCAGATGTGAATGGTCAAATATAGATACCCTTGACATTACCTATTCTATTACACAGGAATTTCAAGACGAAATGCATAGACCTGCATTCCCATATAAGTTCAAAATAAAGACAGCAGGCTGTGCCGTTGATTGTATTGCTTCTATAGCACGTGCCGATCTGTCCATAATTGGTACATGGAAGGGTAATATAAAGATTGACCAGGCAGAGGTTAAAAGGTATGCAAAGAACGGGATGGACATTCAGGCTGAGATTGTTGATATGTGCCCGACAGAATGCATAAGCTACGATAAAAAGGAAGGACTTACTATTAATAATGAGGAATGTAACAGATGCATGCACTGTATTGCAAAGATGACCAAGGCACTAAGGCCCGGAGATATTAAGGGCGCTACCCTCCTTGTGGGTAGTAAAGCCCCGATCGTTGTGGGTGCAATGCTTTCATGGGTTATCGTACCATTTATAGAACTGAAGCCACCATATCAGGAACTGAAGGACCTTACCCGGAAGATGATCGAATGGTGGGATGAAAATGGCAGGGCGAGAGAAAGGATCGGTGAGGTTATAGAATCAAAGGGGATGAGGCCATTTCTTGAATATATCGGTGTGCCACCAATGCCACAACAGGTAAAGGCACCGAGGAGAGACCCATTTTTCTTCTGGGCAAAAACCGACCTGAAATAAGAGTTTTGAGACTTCGGCGAGCTCAGTCGAGCCGTTAAGAGTTTAGAGTAAAAAATCAAAAAAGGAGGAGATGAAAGATGGCATTACCACAGAGGAAAACAGATATCGGACCACCACATTATGAACAGTTTCTTCCACCTGTGATAAAGAAGAATTATGGTAAATGGAAATATCATGAAATACTGAGCCCCGGGATTATGGTTCATGTAGCTGAGAGCGGAGATGAGATATATACAGTGAGAGTCGCTTCGCCAAGGCTGTTAAGCACCGATACAATCCGCGAAATAAGCGATATTGCAGATAAATACTGCAACGGCTATCTCCGATTCACATCAAGAAACAATATAGAGTTTCTTGTATCAAACAAAAAGAATGTCGAACTAATTAAGAAAGAGCTTAAAGAGAAGGGCTACACAATTGGTGGTATTGGTTCGAGGGTAAGCAATGTTGTCCACACCCAGGGATGGGTTCACTGCCACTCCGCATGTACAGATGCATCCGGACTTGTAAAGGTACTAATGGATGAA
The DNA here is from genome assembly GCA_919902995.1 of Thermodesulfovibrionia bacterium. Classification (GTDB taxonomy): domain Bacteria; phylum Nitrospirota; class Thermodesulfovibrionia; order JACRGW01; family JACRGW01; genus JACRGW01. The sequence goes on from CAKKSD010000010.1 coordinate 32,095, forward strand.
CTCTATGAATATTTTACAACAAAGGAACTTCCTAACAAGGTAAGGCTTGCAGTGGCATGCTGTGTTAATATGTGTGGTGCCGTTCATTGTTCAGACATAGCGATAGTCGGTGTCCATAGAAAGACACCAACTATAAATCATGAGATGGTGGTCAAGCTCTGTGAAATACCAACTACAATCGCATCCTGTCCAACACGTGCCATATCACCCGACCCTGCGAAGAAAAGCGTTAAGATTAATGAAGATAAGTGTATGTACTGTGGGAACTGTTTTACAGTCTGCCCACCGATAGATATCCATGACCCTGAAAATGATGGCGTTTCTATTGTGGTAGGGGGAAAGGTCAGTAGCCTGAGGAGTGATCCGAAGTTCTCTAAACTTGCCATTCCATTCTTATACAACAATCCTCCAAGATGGCCTGAAGTCGTTTCCGCTGTTAAAAACATCCTCGAGACATATGCAAAACATGCCAAGAAACATGAAAGGATAGGTGAGTGGATAGAGAGAATCGGTTGGGAAAGGTTCTTCAAACTGACTGGCATAGAATTTACGTTCCAGCATCTCGATGATTTTACTTTTGCCCGTGAAACCTTCAGGACGTCAGCGGCCTTTAAATGGTAATCGCAGACTGTCAGCCTGACCCTGAATCAAGTTTGTTGGTAAGGGTCTCAGAAGACAGGGGAAAAGGGGTGAAATATGGAGACCGAAGAGTTAAAACAAAAGATATATGAAATAGTTGAAAAATCAAAAGTCAAAAAGAAGTTAAAGGAAAAGGATGTAATTGCGGCAGCATCTGAAGAGACTGGACTCGACAAGGATACTGTTAAGAAGGCACTAAGAGAGATGATAGATGTAGGAAAGCTTATGTACTCTTATTCAGGTGGTGCCAGTTCAATAGAGATCCCTAGCGAAGAATATCTCAAAGAGAAAGGTCTACTTTAATTTAGATTTGAAAGTCAAGCAATATCATTACGAGTATTCATGTCCGAGGGTGGTAATAGCCGGGCTTAAAGGTGGCTCGGGGAAGACAATTATTACCTTAGGGATAATCAAGGCCTGGAGAGATAAGGGTTTAAAGATAGTACCTTTTAAAAAGGGGCCGGATTATATCGATGCTGGTTGGTTAGCCTATGCAGCAGACCATCCATGTTATAATCTCGATCCCTTCATGGTTGGAAAAGAGAAGATTTTATCATCTTTCCTGGAACATACTACAGACTTTGACGGAGCAATAATAGAGGGAAACAGGGGATTATATGACGGAACGGATGTTGACGGCACTTACAGTACCGCCGAACTCTCTAAGATTATTAGATCTCCGACCATACTTGTACTTGATTGCACAAAAACTACAAGGACACTCGCTGCTATGGTCATAGGATGTAAGGATTTTGACAAAGAGATGGATATAAGAGGTGTGATACTAAATCAGATAGCTAACAGCAGACAGGAATCATTGATACGAAACACCTTTGAACATTATTCAGACCTCCCTGTATTAGGTGCCTTACCAAGGATAAGAGAGGAGTTATTTCTCGAAAGGCATATGGGGCTTACTCCATATCATGAACACGTTGATCCCAAAGAGGCAATAAATACCTTGGGAGAGATGGCAGGAAATTATATCAATCTGGATGGTATCTGGAAAGTTGCTAAAGAGGCACCCCTGCTTCCTAATGCAGATTTCGGGTTACGAAATACAGATTTTAAATCTGAAATTATCTCTGAACCCTGGACTCCGAACTCCGAACTTAAGATCGGTGTAATAAAGGACTCTGCCTTCCAGTTTTACTATCCGGAAAATTTTACTGAACTCGTAAGGCGTGGTGCCACACTTATAGAAATAAATGCCTTGAAAGACAGGGAGATTCCTGAGATTGATACGCTATATATTGGAGGAGGGTTCCCCGAGACTCATGCCCTTGAACTATCAGAAAACATACATTTCAGAACCTCTCTTCGTAATGCAATAGAAAAGGGGCTTCCGGTCTATGCTGAATGCGGTGGTCTGATGTATCTCGGAGAATCCCTTCTGTTAGAGGGTAAGACCTATCCGATGTCAGGGATCTTCCCGATAGTCTTCTGTCTTGAAAAGATGCCGCAGGCCCATGGCTATACAATAGTTAATGTTGAAAGAGATAATCCCTATTTCCCTGTCGGATGTATCTTAAGGGGACATGAGTTTCACTACTCAAAGGTTATAAACCAAGATATAACTGCACAACTTTCAAAGCGTGACGATATCTATTTTGCCTTCAAGATGGAGAGGGGGCAAGGCATTATTGACAAAATGGATGCTATCTGTTATAAAAATGTTCTTGCTACATACACCCACCTCCATGCCTTTGGGTCAGGTGAATGGGCAAATGGCCTTATAAGACAGGCAAACTTTTATAAAGAAAAAAGGCTATTAGAGAAGAAGGAATCTTATTTTAAAATAGCTTTAACAGTATAAAATTCTGGAAAAATTTTATTTGACTGTAATTTGATCATATATTATAATTAAAGGGTCATTATAAAGAGTGGAATTGTCCAGTCTTATAATAATAAATATTTTAGATAAACTGAAAGGAGGAATTAGATAATGGGAGGTGTTCTTGAATTTAAGGGAAAAAGCTACGAGATTGACGACGACGGCTATCTAATAAACTGGCAGGATTGGAATGAAGATATAGCAGGACAGCTGGCAAAGATAGAGGGTATTGAGCTTACCGATGCCCACTGGGAGGTGATCAGGTTCCTTAGAAACTACTTCTTGCAATATCAGATCGCTCCTATGATAAAGATACTTGTTAAGGAGATAGGCAAGGTTATGGGACCTGAGAAGGGTAACACAAAATATCTCTACGAGCTTTATCCCGGTGGACCTGCGAAGCAGGCCTGTAAATTCGCTGGACTTCCAAAGCCGACCGGCTGTGTATAATTCCAAGGGTTAAAAACAATTTTAGGAAGCGGCACCCCTTTGACCTCTCAAAAGGGTGCCTGTCTTATGTCCAGATATTGTAAAGGGGATATGGAGCTAAAAAATCTCTTATCAGAAAAGAGGGATGTAATCTTAGAGAGATGGTTCGATTTGATACTGAAGTCCTATCCTGCTGACACCTCAAGTTTCTTAAGAAACCAGAAAAACCAGTCCACTAACCCTGTCGGGCATACAATTCTAAAAAGTATAGAAGGTCTTTTCGATAAACTCATCGAGGGACTGGATCATACCTCAGGTGATTCCTGGTCTTCATTTCTCGATAATATTATAAGAATAAAAGCTGTTCAGGATTTCACTCCATCCCATGCCCTTTCCTTTATCTTCGATCTAAAGAAGATTATTAGGGAAGAACTTAAAAACGACCCTGTCCTTAATTCAATCCAGGATAATTCAGGTTCTGGAAATGGAATTACCGTTGAGCTATCAAAACTTGACTCCAGAATAGATGCCCTTGCACTCGATTCCTTTGATATCTATATGAAGTGCCGTGAGAAGATTTATGATCTAAAGGCAAAGGAGTTTGAGAATAAGACATTCAGACTGCTTCAGATGGCAAATCTAATATATGATAAAGAAGAGGAGCAGAGACTGGATAAAGATCACGGTAATCTAAAAAAGGCATTATAGATGGGGGCATTATTTTCCTTATTCACGGTCTTAATACTCGTCCTTATTGCTTTTGCCGGAGTAAAGGCAGGTAATCTTCATTTCCTTTTCGGCGTTGTCATCCCATATGCTGCAATTATTACCTTTATTACCGGCGTTATTTATCGCATCCTCAAATGGGCAGGCTCTCCAGTACCTTTTCGTATACCCACAACCTGTGGACAGCAGAAATCTCTTCCCTGGATAAAGCACAGTAAGATTGAAAACCCTTCCAATACACTCGGGGTTATTAAGAGGATGGCACTCGAGGTACTACTTTTCCGATCGCTTTTCAGAAATCTGAAGACCGAGATAAGGGAAGAGAAGGTTGTCTATGGCTCTGAGAAATGGCTCTGGCTGGCAGGTCTTGTGTTTCACTGGTCATTCCTTATTATTATATTGAGACATTTCAGACTGTTTGTCGACCCCGTACCTGCCTTTATGCACCTTATTGAGAGTTTCGATGGGTTCCTCCAGATAGGTGTACCACGGCTCTTTATTACAGGGGTTATCTTACTTGTGTCTGTGGCTTATCTGCTCTTTCGGAGATTCTTTATACAACAGGTGCGTTACATCTCCCTTGCCAACGACTACTTTCCGCTATTTCTTATCCTGGGGATAGGCTTTACTGGCATTCTTATGAGATATTTTACAAAGGTTGATCTTGTGAATACAAAGCAGCTTATAATAGGATTGTTCTCTTTCAAACCTGAAATCCCTGAAGGGGTTGGAGTCATTTTCTATATACACCTCTTTCTTGTAAGTATACTCTTTGCCTACTTCCCTTTCAGCAAGCTCGTGCATATGCCGGGTGTCTTTCTAAGCCCAACAAGAAACCTCTCTAATAACAACCGCACTAAAAGGCATATCAACCCATGGAATTATCCTGTCAAGGTACACACTTACGAGGACTATGAGAATGAATTCAGGGAGAAGATGAAAAAGGCAGGAATACCAGTAGAAAAGGAGTGAAGATGTCAAACAAGGTTCCGACACCGGACGAACTATCAAAGATAGATTATACACCTCCTAAAAAAGGATGGATGGATACACCTGTTGAGTTTAAACCCGGCACCTGGTGCTATGGTTCAAGGCCGAAATACCTTGAGTCCGTTGACTTTCCTAACCCTCGTGATTGGAAGCCAACCGATGATGACTGGAAACTTCCAGAAAACTGGAAAGAGATATTCCTTAAGGGAATGGAAGAAAGGCTGAGGAAGTATCGGTCTTTCCGTCTCTTTATGGATATTTGTGTGAGATGCGGTGCCTGTGCTGACAAGTGCCACTTTTTTATCGGTTCAGGTGACCCGAAAAACATGCCCGTACTAAGGGCAGAGCTTTTAAGATCTGTCTACAGGAAATATTTCACTGCTTCGGGGAAACTACTTGGTAAGGTTGCAGGTGCAAGGGAGCTCACAATAGACGTGCTAAAGGAACTCTGGTACTATTACTACCAGTGTACTGAGTGCCGCCGTTGCTCTGTCTTCTGCCCCTATGGGATTGACACCGCTGAGATTACGATTATTGCCAGGGAACTCCTTAATCTGCTCGGTCTAAATACCGACTGGATTGCAGGCCCTGTGGCAAACTGCTACAGGACAGGAAATCATCTCGGGCTCGAGCCTCATACATTCAAAAATAGCATCGAGTTCTTCCTGAGTGACATCGAGGATATAACAGGCATAAAGATAGAACCATCCTTCAACAGGAAGGGAGCTGAGATACTCTTTATCACACCATCCGGAGACACCTTTGCTGACCCCGGCACATATACCTGTATGGGCTATCTCATGCTATTTCATGAACTCGGACTTGACTATACCTGGAGCACCTACGCTTCTGAAGGTGGGAATTTCGGCTTTTTTACATCGAATGAGATGGCCAAGAGGCTGCACTACAAGATATATGCAGAAGCCAAGAGGCTCGGAGTAAAATGGATCCTCGGAGGAGAATGTGGACACATGTGGAGGGTACTTAACCAGTACCTCGATACATGGCATGGCCCTGCCGATTTCCTCGAGGAACCTGTTTCACCGATAACCGGAACAACATTTGAGAACGCAAAATCCTCAAAGCTTGTCCATATTGCCGAATTCACTGCTGACCTTATCAGAAACGGAATACTCAAACTCGATCCCAGTCGTAATAACCACCTCAAAGTGACATTTCATGACTCCTGTAACACCTCAAGGGGAATGGGTATCTTCGAAGAGCCGAGGTTTATTATAAGAAGTGTCTGCAATCATTTTTATGAAATGCCTGAGGATACAATAAGGGAAAAGACCTTCTGCTGCGGTAGCGGTTCGGGTCTTAATGCAGGTGAGAATATGGAATTAAGGATGAGGGGAGGATTCCCGAGGGCAAATGCTGTGAAATATGTTAAAGAGAAACACGATGTGAATATGCTCGCCAATATCTGTGCGATTGACAGGGCAGCGCTACCTCCTCTTATGGATTACTGGGTTCCTGATGTGCGTGTAGCAGGAGTTCATGAACTTGTTGGGAACGCACTCGTTATGAAGGGGGAGAAGGAAAGGATAGTTGATCTGAGAGGTGAACCCCTTCCCGTCAAATCGGAATCGACCTCTTCTGAGGAGGTTAAGGAAGGATGAAGATATATGACGGTGGTAAGATACTTATAGGAATTATAATATTTCTCCTCGTAGCTACATCCCCATTCTCCTACAATATGGGTAAGGCATCTGTTAAACCTGAGCCTAAACTCGATACCCCGGAGATTCAGAAGATGGAGAAGAAACAATGTGTAGAGCCTAAGGAGTTCATGAAGGCAGAACATATGACACTCCTCAATGATTGGAGGGATTCTGTCGTCCGTGAAGGTAACAATGTTTACATCGGTTTAGGTGGAGAAGTGTATAACATGAGTCTCCAGGGTACATGTATGAAATGCCATTCGAATAAGAAGAAGTTCTGTGATGAATGCCATAAATATGTGGCAGTAAAGCCTTACTGCTGGGATTGTCATATACCACCTAAGGAGAATTAGGTATGACCATGAATAGGAGAAAATTCTTAAAGTTGACTGCAGTTACTACTATTGCAACAGCCGGAGGTATATCAGCCTTAGAACTTTTCAAGGACTCAAAACTTGAGGCACAGGGAATTCTTCCTTTAGAAGTAAAGCCACTTACAGCAAAGAGATGGGCAATGGTAGTTGATATCAGAAAGTTTACGAAGGAGGATAATTATAAAAAGATAATAGAAGCCTGCCACCTTACACATAATGTACCTGATATCGGTAATCCGAAAGATGAGATTAAATGGATATGGACAGATACATTTGAACACGCCTTCCCGGGCCAGGAACATAAATACATGCCCGAAGATTTTAAAAAGATGCCCTTCCTCCTCCTCTGTAACCACTGTGATAATCCACCATGCGTGAGGGTATGCCCAACAAAGGCAACATTCAAGAGAAAAGACGGTATTGTGATGATGGATATGCATCGCTGTATCGGCTGCAGATTCTGTATGGCTGCCTGTCCTTTCGGGGCAAGGAGTTTCAACTGGAGAGATCCGAGACCTTTTATCAAAGAGCTTAATATGAAATTCCCTACAAGGACAAAGGGTGTTGTGGAGAAATGTAATTTCTGTGAGGAAAGGCTTGCCGAGGGCAAAATGCCTGTCTGTGTCGAGGCATCAAAGGGGGGACTTATCTTCGGCGACCTCGAAGACCCGAACTCAGATGTGAGGAAGGTACTCAGCTCACATTACACCATCAGGCGTAAGTCTGAACTCGGGACAGGGCCGGGTGTTTATTACATAATATAGGGGAATATATCATGCTTGAAAAGGCGCTAACAGGAAGTAGAAGATACTGGGTGTGGATATTCTTTTTACTTGCTATTACAGGAATAGGCTTTATCTATTACCTCAAACAGTTCAGTTACGGACTTGGCATAACAGGTATGGGCAGGGATGTTTCATGGGGCCTCTATATTGGGCAGTTTACATTCCTTGTTGGTGTTGCCGCATCAGGTGTCATGGTTGTTCTCCCGTATTATCTCCATAACTACAAAGTCTTCGGGAAAATAACAATCCTCGGTGAATTCCTCGCTATCCCTGCTGTTATCATGTGCCTGCTCTTTATCCTTGTGGATCTCGGTCAGCCCATGAGATTTATGAATATTTTTCTCTATCCGACACCGAACTCTGTCCTCTTCTGGGATGCGGTTGTGTTAAATGTCTACCTTCTCCTTAATATATTAATCGGCTGGACTGTCCTCGGTGCAGAGAAAAAAGGGATTGCACCGCCAAAATGGATAAAACCTTTTATATATATCTCAATTATCTGGGCACCGAGTATCCACACTGTTACAGCCTTCATTTACGCAGGACTTCCAGGAAGGCATTTCTGGCTTACCGCTATAATGGCAGCCAGGTTCCTTGCATCAGCATTTGCATCAGGCCCCGCCCTTTTAATTATCCTTGCAATGTTCATAAGGAGGTTCACGAAATTCGACCCCGGGAAAGAGGCATTTCAGACCCTCGGTAAGATCGTTACATATTTTATGATTACAAATGTCTTCTTCTTTGGGCTCGAGATATTTACTGCCTTCTACAGCCAGATACCAGGTCATATTCACCCCTTCCAGTATCTTTATGCAGGCATCGAAGGAAAGGGAAGGCTTGTACCTCTTATGTGGACATCAGCAATCCTTGCGGTATTCTCCCTTATCCTCTTAGTTAACCCTGTAACAAGGAAGAATGAAAGGACACTCTCAATGGCATCAGCAGCAGTATTTATCTCATTATGGTTAGAGAAGGGTTTCGGCCTTATCGTTGGCGGGTTTATCCCCAATCCATTCGAAGAGATAACGGAGTACTGGCCTACCATTCCAGAGACATGGATAACCGCTGGTGTCTGGGCAATCGGCTTCCTGATACTCACAATCCTTTACAAGGTAGCAGTTTCTATAAGGGAAGAAGAGATAGCCTGAAGATGAATAGCGCCTTTATCCCCGCACCCTATTAATTAGTATATCTTGACAAAAGTAAATGCCTTCTCTAAAATTTATCTATAGTGAAATACAAGCAGAGCATAAAGGACTGGCCTGAAGATGAAAGGCCGAGGGAGAGGTTGTTAAAATATGGCGCAGATATACTCTCGAACGCCCAGATTTTTGCTATCATCCTTAGAACTGGAAGTAAGGATGAATCAGCCATAGACCTCGCAAGGTCCCTCCTTAAAAAATTCGGCACCATACGGGAGATAGAGTCTGCAAGTATCTCTGAACTCTGCAGTGTTAAGGGGATTGGCCCTGCAAAGGCATCCCAGATAAAAGCGGCTTTTTCTCTGGGTAAAAGGCTGAGAGGGGAACCTGTAGATAAAAAGAATCCCTTCAAAACGAGTGAGGATGTATACAGGTTTTACTCCTCCAAGATGGATGGGTTAAAAAAGGAAGTTTTCATATGCGCCCTCCTCGATAGTAAAAACAGACCCGTTAAGGATATAACTATTTCAGAGGGGACGATCACTTCCTCACTCGTCCATCCGAGAGAGGTATTCAGCCCTGCAATAAAGGAATCTGCAGTAAGTGTTCTCTTTGTCCATAACCATCCGAGCGGAGACCCCTCTCCGAGTAATGATGATATAGAACTCACAAAGAGGCTCGTAAAGACAGGAGAGTTAATCGGTATAGCAGTGCTTGATCACATCATTGTAGGTAATAATGGAAGTTATATCAGTTTCCTCGATAAGGGTTTGTTATGACATATAATTTGTCATTCCTGCGAAAGTCTATGACCCGTGGGTCACGACCCATAGGGCAGGAATCCAGAGCCTCCCCCAGAAAATAGAGGAATATTGATTTTACTGGATTCCGTATCAGGTACGGAATGACGGGGAAATAGCCCATGATTTAATCAGGTATAATGAAATTATAACGGGAGGGATAGAGATGCCTATATATGATTATAAATGTCTTGACTGTAATAAGGACTTTACCCTTGTCCTTACCCTGAAGGAATATGAAGAGGGAAAAGTCGAATGTCCAAACTGTAAGGGCAAGAATCTACAGAGGCTTCTCGGCACCTTCTTTGCGAGCACTTCAAAGAAATCTTGAAGAAGATTGTCCTTCTAATTGCAGTAGTTCTTTCCCTTGTTTTCCTTCCTGTTTTAAAGAGAGCTACAATAAGCGCCCTCTTTCTTTCTGATATCCTTAAAGGCTCTGATGGTATCCTTGCAGGTGTCACGAAAGAGCCCCGAATCTCAAAGGTAAGTTATAAATATTCTACCCGTGAGTTAAAAGCAGACCTGTATCTTCCATCAGGTAAAGGAAAAACAGGCGGAATAATACTCATCCCTGGGCTCGTTGATACAGGAAAGGATGACCCGAGGCTAATCCACCTTGCAAAGAGCCTTTCCCGTACTGGATGGGTAACACTCGTCCCTGATTTTGAGGGAATGCGTGCCTTCAAAATCAGACCCACAGATATAAATGAGATAGTGGTTGGTTTCCTTTATCTATCCTCTCATGAAAGGGTAAATAAGATCGGCTTCTTAGGTTTTAGCTACGGTGCAGGGCCTACTTTACTTGCTGCAGCAGATCAGAGGATAAATGATAAAGTGAGTTTCATGGTATCCTTTGGCGGTTATTACGATATAAGGAATCTTATAATGTTTGTAACAACAGGGACATTCAAGCATGAAGGGAAAGAATATTTCTTAAGACCGATGGAGTATGCAAGATGGGCATTCCTTAAAAGTAACCTCGATTTTATCGAGAATAAAAAGGATAGAAAAATACTCAGGGCAATATTAGAGAAAAAGATAGAGAGGGAAGAGGCTGATATTGGAGATTTATCTACATCCCTCAGTCCTGAAGGAAAGGCGGTGATTGACCTCCTCTCTAATAAAGATCCCGAAAGAGTTTACGGATTTATCTCAGGGCAGAGACCGGATTTAAAGGAGATGATGGATAGATTATCTCCGAAGGAGAAGATGAGTGATATTAAGGCACATCTCTTCCTCGTCCACGGGAAGGATGATAATGCAATACCTTTTACAGAGAGTCTTAAGATGGCAGAGGAGTTTAAGAATAAAAAGAGGTTACATCTCTACATCCTCGATATCTTCCTCCATGTAGACCCTGCTGAAAGAAAATTCCTCAGTTCTCTACCATCGGTCTTAAAATTTTATTCCCTGATTTATACCTTTATGGGATTTCTTTCATAACGAGTACTTTATTACATGATTTGGACAATTATCAACGCAGGTTCCGCATAAAATACATTCTGTATTCTCCATAGAACCAATCTGTACCATTCTGCTAACTTCAAGACTCATAGGGCAATTTCTATCACAGGTCTTACATACTTCACACTCATTACTTAAAACTCTGAGTTGAAGGTGAGGGCGAAAACGACTACTGCAAGAACAAGGGCTACGACACCGCCGCCAAGGATAAAAAGGACTTTTTTCTTCTTCGCATTCATTTCGATTTGTAAATTCTGATTTCAGGGTATCACACAATGGTGTACACGTCAAGCAACTGTCAGGCCATTGTCAAGCCAATTTAGAAATGTCCTATTCTTACCAAAATAGAAATGTCCGGTT
>CAKKSD010000011.1 GCA_919902995.1 Thermodesulfovibrionia bacterium
ATACAAGAAGATGAGCAATTATTAAATATAGATAAGGAAATCAATTCTTCTGCACAGGGCAAGGCGTATCTTTTAAAGAAGAAAAAAGAAGAGTTACTGAATATAGCAGCAAATAAAAAGCTTAATGAGCATGGTCAGGTAAGTTTTGATAGGTTAAGAGAGAAGTCTACGGATGCCCGTATTAATAAATTATTACCTAAAGAAGTAACTGAAAGAAATGACGAAATGATTTTAAATTCCGCTTTTTTAATTAATAAAGATAAAGCAGGGGATTTTCTTAACATAGTAGAGGATTTTAGGACAAAATATACTGACAAGGGGTTTTCCTTTGATTGCACTGGCCCCTGGCCACCTTATAATTTTTGTAATTTTTCAAAGGAAAAAGAGCAAAGTGGATAAAAGAATTAAAACCCTACAGGATAAAAATAGTTATTTAAATCTTCAAAAGGAAAAAAGGATTACTCTCTTAGAAGTTCTGGATAGGGCTTTAGATAAAGGTGTGGTCGTATCAGGAGATATTGTTATCTCTGTAGCTGATGTGGATCTTATTTATTTAGGACTAAAGGTTCTACTTAGTTCAGTAGAGACCATGGAGCATTTAAGAGGTACTCCTATGCCAGGGGCTACGGAGGAGCCAACATAAAATGGATAAACCATCTTTAGTAATCACAGTTAAAGACATCGAAGAAGTTAAAGATGCTAATCCTGAAAGGATTAATATCGACCCCAAAAATGTGGAGAAGGGTTTAGCAAAGTTAGTGCTTACACTTGTAGAGTTGATTAGAAAACTAATGGAAAAACAGGCGATGCGCAGGATTGAAGGTGGTTCTTTAACCGATGAAGAAATTGAGCGAATGGGAGAAACTCTTTTAAAATTAGAAAATAAGATGCAGGAGCTAAAAGAGATTTTTGGACTTAAAGATGAAGAACTAAACTTGAATTTAGGCCCTTTAGGGAATTTAATGTAAATGAGGCCATGACTTATGTCGCTTCGCTCCATAAGTCATAAAGCCGAATTTATCCCGAGCGAAGCGAGGGATCTCAGAGGAGAGTAGTTATGCATAAAGAAGAGCCAAAAATTAGCTGTTCGATATTTCAAAAGCAAGAGTCAGTAATAAAAGATTTAACAGATAAAATCAACAAAGCCAAAGGAGTACAGGAAAAAGCAAAATTTGCTGATGAGTTGCAGAAAGAGGCGAGTCTGCTTCTTAATTGCCCTGATTATAAGAAAGAAACTTTAGACTGCAAAAATTGCCATTTCATTGCAAACTTGCGTAAGAAAACCGCAGGTTTAATTATAAAAGCTAAAAAGTTAGGATAGTTAAGGAAGGGGGTTAAACAATGGCTGACCAAATAGTTCATGGAATTCAAGCTACAAACCTTGCTGATATTTTAGAAAGGGTATTGGATAAAGGTATAGTTATTGCTGGGGACATCAAGATTCAACTTGCTGATATTGATCTGCTTAACATCAAGATAAGGCTTTTAATTGCCTCAGTAGATAAGGCTATGGAGATGGGAATAAATTGGTGGCAACAAGATGCTTATCTATCTACAAAAGCAAGAGAGACCGAGATAGAAAAAGGGAATACAGCGCTGAAAAAAAGGATAGAGCGATTAGAAGCCAAGATAAAATAAACCCCGTTAGAATGGGCGGGGCTTTCTAACGGGGTAAAAGAGTTTACACATGAGAACTCTCCTTTATGTTCCTATTATCCATACAAGTGCTGACCTCGGCTCTATAGCAAAAGAAGTAACTAAGAGAGGTATTGCAGACTTAGGAGAGGAGGTTTGGGAAGGACATATAAAAACAATTGAAGGCTTTTGGAATGCTATATCGGATTATTTCGATTCTATAGATGTTTCTGGAATGAAAATATATCAGGATGGAATGGTAGCCGAAGGAGAAATAGGAGAAAAAATAGTCGAGGAAGGCCTAAAGAGTGGCAGTAAAAATTATGAAATTGTATATAAGCTTATCCAAAGAGGTGCAGTTTTAGTAAAAACCGAAGACTTTAATCTGGTCATAATTGAGCGAGATAGGTTGCTTAAAATCACGCAGGCTAAGACGGTAGCAAAGAAATTATTTGGGTTTATAAGATATAAGTTAACCAAGAATATGCTTTTAAACAAAAGAGATGAATATATTGTCCAAAGAATAGATGAGACCCTCCATGAGGACCAAACAGGAATACTTTTTATTGGTGCCTATCACGATATTAAGCGTAAACTCCCCAGGGGAATTCAAATTAAAGAGATAAAAGACAAACAAAAAGTAAAAGAATATCGGCAGTTACTTCCTTTTTCTAAGAAACATAGAAAGCGCTTTGAGGAATTAAGTAAATATCTAATCTCTAAGGTAGAGACATAAACCCAAATACGATGATTGTCCAATCGAAAGAAAGAGAGAGATGAGGTCAGAAGAGATAAAAGAAAAGGCGAAGAAATTGGGAATAAAACCTATAGAGAAGAAGACCATACTTCTTGTCGAAGATGATGGGGTTGTGAGGGATGTTTTAAGAGAAGTCCTTGAAAAGGATTATAAGATATTAGTTGCATGGAATTACTCAGAGACCGTTAAGCATCTTGAAAATAACATAGATCTTGCCCTCATTGATTATTCTCTTCCGGATAAAAATGGATTTGAGGTTCTAAAGGCGATCAGGGAAGCAAAGCCAGCACTCCCTGCAATAATAATCACAGCCTATGGAACTGAGCATATTGCAATAAAGGCAGTCAGGGCGGGGGTAACAGATTACATAAAGAAGCCCATAAGCCTTAAATATTTAAAGAGTAAGGTGTCAGAGATACTTGAAGGGAAGAAAGACGATAAATATCTTGAGACTGTAGAGGGCAGGAAAGAATTCATAATAGATGGCATAGCTTTATATTTAGAAGATAACTACATGGAAGATATGACACGGGATAAACTGGCAAGAATGGTATGTTTGGATAGATATGAATTAGGTAAGTTATTCAAGGAGAGGTTTGGAAAATCCTTAATATCCTATTTAAACCATATCAGGATCGAGAACACAACTGAGCTACTCAAGAATAAAGATTTAAGCATAACAGAGATAGCCTATTCTGTTGGATATGGGAGTGTTGACCATTTTAACCGGGTATTTAAAGAAACATATGGGGAACCTCCGAGGGAGTATCGGAGAAAGTTGAAATAGGGAGAATTTATATTAACGGACATTAGCGCTTATAATCCCCCCTCCTAACACCACATCGTTTTCGTAGAATACTGCTGATTGTCCAGGGGTAATAGCCCACTGGGGTTTATCGAATTTTACATAGACATTATTATTTTTAGGACTTATTACAGCATCTTCTTCCATCATCGTTGATCTGATTTTGACTTTCACCCTGTGGTCCTCACGAATATTATCAAGGGCAATCCAGTTCAAGTCCTTAACCAAAAACTCCTTAGAGTAACAATCTTCTTTTTCTCCGACGATCAAGGCATTTCTTTTAATATCCATTGAGGCAACGTATAAAGGTTTTTTGTGGGAAATGCCAAGTCCCTTTCTCTGTCCAATTGTATAGAAAGGAAGACCTTTATGTTGCCCTATGACCCTACATTCTTTATCTATGATAGGACCGGGAACGATTCTTTCTGGCACAACATTCCTTAAGAATTTAGGGTAGTTATCCTCAGGAATAAAACATATTTCCTGGCTTTCAGGCTTTTTAGAGACAGAGAGATTAAGGACTTCAGCAATCTGTCTTGTTTCCTCTTTCCTGAGGTTTCCAAGAGGGAATATGGTATGGCTAAGTTGTTCCTGGGTCAGCACATAAAGTACATAGGACTGATCCTTATTTTCATCAATTCCTTTCTCAAGAAGATATTTTCCAGTAATTTGATTTTTCTCAATCCTTGCGTAATGACCTGTTGCGATCAGGTCTGCGCCAAGTTCTTTTGCCTTCTCCCAGAGATAATCAAATTTCACAAACTGGTTGCATCTTATGCAGGGATTCGGCGTCCTTCCGGAGCTATATTCATTACAGAAATTGTCTATAACATTCTCAATAAATATGTCCCGCATATCAATAATATGATGGGGTATTCCGATCTCTCCAGCAATTCTTCTTGCCTCTTCGATGGAAGCGAGCGAGCAACAGGTATTAACAGTGTTCGGAGTTGACTCCCTTGCCACCCATATTTGCATGGTAATGCCGATCACATTATAGCCTTCTTTTTTAAGGATCGCTGCAGAAACAGAGGAATCTACACCTCCGCTCATTCCTATTACTACTTTCTTACTCATTGTTTTAAAAATATTTATATCCTGAAAGATATTAACCCTTGTAACTTGTTTAGTCAATATATATGAAAATAAATTTGATAAAAAAGTTAAATAATAATAGTTCTATAAAGATAATAATTATTATCTTGACATGAGAATATAGCGGGATATATACTTTTTTGTTGTGATTCATGAAGTAGAGGAGAGACTTAACAATTTTACAAGGATAGCCAGGGAAAGGGGCTATAAACTCACACCTCAACGGCTTGCAGTTTTTAAAACAATTGTATTAAGAAAAGACCATCCGAGGGCCGACGATATTTACCAGCAGGTAAAGAAAAAGTATCCCATGATAAGCTTAGCGACTGTATATAAGACATTAGATGTGCTAAAAAATATCGGACTTGTTTCTGAATTAGGTTATCGCGAGGAGGGTTGCAGATACGATGGGAATGTAAGCCTACATGCAAATATAGTCTGCCTTAAATGTAAAAATATCAATGATTTAGGCATTGATAGTTTAAGTAAAATAGAAGGTCTTGTTGCTGCCAAATCTGGTCATACAATTATAGGGAGCAGGATAGAGTTTTATGGGTACTGTTCTGAGTGTGGAGGATGTGAAGATGTTAAAAATGACCTCTGATTTTTATATTTCTAAGGTCATCTCAGATTTTAAATACCTATTTAATATTTTCCTGCCTTACTAATGAAGTTCAGAATAGAAAAGGATACACTTGGCAAGAAAAAAGTTCCCTCAGATGTCTATTACGGAATAGAGACAATGCGGGCAATCGAAAACTTTCCTGTTAGTGGAATAAAACCACACCCTAAAATGATATGGGCTACTGTAGCAGTGAAGAGGGCAGCTGCCGAAGCTAACATGGAGATAGGGAAACTCAATAAAAAAATAGGCAGGGAAATCGTAAGGGCAGCAAAAGGGATTATGGAAGGACGGTTACAGGATCAGTTTGTGGTTGATGTATTTCAGGCGGGTGCAGGTACATCTCATAATATGAACGCAAATGAAGTTCTTGCAAACAGATCCCTCGAATTTCTCGGAAAAGAAAGGGGTGAATATTCTGTTGTCCATCCACATGATCATGTAAATATGTCCCAGTCCACAAACGATGTCTTTCCTGCAGCTATGTATATCGCTTCCTTATCACTAACCATTGAATTAATTACTGTACTTAAAGATTTCAGAAATGCCTTAAAGGATAAGGCGAAGGAATTTTATGGTATCCTTAAGTCTGGCAGAACCCACCTCCAGGATGCAGTGCCTATACGGCTCGATCAGGTATTTAACGCCTATGCATCATCTATTCAAAGAGGAATTAACAGAATAGAAAAGGCAAAAAAATCCCTTAGAGAAATTGGATTAGGAGCAACAGCAGTGGGTACAGGAATTAATACGGGGCGTGGTTACAGAAAAATAGCCGTAAAAAGGCTTTCATCTGTGACCAAACTCGATTTAAGGCCTGCAGAAAACCCTGTAGAGGTTACACAAAATCCTACAGCTGTTCTTACATTATCCGGTTCACTAAGAAGCCTTGCAGTCGATCTTATAAAGATTGCAAATGACCTGAGATTGATGAGTTCAGGACCGAGGACAGGTCTTGGAGAACTAAACCTCCCCCCTGTACAGCCTGGCTCTTCTATAATGCCCGGAAAGGTAAATCCTGTTATGGCAGAGATGTTAAATATGGTTGCCTTTGAGGTCATAGGTAATGACCATACTATCTCAATGGCAACACAGGCATCCCAGCTTGAGCTGAATGTAATGATGCCTGTTATGGCATACAAAATACTGCAGTCTCTTGATACCCTTAAGAGCGGGATTAAGGCCTTTACTGATAGGTGTATTTCAGGAATTACTGTAAATTCTGAAAGATGCAGGGAACTCAACGATATTAGTCTGGGACTGGCAACTATCATCAGCCCATATATTGGATACGAAGCTGCAGCAGAGATTGCAAAGGAGGCATTTAAAACAGGTAAATCTGTTAAGGATGTTATTACGGAGAAGGGAATCCTTTCTACCGAGAAGTTAGATGAACTTCTTGATCCTTTTACGATTACAGGAGGTAAACAAAAAATCATTTAAAAAAGAGATGCTGAACCAAGTCCAGCATGACAGAGAATCTACGGTACAGGCAAATGGATATCCTGGTATGACGATCACCACTAAAATGTCATTCTGAACTTGTTTTAGAATCTATATATGTTTTTGAGGAGGTAAGGTATGGCTGAGACTATAGAGATCAGATGGCATGGGAGAGGCGGTCAGGGAACTGTTACGGCTGCAAAGGTCCTTGCAGATGCCTGCCTTAGCGGAGGCAGATATGTCCAGGCTTTCCCTGAATACGGACCTGAAAGGTCAGGGGCACCGCTCAGGGCGTATAACAGAATAAGCAACAAAGAGATTAGAATGAACTGTCCTGTGCTCAAGCCTCATGTTGTAAGCATTGTAGATGCTACATTACTAGATGGCATAAATGTAACAGAGGGAGCTACTAAAAATGCAGTATTTATTGTGAATACATCAAAAAATCCTAAGGAGATTCGAGAAAGACTGAAGGCAGCACCAGGACAGGAGGTGTTCACAATAGATGCAACAAAGATAGCTATCGAGTGTATAGGTAGGGCATTGCCAAATGCACCAATGCTAGGCGTCATATGTAAGGTAACAAATATAATAAGTCTTGATCAGCTTCTTGAGGATATAAGGAAGAGTTTCGGCAAGAAATTCTCTCAGAAAATAATAGACGGAAATCTTGAGGCAGCAAGACGGGGATACGAGGAGGTAATAGAGGAATGAACCCCGTAATACTTATAGTCTCTTATAGGGTATCATAAGGTTTAAAATCAGGGATGAGAAACAATTTATTAAAGAATCTTATAAAAGGAGGTCTAACGGGGTGAAGCTTAAGGGATGGAAAGAAGTTGAACCTGGTGCAACTGTTACAGAACCGGGAAGTTCGAAGAAATTCAAGACAGGCTCTTGGAGGACATTTAAACCAAAATTTATAGAGGAGAACTGTATTCAATGCCTCTACTGTTGGATTTTCTGTCCTGATATGGCAGTAAGACTTGAAAACAGCAAGATGGTAGGATTTGACTTTGAATTCTGTAAAGGTTGTGGTATATGTGCCCTTGAATGTCCTGGTAAGAAGGGTAATAAGGCAATCGTTATGGAAGAGGAGGGGGGATAATGGTCAAGGTTGCAGCAGTTACAGGAAATGAGGCGGTTGCGAACGCCTTTAGACAGATTGACCCTGATGTCTGTGCAGCATATCCTATTACCCCTCAAACAGATATGATGCAGCGATTTTCAAGCTTTGTCTCTGACGGTGAAGTTGGAACAGAGATGATTCTTGTAGAAAGCGAACACAGTGCATTGAGCGCCTGTATAGGTGCATCTGCCGCAGGCGGAAGAGTTGTAACTGCTACATGTGGCCCAGGACTTGCTCTTATGTGGGAGATGCTATTCATAGCATCTGGTATGAGACTCCCAATAGTTATGCCTGTAGTAAACAGATCTCTCTCTGCACCCCTGAATATACACTGTGACCACTCCGATGCAATGGGAGCAAGGGATTCAGGCTGGATACAGCTGTGGTCAGAGAATGCTCAAGAGGCATATGATAATACTATTCAGGCATTCAGAATTGCGGAGCATCTGGATATAAGGCTTCCCGTAATGGTATGTCTCGACGGTTTTATTATAAGCCATTCTATAGGGAGAATCGAATATCTCGAGGATGAAGAGGTTAAACAATTTGTTGGTGAATATAAACCTTTGAACCCCCTGCTCGATATAGAACATCCGACAAGCTATGGTCCGCTGATTCTTCCTGATTTTTATATGGAATACAGAAGGGCTCACGCCGAAGTTATGTCAAAAGTTCCAGAGGTCGTGCTGAATGTAACTAAGGAATTTGAAAAGCTCTCAGGCAGAAAATATGGATTTTTTGAAAATTATAGACTCAATGATGCAGAGATAGGGCTTGTGATTCTTAACTCTGCAGCAGGTACTTCAAAAGATGTTATTGATGAATTCAGAGAAAGGGGAATAAAGGCAGGTCTTTTAAAACCAAGGCTATACAGGCCTTTCCCGTACAAGGAGATTGGTAACGCTCTTAAACACCTCAAGGC
The DNA here is from genome assembly GCA_919902995.1 of Thermodesulfovibrionia bacterium. Lineage (GTDB taxonomy): Bacteria > Nitrospirota > Thermodesulfovibrionia > JACRGW01 > JACRGW01 > JACRGW01. The sequence continues at coordinate 8,409 of CAKKSD010000011.1, forward strand.
AGTCTGTGTTCTCGACAGGGCTGATGCCTTTGGTGGTTCCTACGGTCCACTTTTCATAGATATTTTATCAAGTCTTTATTTCCATACAAAAAAACCGATTCTGATTAATAAGATATACGGACTTGGTGGGCGGGATTATCTCCCTGAGCATGCAGAGCTCGTAATGAATGAGCTTGTAGAGATTGCAAAAAGTGGAAAAGTAAAGTCAGTCATAGAGTATATTGGGGTAAGGGAATAAGGGATACTTTTACTGTCATTCCCATGAAAATGGGAATCCAGAAAGTTACTTGAAAATATTTTGATTCCTGCTCCCTGCTTAAGGACTGCAGGGACAAGTTTCGCAGGAATGACGAAAAATGCCTAAATGAGAAAGTGAGGAACGTAATGGCAGAACCGATAAGATTAAAGGAACTTGCAAAAAAAGAGGACTTGTTAACATCCGGTCACAGGATGTGTTCAGGATGCGGTGCACCGATTATTGTAAAAATGGTTTTTCTTGTATCTGAATATCCTATTGTCGCCTGTTCTTCTACTGGTTGTCTTGAAGTTTCAACCTGTATATCTGATTACAGCGCCTGGAAAATTCCATGGATACACAGCGCTTTCGAAAATGCCGCAGCAACGATTGCCGGTGTTGAATCAATGTACCAGTCGTTGAAAAGAAAAGGGAAAATAGATAGAGAGATAAAATTTGTAACATTCTGCGGAGACGGTGGCACCTATGATATAGGTTTTCAGAGCCTCTCTGGCGCAATGGAACGTGGACATGATATGCTCTATATATGTTATGACAATGGAGCATATATGAATACAGGTATACAAAGATCAAGCGCCACACCATTCGGTGCAGATACAACAACAAGACCTGCAGGGAGCGTTATACCCGGCAAAACTGAACAGAGGAAGAACCTTACAAAGATCATGGCAGCCCACGATATTCCATATGTTGCACAGGCATCACCGAGCCATTATCAAGATTTGATGAAAAAGGTGAAAAAGGCACTTGAGATTAAAGGACCAAAATTTCTGAATGTACTTTCTGCCTGTAACAGAGGATGGAGGTCAAGTACAGATGATGCCATACTGCTCAGCAGGCTCGGTGTTGAGACATGCTACTGGCCTCTGTATGAAGTAGAAAATGGTGTTACAAGATTAAACTATATACCTAAAGAAAAAAAACCTCTTCCAGAATTCTTGAAACCACAGGGCAGGTTTAAACACCTTTTTCAACCCAAAAATGAATGGGCTATGAAAAGGTTCCAGGAACTTGTTGATAAGGAATGGGAAGATTTGCTCAGGATTTCAGTCACCGACCAGAAATAAGGTGAAACCTCTGGTGAGTAAAAAGAGGAGGGCAAATGTATAAATGGAAATGTTCAGTCTGCGGCTATATATACGATTCGGAGGATGGAGACCCTGAGGGAGGAATCGAACCTGGAATACCCTTTGAAGAACTTCCTGATGATTGGGTCTGTCCTGTCTGTGGTGCATCAAAGGATCAGTTTGAAAGACTATAGCGGTTTTAAACAAAAGGCTTCATCAGAATTCACTTTAAAATTACCATTTAGCATTTCAAATTTAAAGTTTTAAATGCTAATTTTAGAATGACGGAGGGTATTCTGATGATCCTAATCACTGGTGGAACGGGTTTTGTTGGCAGACATCTTGTGAGGAAACTCATTGAAGAAGGCAATAAAGTTCGTTGTCTAATTAGGAAGACTTCGAAAACTGATGTCTTTAAGGGGTTTGAAGTCAACTTCTCCTATGGTGATATAACAGACCATAAATTACTTAGAGAGGCCTCAAAAGGAATAGAAACGGTAATCCACCTCGTAGGTATTATCCAGGAATCAGGAAAGGCTACATTTAAATCTATACATGTTGAAGGGACAGAGAATCTCTTAAAGGCATCTAAAGAAAATGGTGTAAAACTCCTCTTATACCAGTCTGCCCTTGGAGCAGATGAGAACTCTACACTTGGATATAAAAGAACAAAGGCAGAGGCAGAGAACCTTGTTAAAAATAGCGGCATACCTTATATAATCTTTAGGCCTTCACTTATATTCGGCAGTGGTGATCAATTTACCCTGAGGCTTTCTTCTATTCTCAAGAAATCTCCTGTAATTCCGGTGATAGGTACAGGTGAAGCAAGATTTCAGCCTATTTATATTGAAGACTGGGTGCTGTGTGCAATCAAGGCGTTAAAAGATAAAGACATGCAGAACAGGGTATTTGAAATTGGAGGTCCTGAACACCTCACATATATCGAGATAATTGACATCCTTGCGGAAGTATTAGGGGTCCAGAGATATAAGATTTATTTCCCGCTTCATGTTATGAAACCTCTAATAAAGTTTATTGAGAATATTATTTCCAAACCGCCCGTTACAACTGAACAGCTCCTTTTATTACAACAGGACAATATAACTGAGATTAAAAACGTAGAAAAGTACTTCGGCTTTAAGCCTGTAACCCTGAGGGAAGGGGTACAGAAATATTTTAAAGAATAACTGATTTATTAAGGGAGGGGGCGTATGGTTAGTAGTAGTAATGAAGATCTTTTAGGGGCACTCACATTAGCCTTCAGTATGGAGAAAGGATCAAATGAGTTTTACAAAAGGGCAGAAGAGAAAATAATAGACAAAAAGGGTAAAGAGATGTTTAAGAAACTGGCATCCTTTGAGGAAGGTCATATGAGCTATATTCAGTATCTTTACACATCCCTTTTGGATGAAAGGAAACTTTTTAGCCTTTCTGAGTTTAAGGAAATGGTCCCGACAGAATTTATGGAAGGTGGAATAAAAATAGACCCTTCTATAGTTAAGGTAGAGGATACCCCCTTTATGGATGACATTGATGTCCTTAATATCGCCGAAGACAAAGAGCATAAATCATATTCTTTTTATCAGAAACTTATAAGAAAAAGTTCGGATATAAATGCAAAGGTAATATTTGAAGAACTTGCTAAAGAAGAAAAGAAACACATCAAATATATCAAGGACTTAAAGGAAAAGATAAAATAAACCCTTATAAATCCTTGACTAAACCTGCCTGAATATAATATAAATATCCTAAATACGTTTTTTAGTTTTAAAATTCATATGGATATATCGGTAATAATACCTGTTTTTAACGAAGAAAAGAATGTAAAACCTCTGTACGAACAAATCCTCGATTCAATGGAAAGAATGGGGGTATCCTTCGAGATAATATTTATAGATGACGGTAGCATTGATAACACATTCAAGATACTTCAGGATATCCATAATAAAGATAAAAGGCTGAAGGTTATAAGATTCCGCAAGAACTTCGGACAGACAGCAGCCATTTCGGCAGGTTTTGATTATTCAAAGGGTAATATTATAATAACACTCGATGGAGATCTTCAAAATGACCCAGGGGATATGCCTCTGCTTGTTGAGAAATTAAATGAGGGTTACGATATTGTAAGTGGTTGGAGATATAAAAGGAAGGATCCCTTCTTCAGAAGGCGACTTCCTTCAATGATTGCCAACAGGTTAATCTCTTTTATAACTAACGTAAAACTCCATGATTATGGCTGTTCTCTCAAGGCTTTTAAGAAAGATGTGATAAAAAACATAAGACTTTATGGTGAAATGCACCGGTTTATCCCTGCAGTAGCGAGCTGGATGGGAATCTCGGTAGCCGAAGTTAAGGTGAACCACAGACCGAGGGAAGAAGGGAGATCAAAGTATGGACTTTCGAGAACTATAAGGGTTATTCTCGATCTTATCACAGTAAAATTTCTTCTTAGCTATTCAACCAGGCCTATCCAGATATTCGGACTTATAGGGATTATCTCTTCTGCCATTGGAGGTATTATCCTTTTCTATCTATCATTTATTCGAATAATCTTACAGGAACCAATAGGAGGAAGACCTCTTCTGCTTTTAGGAATCCTACTATTTTTTATAGGGGTCCAGTTTATAAGTATGGGTCTTTTAGCAGAGATGCAATCAAGGACCTATCATGAAACCCAGGATAAGCCCATTTATGTTGTCAAGGAAATACTGGAGTGAATCGTTATACTGAAAATCTTAAACCTAAAATCTTTTTTTATATTCTTTCTCTCCTCCTTCTGATTTCCTTTAGTGGCTGTAATGGTTGCGATAATGGTTCAAACCCTACAGGTCCAAGTGAGGGTACCCCCTATGCTGTACAGGTTGTATCGTCAGATATTAAATGTGAAGGGATTAATCTATATACCAATCCAAGAGAAGCGTTGGGTGCACCGAACTGGGGTTATCTCCCTGATGGAAGTTTTTCAGGCTTTGTCTCTTTAGGACCTGCTGGATATATAGTACTTAAGATGGGGGTAGATGTGATTGACGGACCCGGTCATGATATACGAATCTATCAGGCAGTCTCGGATGAAGATACGGCTGTATATGTAACAGACGATTATTTGTCTTCCCCTTTCAAGTATCTCGGGACTCAGGCATGTGGAGTTACATGCAATTTTGATCTTAGCGGTAGTGGTTATTCAAAGATAAGATATGTAATGGTTAAGGATATGACATTATCTGACTGTTATGAAACACCTGGTCCAGATATAGATGCAGTGGAGGCAATAAATTATAAATGAAGAAAAGGATATGCGTTGTCACTTCTTATATCCCATTCGTATATGGTGGCAATGAAGTCCTTGCAGAGAACCTCTCAAAGAAGTTAAGAGAGTTCGGTTTTGAAAGCACTGTTGCCTATATCCCCCAGAATCCTTTTGGGAAACAGATTTCTGCCTATCTATCTGCAAGATTTACTGATCTTCATTTCGGAGGCTACGACAACGAGATAGATCAGATTATCTCCCTAAAGTTTCCAGCCTATGCCGTAAGACATAAAAATCATGTATGCTGGTTAAGTCACAGGATGAGGGAATACTATGATCTCTGGGATGATTTCTACTCGCATCTTCCATCTGCCTCATACAGGATAAAAGAAAAGATAAGAAGGTTTGCCATACAGAGATTAGACGATCATTTTTTAAAAAATGGTATGAAGAAGGTCTGTGCTATATCAGAAAATTCAAGCATGAGACTTAGGAGATGGGGGGAAATAGAGGCGGAGGTGGTTTACCCTCCACCGCGCGATATGGGGTATCGTGACGGTCCCTACGAGAAATTCATCCTATCAATCTCCCGTCTTACAAAATATAAACGTCATAATATTTTTATCGATGCCTTCAATTTTATCAAAGATAAAAGCATTAAGGGTTATATAATTGGTGAAGGAGAAGAGAGAAGAGAACTCGAAAAGCAGATAGAAAAGGCCGATCTCAAAGACAGGGTTTTTCTACTCGGGTATATAAGTAATGAGGCGCTGGAGAAATATTACTCTCATTCGCTTGGTGTCTTTTTTGGTCCTTACGATGAAGACCTCGGCTTTGTCACCCTCGAGTCTATGAAATTCAGAAGGCCTGTTATTACATGCACCGATAGCGGTGGACCGTTGGAATTTGTAAAAGACAGAGAAACAGGGTTTGTAGTGAGCCCTGATCCTGGGGAGATTGCAGATAGAATCGAATATCTTTTATCAAATGAAGGTCTTGCTGAAAGCATGGGAAAAAGTGCATTCGAAAGGATTAAAGATATTACATGGGAAAGGGTGATAGAAAAACTGGTGATAATATGAGGATAGGTATTGACATCCGTCCTATAGTATCCAAAGGTACAGGAGTGGGATCTTACACTCTTAATCTGATAAAAAACATTGGAACCCTTGACCATAAAAACAGTTATATACTTTTCTCTAATTCATTTAAGGACAGGATTAGCCTTGAGTCCTTACATCTTCCGTTAAACTTTAATTTGAAGGATTACAGGGTTCCGAACAGAATTCTGAGAGGGTTGTGGAATTACTTTTCTTATCCCCCTATCGAGTCATTTATAGGAGATGTAGATATTTTTCACTCTCCCCACAGCATACCAATACCTGCAAGAAAGGCAAAATTGATAGTAACTATACACGATCTTTTCTTTCTGAAACACCCAGATATGGTCGATTGGAATGTCAGAAAAGATCATAAAAGACTGACAAATGCTTATCTATCTAAGGTCAGGAAGATAATAACGGTCTCCAACAATTCAAAGAAAGATATATTAGAACTTCTTGATGTAAATCCTAATATTATAACTGTCATCTATGAAGGAGTCGATAATATATTCAGGGTTATAAACGACAGGGCTTACCTTGATAATATCAGGAAAAAATACAAATTACCTCATGAATTTATCCTTTTTATAGGTACCGTTTCTCCACGAAAAAACTCAAATGGTATTATCAAGGCGATTTCGATTCTTAGGAAAAGAGGGTTAAAGGATATCTTTCTTATTATGATAGGCCCTAAAGGATGGAGAGCTGACGAAACCTTTCGACTTATTTCGGAAAATAATCTTGATGAATCAGTGAAGCACCTAGGTTATGTGCCTTACGAGGACATGCCATACATATATAATATTTCGAGACTACTTGTATATCCATCACTTTATGAAGGTTTTGGATTGCCACCTCTCGAGGCAATGGCATGTGGAATCCCTGTAATTTCTTCTAATATATCCTCCATGCCTGAGATTCTCGGAGATTCTGCATTACTTGTAGATCCCTATAACCCTCATGAAATTGCTGACTCTATAGAAAGGCTTTTATATGATGAATCCCTCAGAAATACATTTATTGAAAAGGGGCAAGAGAGGACACACTTATATTCCTGGGAAAATACTGCTAAAAAAGTTCTTGAAGTCTATAATGAGGTAGTAAAAGAAAATGAATAGGCCTTTGAGAATAGGTATTGATGCAAGGGAACTGGAGGGAAGGAGGACAGGTGTGGGAAGGTACCTTTTCAACCTGCTGAGGGAATGGTCAGAGATAGCACCACAGAATGATTATATTCTGTTCTTCAAGCGGAACATACCAGATGATCAGTTATTTAAAAAGGGATGTTTTTCTAAAAGGTTGTTCAATTTACCAAGATTATTGGATAAAAATATAATCTGGGAACAGATATATCTTCCTCTACGCTTGATGAAGGGAAAATGTAATTTATTCT
>CAKKSD010000012.1 GCA_919902995.1 Thermodesulfovibrionia bacterium
TGTATCGCAGTGATTACGAATTAATTTCACTATGCGTATTGGCGCCAGCATATCACCGCCGCTTGTGTATAAGAACAAACTTATCTTCTTTGCTTTGCCAATTTTCTCAAGATGCCTACTTAACAGTGGGACAACATCACCTGCAATCCTCGTAGCAAAAGGCTGCCTATCGCCAGTTATATATGTAATAAGTCGAGAGTCCTGCTCTTTTTCTAATTGTTGAATGAGGTCTTTTTTACCCATGATCTGATGCAAGTATAGCAAAAAATATTCTTTTCAGCAATATTAATTTATATCTTCTTATTTCTCCCCTCCACAATTGCAATCTCCTCTGGCGTGAGGCCGTAGAGGGCATAGACCATTTTATCAATCTGCTGTTCAAGGGTGGAGGTGTCGGCGTTGGGGTCTTTCTTTTTGGCGGTGAGGATTTGGTCAACGAGGGTGATGAAGGGCTGCTGGGCTGATTCTGGGATTATTTTTATTGGAAATTCAATAACAGTTTCGTATTTTAATGTGAAGGCACCTCCTGCTGTCATAATTCCAATAAAACCAAAATAAAACTCCATCAGCTTGCTATTCATTAAAGCCAAAAGATATTTTATGGGAATTGTTTTAGAAGTAAGAATATATCCGTTGCTGGGCAAGAAATGATTTTCGTTGTCATAAGCAAATGCCCATTTATCGGCTGTAAGTCCCCATATAATTTTTTCTTTTTCAAATTCAGGATAATAAGAAGCAGCACATCTTTGAAGAGAATACCATTCATATCTAATTCCTGTTTCCTCTTTATTTCTTTCAGAAAGTTCATTTTTAAATTTCTGTAAGTGTTTATAAAGCGAAGAATATTCGGTTTTCAATTTTTTTTCGGCTTTTTCGGAAGCGCCAGAAATTGAAGCATCATTATGTAAAGGGAAATGCCAAGGCACAAACAATAAATTCTCATTGTTGCTTTCAAAAATCCACTTCTTAATATTACGACCTTGAAGCAAGGGCTTGATGATATCCTTGTTTGCTTTATCTTCTTTGATTAGTTCTTTTCTTTTTTCATCATCAATAATAAAAGCAGAGTTATAGCCAGTGGTAACACCTCTATAAATATTTATTGTTCCCATTTCGCTCATTCGAACAGACCCTGCTTCAATTTTCTCTTTCAAGGAAAGATTAGTCTCATTGTCCAATTGCCAAATTTTCTCGCTAAGATTACTTTGTTTCAAAAAGAATCGGTTTCTATCAACAAACGCGTTTAAATCGGGAAAATCTACCAAAATATCATTGACATAAACTATTTTGACTTTATTGTCTAAGTTTTTGTTTTTTGAAATAACAACAATACAACTGGCAACTAATGCTTCAAAAACATGGACATCAGTGAAATCAATAATTTCATTGATATTAAAAGTTGTGAAATATTGTCTCAATTTTTCTCCGTAGCTTGTTTTTATAAACTTGTTTGAAGTGATATAAACAAGTGCTCCATTATCTCTCAAGTTTTTTATTCCTTTTTCATAGAAATAAACATATAAATCGGCTGTGCCTGAATATGTTGAATAACACTTTTTCAATTCAGAAGATATGCCTTTTAATTTTTTATGTTCAACATACGGCGGGTTTGCAATCACCACATCAAATCCTCCTTTATGATGAAAAACTTCAGAAAAATACACCTCAAAATCAAATTCTTTATGCCCTTTGGTAATCTTGCCTATCAGTTCATCAATTCTGTTTTTATATTCCTGTTTTTTGGTGGGATTGGTTTCGTTAAAGTAGAGTGGTTTTAGCCGTTCCAGTTCATTAAATAAATCACTGTTAAACAAGTTTTTCTCCACGCCTAACAGTGAATTACCACAGACAATCTTATAATCCAGATTCGGCAGGGGCTTGATGTTTTTTATATCATCTTCATCCACAACAAGCGACAGCCACAAACGGAGCTTGGCGATCTCTACCGCCCCAGGGTCTATGTCCACGCCATAGAGCGATCTTTCTATGCATTCGCGCTTAAAGTTATAGATGGTTCTGTGCTGGTCTTTAATAAAAGCAGACAGTACATTCCTTGTCTTTACTATCTCTGCCATCATGCCGACAGGAAACGCGCCGCTGCCTATGGCGGGGTCGCAAACTGCTATGTCCTCAAGCTTATTGTCAATGAGTTCTGCGTTTTGCCTGATGCTTTCAGGGAGTTTGTAAAAATAGGTCTTGGTCTCTTTCCCTCTTGCTTCAACGGTTGCTTCATTTTCTCCGAGCTGTTCGCCGTATTTGATGAGCATTTCAATGTCCTCGCGAGAGATCTTCTTGACAGATTCATCTTCCTTTAATTGTTCTGTCATGCCGGCTTGTCCGGCATCCTTCTTCAAGAAAGATTCCCGACGAGCGGGAATGACTGAAGATGGAAAGTTTTCAGCCATAACACTATTCATGTCCTCATTTAATGCCGAGTAAAGGTAATATATAAGGCTCTGCTGACACATATAATGCACAATCTCACGCGGTGTGTAGTAGGTTCCTTTTGATTTGCGGTCTTTTACCTCAAGCAGGTTTTCAAAGACCTTGCCGAGCATCTCAGGGTCAACCGCCACCTCTTTTTCAAGCGGCTCATCTTCCTTGACTGTGAAGTTGTAACGGTCAAATATGTCCAGGATACCGTTGCCAGTGTCACCTTCCTTTGTCTTAAAAGAATTGGAAAAGAGTTCATTTGGCAGCAGAATATCTGTTTTCACCCAGTCATAGCCGTTTATAGGGTCAAACAGACCGCCGTTTAAAAAGGGGATTTTGCAGTTGAAGCGGCTGTAATAATAATCGTCCTGCTTCCGTTCTTCACCAACCCGCAGGGCTTCATAAAAGAGCGGCTCCAGAATGTCATTAAAGAAATTTTTATAATCACTGTGTTTTTTCTTAAAGAGTTCACGCAAAAAATGTTTTGAGCCTGTTCCCCATTCTGCATCACGGCCTACGCCAAACCAGCCCTTTTTCTGAAGAAAGTAGAGGAAGACTATCTGTCCCAGCAGCTTCTTTGCAAAGTCAACGGTATTTATGCCTTTGTTCTCAAACTCGGCCTTTATCTTTTTGTCCCCTGAGACAACTTCATCAAGTATTTCCTTTGTCCATAGAAAAAGGTCGCGATATTTCTCAAAAAACTCTTTGGTGACTTTTTCGATGTTGAAGGCTTCTTCAAGCTCTGCAAGAGCGGGGTCGTGCTCGTCATCGGCAATAATAGGATAAAGTTTGCTTTGAGCGGTGTGGCTGTTTTCGTTTGCACCAACAAGAAAAGACCATCTGCGGGCTGGAGTAAATTCTTCCTTAACTTTGACCCTACCGCCTTTCCCTTCTTCAAAGCGGTAGTCCATTTTGACAAGCGAAAAACGCCAGTCCTCTTCATTGGGCGAGACAAACGCCGCAAGTGCGGCGTCTTTCAGCTCACCGCCCCGGCTGCCATTTAGATACCATGCGACAAAGTTTCTCTGCATGGTGCGGGCTCGTTCAAGGGAAGTCTCTTTCTGGAGTTTTATGACAAGAATATCAATCCTGTTTTCACCGTCATTGAATTTCCCTATTCGCTCCAGACTGCTGATATATACCTTGTAGGCGTCAGGAATGTATTGCCCCTGATAAGTAAAGGGGGCTTCTTCAATATGGTTTAAAAGGTCCTTGATAAATCTGGTAAACCTGCTCTTATCAAAAGTATTTTCAAAGGTTTCTTTAATGAGATTCCGTGCCTGTTGTTTATCCATAAATTTTTATTGACAAGGCGCCTTTTTATGCTATACTAATTTTAGAATCACGATAAGAGGCTATCCAAAGGGTTTCGTCCCGCGGTAATGCCTCTTTTTTATTGTCTTTTATATTCCATTTTGCCTCTTAAATCATTCATAAAAACAATATCTTGAGAAAACTTCCTGAGCAGAGACGAATACCGGTTTCTGTTAGGAATCATTAATTTCAACAACTTATCTTTTCTCTTGAGATAATCGACCAGACAATAAAAGTCGCCGTCTCCCGAAACAATGAGGGCTTTGTCGTAATTGGGATATTCTACCATTGTGTGAAGCACTAACTCTGCATCAACGTTACCTTTTGCTTTGCCTTCCGGCAAATTCAAGGTTGGCTTAAAAACAAGAATATACCCATCTTTTTGTAGCGATGTATATAGGTTCTGGTTCGTATTAATATATCCAATAAAAATAAAGGCCTTGCTGATGCTGTATTTATCCTCGAGATATTTTCTAAAACGTCTAAAATCGAGAATCCATCCTTGGTCGCGAATTGCAAGGTTTACATTCTGGCTATCTATAAAAGCATAATTATTCTGGTTTTCACTCATAATTATTGTCCGATAAGATACTCCGACAAAATAACCTCTCTTGGTCCAAAGGTCTGTGCCGCGCTTTCTGAAATATGTTCCTTGAGAAACTCGGAAGGAATATTCTTCTGTAATACTGCCAACAGTTTTAAAGGATTTATGCCGTTTTTTAATTCCTTATTTATTTCTTGGAGTGCTTTCCTTGCGGTTTGTTTAGGCAAACCTCCTTCTTCAAGCTGTCTTATAACTGTTTTAAGATAAACTTCCTGCTCATCAGTAAATTGCCTGAAATCCCGGATAGCCTTTAATATTTTCAGTAACTGTACTGCACTTTCCCTACTACCTCCTGCTTTATGTTCGGGCATTTCCTCTGCTGTTGCAAATTCAAAGGCTTTTTTATTTTTCTCTAATAAATCGTAATAATCTTTACCGAGTATCTCACGCTGAACATTTTCATCTGTCTCTAATATTTTTGCTGATGTCATGAAATCCAGTTCTTCAGGTTCGCTTTTGCCGACTAAGAAGAATTTCTGTAGCTTCCCTTTGCGGAAATAAGTCAAAAGTCTGTTAAATCCCCCCTTGCCCCCCTTTACTAAAGGGGGGATGGGGGGATTACATTTTCGGGCTGTTCTTGCTTTTTTCGGAAGATGCTTAATCTGGACAAACAAATCAGGATTATTATCACGGATATCTCTAATTACCTGCAGATATTTAAGTTCACTTTCTTCATGTTCATCTTCGCCGGTGATTGTTTTCTTGGAAATCAAACGATTGAATAATTCAAAAGATTCTATAGGCTCACCCTCTGTTAAAAGACGGGCGTCTGTCCCAAGCATAGTAATAAAAGCGTGAATTTTTGCCTCTGCTGCTTCTCTTAACTTTATCTGGTCATTTGATTGCTTTGTTGGAAAAAAGTTAAAAGTATATATCTCATCAAAATTCGTATCTACACGATTAACACGCCCCACCCTTTGCATTAAACGTGTCGGATTCCACGGTATGTCATAATTAATAACAATATTTGAACGGTGAAGGTTCACGCCCTCGGACAAGACCTCTGTTGCAACAAGTATTCTATAATCATCTTTTGGGAAACGCGCCCTTGCATCAAAATTATCAATTACCTTATCACGAACAATTGCGCTCGATGCGCCAGTAAAGGTAAGAACTTCTTCTGGGAATTTCTTTAGCAGGTTTTTGGAAAGATACTCGGCGGTCTCTTTTGATTCAGTAAAAACAATTAATTTATTCTTTTTTAATATTGCCCTATGTAAAAGAATATCAATAAATTTCAGGAGTTTTGGATCACGCTCAATTTGTTCCCATGACTTTTGAATCTCTGACAATATTTTTAAATCATGTTCTAAGTTTTGTTTTAATTCCTTTCCGAAATCCTTTGCTGGATATTCCTTTGCCTTATCCTCTTCAATAAGCCTTTGAACTGCTTCATCATCGCCATTTTCAAGAAATTCAAAGATTTTGTTTATGTGCTTTTTGCTAACATAAACTCTGCCTTTTTTAAATTCTTCAAGAAATCTTGTATATGAGGCAATAAAACGGTCAATGGTATTCTTGAAGGCATGGAAGCTACTTTCCAGCCGTTTGACCAAAAGAATTTTCATGAAAGTGCCCATATTCCTTTGTGACTGCAACTCTAACTGGTCTATCGCCTGCTCGCCTATATAAAAAAGCAACGGTGTATAACGGGCATATTTGAATTCATGTGCAATCAATTTAATAGTAGTGTTGAATATTCTGTCTTCTTCTTCGTTTAATTCATAGAATACTGGTTCCGGATCATTTACTTCAGGAAATTTAAGATTTTGTTCTTTAAGGTCTTCACCATAATATTTTTCAACCTCTGTTCTTGTCCTTCTGACCATTAAATACTTGAGAACATTTTCCCTGATATCTTTTGCATTTTCCTTAGCAGTTTTAATGTATTTTTCATAATCTTTTTGCCTGTCCAAGTCTTTAATTTTCTTTTCAAGCCTTGAAAAGAACGATTTTAAATCGGAGACATTAGGAATAGTGCTTCTTCGTTCTTTCTGGAATAGTTTTAACTGGCTTAGGATATCCCTTGGGGTATTGTTGAGCGGTGTAGCGGTAACCAGAGCAATCCTTTTGCCCCGACAAATCTGTGCAAGTTTCTCATAGGTTATATTTGTCTCTGTCCTGAAACGATGGGCTTCATCTATAAAAATATTCTTATATTTTTCAGTTCCGCGTCTAATCAAATGTTCCAACTTGCCTATTGACTCAAAATCAGCAGGGATTCGGAAGTCAGAAAACACATTAGGCCAGGAGCCGGGGTTGTTCTTTTCCAATAAAACAGGCGGGGCAATAACTAATGTTCGTCCATCAAGCTGATTGGCAAGCATAGCTGATACATATGTTTTTCCAAGACCAACTACATCTGATATAAAAACACCGCCATATTCTTCAAGAATCTTTTTTGCATTTAAAACAGCCTGCTCCTGATATTCCAATTTTTTAAAGTCAATAGGAACATATTTATAAAAGACTTCATCGGTCTGACTTATCTCGTCTTTGAAGTACTCATACAAAAACTTTAGGTATAGTTGATAAGGTGTGATGGTGTTATTTAACCAGGTTTTTGATTGAATGGTTTCATTATACTTATCCTTTATATCAACGGCGTTTACCCAGAGTTCGTTAAATTTCTTAATGGCAAAATCATAATCAGTCCTATTTTTAAGTTCAACATTGAACTCCAGATTATCTATTAAGCCAGATTGAGTAAAATTGCTTGAGCCTGTAATAACCCTTCCAATATCCCTGTCGCCTTCGGTAAAGGTCATTATATAAAGTTTAGCGTGGATATTTTGAGTGGGATATGCCTTTATTTCCAACTTGCCTGTCTTTAACCATTCCAAGAATTTCAAGACGCCTTCTTCAACATATCTGTTGTCTTCAGAATTTCCCATTTCATGCACAACACCTTCTGAAAACTGTTCTTTTACTTCTGCATGGGAAAATTGTAAGTGCTGCTGTTGTGGAGATTGCGCTTGCCGAATAATATCAAAGGCCTGCCTATTGGTACTTATTCCTATAAGAATTCTGATTTTTTGTGTTTTCTCTAAAGATTTGTAAATCGCATAAAAACCACTTGTGAAAAAATAACCAACCAATACGTCAAATAGTTCAGTGTCTTTGATAAGAACTTTGAATCTGTCTAAAAGATTTCTATCGGGTTCGTTAGTGATAAAAGTTAAGTCGGTGTTCATAACACTGTTATTTTCCCATAAATTTCCTCATTTTTCATGCAAAATATTACTTGGCTTGAGAAGATGCCTGCTGTTATCCAGACATCCTTTAACGGATTTGGCTGTGTTTTTTTATAGGACATAGCCATTTACTATTGAAACACATTTTATACTAAAGTAAAGCATTTTCAGCCTAAGATTTCACTGTTGCTCAAGATCAGAGCTTTGCTGAAACTTTCTGAAGGCAGTCGCATCTGCCCCTGCGATTTATCCTCTTTTATCATACTTTTCCCTATTATACAAGAACTTCCCTTTGAGTTTAAAAATATTTCTTGACAGGCAATCTTTGTCGGTGTATGTTGAACATCAGTTCACATGAACAAGCGTTCAGGTATAGAGTCAAAGAAGAGGATCCTCGATGTAGCTATGCGGGTGTTTTCAGAGCATGGCTACGAAAAGGCAAGTATGAGGGCGATTGCAAAGGCTTCCGGTATAAGCATCGGAGGCCTTTATATTTATTTTAAGAATAAGGAAGACCTATATCTTACTCTTATCAAATCAAGGCTGGATGACCTTGCAGAAAAAACAAAGGAGACACTGAAAGATACCAAGGACCCTGCAGAGGCCATCAACACCTTTATATCAACACACCTTAATTATGCAAAAAGACACAAAGAGCTTATTCTTATTCAGGGAAGGGAACATGGCTTTGCATTCGGCATTGACATGAAAAAGAAGTTTTTTAAAAGTCAGCGGAGCCTTATGGAAGATATTATCAGAAAAGGGATAAGGATGGGTATATTCGGTAAGTGTAATGTAAAAGAGTCTGCAAAGATCATTATCAATGTCATGAGGGGTTTCGTTTTATCTATCGTTGTAGAATCAGAGGCACTCTTTTCACCGGAGGAATGTAGTAAACTTATACTTCATGGCTTACTCAGGAGGAATAACAGATGAGACAATTTATTCTTTCTTTTCTATTCATTTTTTTAATTCCGTCATATACCCTTGCAGTCGAAGACCCGACCCTTAGGGTGGAATACAGCCTCGAAGACCTATACAGAATTGGGCTCGAACTCTCTGAAAGGGTGAAGATATCCGAGGAAGACCTCTTTATTGCGGAAAGGGAAAGAGATAAGGCGGTATCTTCACTCCTGCCAAAACTTTCTGCCTACGGGAATTATACGAGGTATACGGAAGAAAAACTATCCTCAACAGGTTCGGTGAGCCAGCCAGAAACATCAAGGTCCTGGGGTTTACGACTTGATCAGTCCTTTTCTTTAGGTGGAAGGGAATTTACTGCCTTTTCAATATCAAAGAATAATATCGAAAGATCCAGATATTATCTATATTCGGTTAAGGAGGATTATCTTCTTGTAATTGCCTCTTCCTACTATGATGTCCTCAGAGCAAAGAAGGCACTTGAGATCGCAATCGCCAATGTTGGGAGATTAACCAAACACCGCGATGCCGCTGCTATAAGGCTTAAGGTTGGTGAAGTTACAAAGACCGCCCTTCTCAGGGCAGAGGCAGAGTTATCAGGTGCGCAATCAGAAGAGATAAAGGCTAAAAATGGTTTAGAGCTTGCAAAGGCTGTTCTTACAAGGGTTGTTGGAATAGAAAGAGATTATGAAGTCAAGGAAGGTCCTCAGTCCTCGGCCAATAGTCCCCAGTCTGATATTAATTCTTTGATAGCTGACTGCCGACTGCCGACTGTTGACTGCCTTAAACAAATTGCCCTATCAGAAAGGGCAGAGATAAAGGGCCTCGAGTTTCAGAAGAAGGTTGCAGAAAGTCAAGTCACATATGCGCAGGGGGCACACCTGCCTACCCTCTCAATAGAAGGTGTTTATTCAAAAAAAGATGATGACCCTGCCTCTGCTTTCTTTGTTGAGGAAAGTATATACGGAGGTTTAAAATTAAACTTCCCATTCTTTGAAGGTGGTCTGAGAATAGCAGAGGTGAGAGAGGCAAAGGCGAAAATGAGACAGGCGATACTTGTCTATAATGATAAAAAAAGGTCAGTTAATGTTGAAGTAGAAAATGCCTATCTCAATCTGATAACACAGAAGGGGATTTTGGAAAAGTTTGAGGCACAGGTAGCCTTTGCAGGGGATAACTATAAGGCCGTATCAAAACAGTTCGAACATGGTGTTGCGAACAGTATAGACGTGATGGATGCAAATACTCTACTTGTCACAGCTGAAAGGCAGCTTGCGGATGCAAGATACAACTATCAGTTATCTATTCTTGCTTTAAAAAGGGCAACAGGAACGCTGTTAAAGACAGTCCTTAGTCAGGGGGCAGGGGTCGGCGGTCAGAAGAAGGACTAAATTACAGGAGCAATTAAAAATGAAA
The DNA here is from genome assembly GCA_919902995.1 of Thermodesulfovibrionia bacterium. Lineage (GTDB taxonomy): Bacteria > Nitrospirota > Thermodesulfovibrionia > JACRGW01 > JACRGW01 > JACRGW01. The sequence goes on from CAKKSD010000012.1 coordinate 9,883, forward strand.
AACAGAAATTACATGGCAAGACAAATCCTCCCTCATTCCCCTTTAGTAAAGGGGGAACGGGGGAATCTTAAAAATAAAAAAAGTTTATTATTGATTGTTATTTTCTGTCTACTGTTTACTGTGTACAGTCTACTTTTTCTTTCTGGTTGCAAAAAAAAGGAAGTAAAGGCGCCTCCAGAAAAGATGATAAATATACAGGTTCAGGCTGCCGAGAAAAGGTCTCTTCGGCCATTTGTTGAGACAGTTGGTACACTGAATCCATACGAAGAGGTTATAGTAAGCGCTGAGGTAGAGGGGATATTAAGAGATGTAAAAGTGGATGAAGGGACAGCAGTTACAAAAGGCGGGATTATAGCAGTAATCGATGATACGGATTATAGCCTTGAGGTTAAGAGGTCAGAGTCTGCCCTGAAACAGGCAGAGGCGAACCTTGCAAATACAAAACTCGAATTTCAGAGGAAAGAGGCACTCTACAAGGAGGAACTTATAACCAAACAGCAGTATGATGATATATCAACAAGGTTATCCCTTACTGATTCAGATGTGGATAGGGCAAAGGCTTCCCTTGCACTTGCAAACCAGAGGCTTTCGAAGACAAAGATTGTCTCTCCTTTGTCTGGTGTTGTTAAGGAAAGTAAGGTAGAACGGGGGAATTATGTAAGAAACGGAACAGCCCTGTTCGTTATTATAAAGACCAACCCCCTTAAGCTCAATTTTACAGTCACAGAAAAGGATGTAGGAAAGTTGAAAGTTGGACAGGATGTTCTCTTCAAAGTAGATGCCTTGCCTGACAAGGAATTTAATGGAAAGCTGAGTATCATCTATCCAAGTCTCGAAGAGAAAACAAGAACGCTTCAGGTCGAGGCACAGTCCCAGAATCCTAAAGGAATTTTAAAGCCAGGGCTTTTTGCCCATATTATACTCTATACCGATGAGGCAAGGGATACCATTATTGTTCCTGTTACATCCCTCCTTTACGAGGCAGACAAGATAAAGGTCTTTGTTGTTGAAGGAGAGAGGGCAAAAGAAAGGTCTGTAAAAATAGGGCGGAAATATAAGTTACAGTCCTCAGTTGGCAGTCCTCAGCCTGAAGCCAGAGAATTCACAGAGATTACTGAGGGAGTTAAAGAAGGAGAGTTGGTTGTCACGGTAGGACAGCAGAGTCTGTTTGAGAATGCTAAAGTAAACATAGTCGGCAGTCCTCAGTCGGCAGTCAGCAGTCCAAAACCAGCAGTCGAAAAATAAAATGGGGAAGATAGAGCGTTTTGAAGATATTAAGGCATGGCAGGAAACAAGAAACTTAGTAAAAGCGATTTACAATCGCACAAATAATAATTCGAAGTTTAATCAGGATTTCGCCTTAAAAGACCAGTTAAGAAGGGCATCGATTTCAATAATGAGTAACATTGCCGAAGGATTTGCAAGGAGAACCGATAAAGATTTTGCAAGATTTTTGTATATCGCTCTTGGATCGGTCTCAGAAGTACAAAGCCAGGTGTATGTTGCATTAGATTCAGGGTATATTACAAAAACTGAATTTAACGAATGTTACAGAAATACATCAGAAACAGCTAAATTAATTGTAGGGTTTCTTAAATACTTGACTGCTGACCGTCGACTGGGAACTGAGGACTGATTTTATGTGGCTCGCTGATACATCCATAAAAAGACCTGTATTTGCAACAATGATTATCCTCGGGCTTGTTGTGCTCGGTGTTGTGAGTTATCCAAGAATCGGCGTTGACCTGTTCCCAAAGGTTGATTTTCCGATTGTCAATATCAATACCACGCTTAGAGGTGCGAGCCCTGAGATAATAGATATTGACGTAACAGACAAAATAGAAGAAGCGGTTAATACTATCAACGGCGTAAAGACAATCGCCTCTACAAGCACGGAAGGGATTTCAACTGTAAGTGTTGAATTTGTCCTTGAAAGAGACATTGACCTCGCAGTTCAGGATGTAAGGGAAAAAATTTCCGTAATAAAAGGGAAACTGCCCAAAGACATAGATGAGCCGATAATACAGAAAGTTGACCCCGATGCAAACCCTGTTATGTGGCTTGGACTGACAGGGCAGCGATCTGTCAGGGAACTGTCTACCTATGCTGACGAGGTTCTAAAGGAACAGCTTCAGAGGATAAACGGTGTCGGAGCCGTAAGGCTTGTGGGAACAAGGCTCAGACAGGTAAGAATCTGGCTTGATGCGGCTAAACTGAATGCATACCAGATTACAGCAAATGATGTCATGAATACGCTTCAGAAGGAGAATGTTGAGCTGCCCGGAGGGAGGATTGAGAGCGATTCAAAGGAGTATTCCATAAATGTAAAGGGTGAGATCAGGAGAGTTTCTGATTTCAATGATCTTATAATTGTCTATCATAAGGGGGCGCCTGTAAAGATAAGACATGTCGGCAGAGCAGAAGACGGCATGGAGGAAAAGCGCACTATTGCCAGATTTAACGGGATGCCCGCTATCGGCATAGGGATACAGAAACAATCAGGAACCAATACAGTTGAAGTTGTAGATAGGATAAAGAAGGAACTTTCAAACATCGCAAAGACACTTCCTCCGGGCATGAATATCGGAATAAACTTTGATCAGTCCACATTCATAAGGCGCTCTATAAAAGAGGTTCAGCATCACCTGATTTATGGAGGCATACTTGCAGTCTTTGCAGTATTTATTTTTCTTAAAAACATAAGGACTACCCTTATCAGCGCACTCGCAATCCCTACCTCTATTATTTCAACATTTACACTGATGAATGCATTTGGTTTTACGTTCAATAACATGACCATGCTCGGACTTTCACTTTCGATAGGCATTCTAATTGATGACGCAATTATTGTAATAGAAAATATCCACAGAAATATTGAGGCAGGGATGAAACCCATGGAAGCTGCTTCTTTTGCCACAGCAGAGATAGGGACAGCGGTTATGGCGACGACCTTTGCTATTGTTGCAATATTTCTTCCAGTGGCATTCATGAAGGGGATAATCGGCATGTTCTTTCTTCAGTTTGCACTCACAGTTGTATTTGCAGTGCTGGTGTCGCTCTTTGTTTCATTCACTTTGACGCCTATGATGGCATCACGGTACCTGAAAAGTCATAAATCGGAAGTCAAAAGTCAGAAGTCAAAAAACATGCTGCTATCTAAAATATCTAATAAACTTGAAGATTGGTATAAGAAGACAGAAGAGTTTTACAGGGAACTGTTACAGGTCTCACTCAACCATAAAGCGCTTGTAATAATTACGGCAGCAGGTTTGTTTGCTGTCAGCATTTTCATCACAAGGTTTATCGGTAAGGAGTTTGTGCCTCAGGAAGATCAGTCAAGGTTTTTTGTAAGGCTGAGGGCGCCGATAGATTATTCTGTTGATGAAGTTGACAGGATGTTCAGGCAGGCAGAGGAGATAGCCCGGAATATACCTGAATTAAACACTGTCTATTATTCTCAAAGTGGAGGTCTCGCTAGAGAGACTAATAAGGCTGCGCTGATCATAGGGCTTAAACCAAAATCAGAGAGGGCAAGGACACAGCAGCAGATAATGGTGGATATAAGAAAAAAAATCAGGCAGATCCCAGGGCTTAAAGGAACTGCCGAGGATATTTCACTTATTGGAGGTGGGCAGAGAAACGTGCCTGTACAGTACAGTATTAAAGGAAGAGACCTTGAGACTCTTGAGACATATACAAAACAGATTGTGAGTGAGTTTTCAAAATTGCCCGGGATTGTTGATGTGGATACGTCTCTTGAGACCGGCAAACCCGAGGTGAGGGTGTTCATTGACAGAGACAAGGCGGCAGATTTAGGAGTAAATGTTTCCACAATTGCAGAGGCAGTAAATTTTCTGATAGGCGGCGAAGTGGATATGACAAAGTTTAAGGATGAGGCGAGGGGAAGGAGGTACGATGTGAGGGCGAGGCTTATACGGCAGGACAGGTCAAAACCTGAGGACATAGGAAGGCTTTATGTAAGGGCGAAAGACGGCCGCCTTGTCGAACTCTCTAATATCGTCGATATTCAGGAAGGTGGAGGCCCAAGTGTAATTAACAGGGTCGACAGACAGAGGGCAATAACTCTCTTTGCGAATCTTGAGGGGAAGCCCCTCGGCCAGGCAAAATCAGAACTCGATGCAATCTCAGCGAAGACCCTCCCCCCTGACTATTCCGGGATATACAAAGGAATGGCTGACATTATGGGTGAGTCCTTTGGTTATCTTATTTTCGCCCTTGTACTCGGGATCATCCTGGCGTATATGATCCTTGCATCACAGTTTGAGAGTTTTATCCATCCAATAATTGTGTTACTTTCGATGCCCCTCTCATTCATCGGAGCCTTCGGTGCCCTGCTGATAACCGGCAAAACCCTTAATGTCTTCAGTTTCATCGGGCTTATTCTTCTTATGGGGCTTGTTAAAAAGAATGCGATTCTTCTTGTGGACTATACAAACACACTGAGGGCAAGGGGGATGGAAAGGAGGGAGGCCATCTTAAAGGCTGGGCCTGTCAGACTCAGGCCGATACTCATGACAACCTTCGCTATGATATTCGGTATGCTGCCTATAGCACTTGGTATTGGCGAAGGTGCCGAGACCCGTGCACCAATGGCGATCTCAACTATCGGAGGGCTTCTAACATCGCTTTTCCTTACCCTCGTGGTCGTTCCTGTTGCATATGACCTATTTGATGAACTTCAATCAAAGTTTATGAAAAAGTCGAGATTCGAGAACCAAAAGTCCAAAGAGGAAGGATCGTATGGAAGAGATTAAAACACCTACCCATGGTAATCAGAAGAGAAAGACTATCGCTATCTCAGCCCTCGCAATAATTGTGATTATTGTAGGCATCTCAGGCTATTTTTATATACAGTATAAAAAGAACCATATCTCAACAGATGATGCCTTTGTTGATGGACGTATCCATACTGTGAGTTCCAAGGTGCCAGGGACAGTAAAGAATATATATGTAACAGATAATCAGTTTGTAAAAAATGGAGAGGCACTTCTTGAGATAGATTCACAGGATTTTGATATGCGGTTAAAAGAGGTATCCTCAGGACTCGATGTGGAAAAGACAAGGCTTTCGGAACTAAGGTATAAGCTTGATACAGCGAAAAAGCAGTTAGAAGAAATTAAATCTGCAGTCGAAGCTGCAAAGGCATATCTTGAACTTCAGGAAGCAAATATGAAACAGGCAGAGATAGATTTGAAAAGGGCAGAGGACCTTCTTAAGGAGGATGTCATCCCAAAGGAAAGATATGAAAAAACAAAGACAGGGTATGACATTGCAATTGCGCAGGTTAAATCTGCCAGAGAGAGTTTAAGACAGGCAGAGGCACGTCTTGTGACCCAGAAGGCACTAATAAAACAGACAGAGGCTTCACTGGAACCTCAGAAGGCATTGATCAGACAGCGGGAGGCTTCATTGGGCGCTGCTGAACTCAACTTGAATTATACAAAGATTTATTCACCATCAGATGGCTATATAACAAGGAAATCTGTCGAGAGAGGTAACCAGGTTCAGACAGGTCAGCCACTTATGGCTGTTGTGCCACTTGATGATATATGGATTGTAGCGAACTACAAGGAAACACAGCTTGAGAGGGTAAAACCAGGACAGAAGGTAAAGATAAAGGTGGATACATATCCTGGCAGGATATTCAAAGGCAAGGTCGAAAGTATCATGGCTGGTACAGGTGCTGTTTTCTCCTTATTCCCTCCTGAGAATGCAACAGGAAGTTTTGTAAAGGTCGTCCAGAGGGTCCCTGTCAAGATCGTCTTTGAAAAAGGCACAGACCCTGAGCACCTCCTTAGAGTCGGCATATCTGTTGTGCCGACGATAATTGTTGAAAAATAAGATACAAGATGCAGGATTCAAGATTTAAGATTTAAAATATATCTATCATGCATCATGTATCTTGCATCGTGAATCATAAGATTCAAAGATGAACAAATGGCTCATTGCAGTAACAGTAATGCTCCCTACTCTCATAGAGATAATAGATATCTCTATTGTGAATGTTGCTCTCGGCCATATAAGGGGGAGCCTATCTGCGGGCATTGAAGAATCCACATGGGTTATAACATCTTATCTTGTAGCGAACGCAATAATAATTCCTATCTCAGGATGGCTTAGCAGGCTCTTTGGAAGAAAGAATTACCTCATATTCTCAATCGTACTTTTTACATTCAGCTCATTCATGTGCGGTTCAGCGTGGAGCCTTGATTCCCTCATATTTTTCAGGATAGTGCAGGGTATAGGCGGCGGGGGGCTCCAGCCACTTTCCCAGGCCATCCTCTTCGAGACATTTCCGGTAGAAAAGCGTGGTATGGCGATGGCTATCTACGGAATCGGGATTATGTTCGGGCCTATAGTCGGACCCCTCCTTGGAGGATGGATAACGGATAACTGGTCATGGCCATGGATATTCTACATAAATCTCCCGATAGGTATTGTCTCTATTATAATGGCGTTATTTTTTATTATAGACCCCCCTTATATGAAGAGGATAAAGATGAAGATAGATTATACGGGGATTTTCTTTTTAGTTCTTGGTATCGGATCACTCCAGGTTATTCTTGACCTCGGTCAGAGGAAGGAATGGTTTGAATCCTACCTGATTTCCTGGCTTGCTATAATCTCTGTAACATCTCTTGCGACATTTATCGTAGTTGAACTTTTTTTTGCAGAACATCCGGTAGTAAATCTCAGACTTTTTAAAAACATCTCCTTCAGCACAGGGAATACTGTAATGTTCTTTACGTTCTTTAACCTCTTTGGAAGTATCGTTTTACTCCCTATATATCTCCAGACACTTATGGGTTATACCGCAACCCTTGCAGGACTTGTCCTTGGTCCCGGGGGTTTTGCAACAATGGTTACTATGCCTTTAGCAGGGAGGCTTGTTACAAAGATTAACTCGAAGGGGATTCTCGCATTCGGTATAATCATCTGTGCCTATTCAACATATCTGATGTCTGGATTTAACCTCCAGGCAGATTTTTATTCGATTTCCTGGCCGAGAATAGTTCTCGGTATAGGTATGGGATTTACGTTCATACCACTTATGACCCTTGCCTTTTCATCAATAAAAAAAGAAGAGATGGGTAACGCAACGGCGATATTCAATTTCCTGAGAAACCTTGGCGGAAGTTTTGGTGTTGCCCTTGTTACCACAATGCTTGCAAGGCGTTCACAGTTTCACCATGTCCATCTTGTAGAGAATCTTACCCCCTTTGATAGGAGCTACCAGATAGCCACATCACAGGCTTCACAGTTCTTACAGTATAGGGGATTTGATGCAGTGACTTCCCAGCAGGGAGGTCTGGGTGCTATCTACGGGCAGTTAATGAGGCAGGCATCAATGCTATCCTTTAACGATGCCTTTTATCTACTGAGTATTCTTATGATCTGTACCCTGCCCCTTATGATGCTTATGAAGAGCGGCCAATCTCAAACTCCAAGGTAAGCCTCTCTTATATCGGTGAGTGCCCTTATTTCCTTAGGTGTCCCTTCTGCCTTTATACTTCCCTCATGCATTATATATACATAATCCGAGATATCGAGGGATGTTTCGACATTCTGCTCAACAAAAAGTACCGAGAGACCTATCTCCCCCCTCATCCTTTCGATAGCCTCAAAGACCTGTATCACTAACCTCGGAGCAAGACCCTGAGAGGGTTCATCGAGCATCATAATCTTTGGTCTCACCATCAACGCCCTTCCTATAGCAACCATTTGCTGTTCACCACCGCTTAGTGAACTAGCCCTCTGTTTTGTTCTCTCTTTGAGAACAGGAAAAAGAGAGTATACAAGCTCGAAGGATTCTACTTGTCGTTTTGCTGCCTCTTCAGAATAGGCACCCATAATAAGATTTTCCTTAACGGTCATATTAGGAAAGAGATGCCTTCCCTCGGGAACGAGGACAATACCTTTTTCTACCTTACTATGAGTTGGAAGTTCTGTAATATCCATCCCTTCGTAAAGAATCTTTCCGTTCCAGGGTAGTACCGAACCAAAGACAGTTTTAAGGGTTGTACTCTTTCCGGCACCATTAGGACCAAGCAAGGAGGTTATTGAACCTTTTTTTACTTCGAGATTCAAACCCCATAACACCTGCATAGGTCTATATCCGGATTCGAGATTATCTACCTTAAGCATCTCTGATTCCCTTCCCAAGGTAAACCTCAATAACCCTCGGATCATTCAATGCCTCTTGAGCAGGTGCGTCAACAAGTTTTGCCCCTCTGTACATTACTATTACTCTCTTGGCAAATCCGATAACAGCACGCATTATATGTTCAACCATAGAGACAATGGCTATCTTTTCTTCCTCGCTAACTTCCTTGAGCAATCTAATCATCTTCTCTATACTTTCAGGGTGCATCCCAGCCATGACCTCATCGAGAAGGAGAAGTTTCGGCTTCATTGCAAGGGCACGGGCAATCTCTATAAGCTTCTTCTCTGTAGGAGTCAATGCACCTGAGATCTTGTCACGATGTGCTTTGAGACCAACAAGCCCGATATAGTAGTCAGCTGTCTCAAGGGATTCTTCTACATTGACGCTCAACCTTCCAAACATAGCCCCCACTGCTACATTCTCTCTCACAGTGGCTGAACTGAAAGGTCTTGGAATCTGGAAGGTTCTTCCTATCCCGAGGTGTGCCCTTCTATAAGGAGGAAGTTTTGTAATATCGCTTCCTTCAAATATGATACTACCATTCTCAGGAAAGTATACACCACTTATCACATTATAAAGCGTTGTCTTTCCGCTTCCATTCGGACCAACAATGCCGATAAACTCACCCTCTTTAATCTCAAGGCTCATCTTATCCACAGCCACAAGCCCACCGAACCTCTTTGTAACATTTTCGAGTTTGAGCAATGCCATAGAGTCTCCTATGCTATGTACCTTTCCAAAACTGTGCCTTTTATCTTTTTCTTCATCGTCCCCACTATCCCTTCCGGAAATGCCACTATGATAATTAATATTATCGGTGCAAAGATGAGTAACTGGATACCCGGAAACATCGCACCAAGCCAGTATTTTGAGAGTCCGTAGAGCAATCCTCCGGCAGCTGGCCCAAGGAGTGTGCCTGCTCCACCGAGAAGGATAATAACAATACCCTCAACAGTATAATGAATCTCGAATACATCTGCAGGGAAGACATGAGTATACTTGAGACCCCATGAAGTAGCCCCGAGCATACCTGCCATTGAAGCGCTTGTGATAAAGGCAAGTATCTTATATTTAGTAACATTTATCCCCATAACCTTTGCTGCATCCTCGTCTTCTCTCAAAGCAGTGAGTGCATAGCCTATCTTGCTCCTCATATAATAGAGGGTAATAAAGGCGGAGATAGCAGCAATGACGAGGACAAAAACATCAGCCCAGAAGGTAACAATAACATTCGTCTTTTCCCTGCCCATCGCCTCATTAAGCTGTCTGAAATATATAAGACCCTCAGAACCACCCCAGAGCTTTGCACCTTCAATGAGATACCTGAATCCCTCATTAACACCAATAGTGGCAATCGCAAAATAGGCACCCCTTAGCCTTAAGGCAACCGCACCTACAACCAGGGAAAGTAAAGTTGCCATGAGAAGACCGAGGATAATGCCAATGAAAATGATACCTATATTGAGTCCTGTCTGATGTGAAACATCTATTCCGAGTGCCATGCCGTAGGCACCGAGGCCCAAAAAGGCGACATAGCCGAAGTCCACATAACCTGTCATACCTAAGAATATGTTAAAGGCCTGTCCCAATGCACAGTAAAAGGCAAGCAGTGTCACTACTGACCACATCTCTGGGTAAATTATTCCGATGAGGAACAATAGAAGGTATATTCCATAAACAGGTAATAGAGGAAAATATTTTTTTATGTTGACTATCGATTGTTGACTATTGACTGATTTTCCGACTGATATCATTTTACCCCCAGAAGTCCTGTGGGACGGACAAGAAGGATAATTAGCAATATAAAAAATGTTACAAATCTTGTGAGGCTGAAAGGTTCAATTCCAGGTATCAGTGAGAGCAGTGTATAAGACCCATTTTCGACAAGACCGAATATTACGCCTCCGAAGAAAGCACCAAGCGGAGAGCCGAGCCCGCCAAGTACTGCTATCACGAAAGCCCTTAGCGTATAGGCACCACCCATATATGGATTGAGCCCTACCGAGATAAAAAAGGTGAGGATGACGCCGCTCATTACTGTAAGACCGATACCGATCGAAAAACTGAGGGCATACATCCTGTCTACATTTATTCCGCAGACTCTTGCACCTTCTTTGTCTTCTACCACAGCCCTCAGGGCAGTTCCTGACCTTGTCATACGGAGCCAGAGATAAAGGGCTATTACTACTAAAATACTGATTATAAAGGCGTAGATCTTGGTTATTGGTAAAACTGTAAAAGGTAATGTTACCCTTCCCACATCCCAGGTGAACCCCCTCCACTCAGAGCCAAAAATAAACTTTGTAACCTCTTCGATGAGCATACCTATAGCGAAGGTAGCAAGAAGTGAGTTGAGTTCAGGTGCATTTGTGAGTTTTCCTATGATGAAATAAAAAAATAAAGATCCTAATGCAAACCCTACGATAAAAGCCAGGGGGATAGCTACTATGGGTGTGAGACCGAGATAGGTGAAGATTGCGAAGGATACAAAAGTACCAAGCATTATAAAGGCACCATGGCCCACATTCACAATCTTCATAACACCGAATATGAGGTTGAGTCCCATGGTAGCCATCCCGTAGATGGCACCGAGGATCAGACCCTGCGTGAGGTTTCCGGATAGTTGCTGTAAAAGCATAAGTGGAATTGTCACCCTGAACTCATTTCTCTATGAGTCGTAGACAGGGTCTCCTTTTCTTAGATGCTGAATCAAGTTCAGCATGACAAGTAAAAAAAGGTTTCTCCTCGATTTCGGATTATATTTACTTACATGTCTTCCCGGCGATTATATCTTTAATTGTAGGTCTTGGATAGCATGGTTTAGCAGTTGCTGCTTCTTCAGGCCATACAATGACCTTCTTACCTCCCTGCCACTGTAAATCAATGCTCGAGTGCCCTATCTGTAACCCTGTATCATCATCTACATCCCAGATCCCGTAGACAGACATGAATTTCAGTTTCCCGAGTGCATACCTCACTTTATCTGACTGAATACTGTTTGCATCTTCTATTGATAGTACGAGTGCGAATACACCTGATGCAGCAGAGGCACCGTGATAATCAGGTTCTACCCCTTTTGAGACATCCTTAAATAATTTTCTATATTCTTCCTGGGTAGGTCCAATCCATTTCATACCTGTCTTCTTTGCTACATCAGGACTGAACTTCGCTCCCCTCTCCCAGTGGGCAGGACCCATTATGCCTTCTGCAAGTTTTCCGAGCGTCTCACCATAAGCAGGGAGTGCAGGACCGACAACCAGGTTTATTGCCTTAACATCTATCCCGAGGTCAGCAATCTGTTTCCCAAGAAGCTGTGTATCACTGAAGTGGCCTCCACCGAGGATTATATCAGGTTTTGTTGCTGAGAGGTCAGAGAGGATTGGTGTGAGGTCGGTAGCCCCCTTCGGATAAAACCTGTCAAAGACAATAGTATATCCGAGTTTCTCAGCATGTGCCTTCGCTCCCCTTGCTACAGAGCGAGCGAATTCATCGTCTTCATAAACAAAAGCGAGCCTCTTTAACTTAGGGTCGAGTTTCTTAAACATATCGAGGGCACCAACATGGTATCTACTACCGGGGACATAACACTGGACAGCATATTTAAATCCCTGCTCGTGGATCCTATCACTTGCCCCACCATGATTTATGTAAACCACACCGTATTTTTCTGCAACAGGTGCCCCGGCAAGCACAAGAGGTGAACTATATGGGCTCATTACCGCATGGACTTTATCAACTGTGATTGCCCTCTCAATATAACTCGTGGTAAGTTCCCTCTTTGATTCGTCATCATAATATTTGTATTCTATAGGAACCTTTTTACCTCCGATTTTAACACCGCCATAAACCTCATTTATCCATTTAACTGCTGCCTGGGTACCCCTTAGTCCCTGCTCTCCTTCCTTCGCAAGCTTGCCCGAAAAGCTGATTGGCCCTCCGATTATTATTTTGTCAGGTGCCTGGGCAAGGGCATCCCCTGCTCCGAAGGATCCTGCGGAGAGGAATAAAAGAATTAATGCCATACAAAATAACCATCTCCCTTTCATAACAGCCTCCTTTCAATTAGATTTTATTTACCAAAAATTATATAATAAATAAAAAGATATGTCAAAGATTCCTACACCAAGCTACAGTATAACGATCAGGGTCTCTATTGATAACAGGATAGGTATGTTCGCAAAACTCGCCACCGCAATAAGTACTGCCGGTGGTGATCTTGGTGCGATCGATATCGTAAAAGCAGAAAAGGGCAGAATCATAAGGGATGTAACAGTAAATGCCAGGGATGAAGAACATGAAAAACAGATAGTGAATGAGATCAGGAAGGTAGATGGGGTTGATGTACTCAGGGTATTCGATAGAACCTTTACATCACATCTCGGAGGAAAGATAGAGATAACAAACAGGCATCCTTTAAGGGACAGGGATGACCTCTCGAGACTTTACACACCAGGAGTAGCGAGGATCTGCAATGATATCGCCAACTATAAAGACCATGCCTATGCCTATACAATAAAGGGAAACTCGGTTGCCATTGTTACTGATGGAAGTGCTGTGCTCGGCCTTGGAGATATAGGGCCTGAGGCGGCTCTACCGGTTATGGAAGGAAAGGCAATGATATTTAAAGAGTTTGCTGGGATAAATGCCTTCCCGATCGTTCTTAGCACAAAGAATCCTGATGAGATTATCAGAACAGTTCAGAACATATCCACTGGATTTGGTGGTATTAATCTCGAAGATATCTCTGCACCGAGGTGTTTCGAAATAGAGAGGAGACTGAGAGAATCGCTCGATATCCCTGTTATCCATGATGATCAGCATGGTACTGCTACTGTGGTGCTTGCCGCATTTATTAATGTGGCAAGGCTGATTAAGAAAGACACCAGAGATTTTAACATCCTGATGGTCGGTGCAGGTGCAGCAGGGACAGCGATAGCAAAGACACTCCTTGCCTATGGAGTGAAAAATATCATCCTTTGTGACAGGGCAGGCGCTATTTACAGAGGAAGAATTGAGGATATGGACTCCCATAAAGAGGAACTCTCTCGTATTACCAATCCGAAGGTCCTAAAGGGAAAGATATCAGATGTAATAAGCGGGGCTGATCTCTTTATCGGAATTTCTGCCCCGAATGTATTAACACCTGATGATATAAAAAAGATGTCAAAAGACCCTGTGGTCTTTGCCCTTGCAAACCCTGAACCTGAGATAGCCCCGGAGGATGCCCTTCCACTTGTCAGGGTCCTTGCGACAGGAAGGTCTGATTATCCAAACCAAATAAATAACATGCTTGCCTTCCCAGGCCTCTTCAGAGGACTCCTCGATATAAAGGCAAAGGGTGTTAATGAGGAGGTAAAGTTTGCTGCAGCCCGTGCCATAGCATACTATCTTAAGGACGATGAACTTTCTGAAGACCATATACTCCCAAGCATATTCGATAAGAGGATAATATCCCAGGTAGCCCATGCAGTGGCTGAAGAGGCGAAGAGGACAGGCCTTGCAAGGATATGAGGCATCAATTCGATACGGTCATAATCGGTTCAGGACTTGCAGGTCTGAGGGCGGCCTTGGAAGCATCAGGTGAAGGAAGTGTTGCAGTGCTTTCGAAACTTTATCCTACCAGAAGTCACTCCACTACAGCACAGGGTGGCATCGGTGCTGCCCTCGGGAATGAAGAGCCTGACAAACCAGAGTGGCATTTTTATGATACCGTAAAGGGAAGTGATTTTCTTGGAGACCAGGATGCAATTGAGATAATGTGTGAGGATGCCATAAGGGCGATCATTGAACTTGAGCATCTTGGTGTACCTTTTTCAAGAACAAAGGAAGGCAGAATAGCCCAGAGGCATTTTGGAGGGCATACAAGGGATTTTGGTGTGGCACCGGTAAGGAGGGCCTGTTATTCTGCAGACAGGACAGGTCATGCCATTGTATTCGCCCTCTATGAGCAGTGTCAGCTTAAGGGGGTGAAGTTCTTCCCTGAATTTTTTGTTTCAGATATTGTTATCGATAACACGAGATGTCATGGTGTTATCACCCTTGAGATCTCTACTGGTGAATTCCATATCTTTTCTTCAAAGGTAACACTTATTGCAAGCGGTGGTTATGGCAGGGTCTTTAAAACAACATCCAATGCCTATGCAAGCACAGGAGACTGTCTGAGTATTCTGTACAACAGAGGGATTCCTCTGGAAGATATGGAATTCTTCCAGTTTCATCCTACAGGGCTTTATGGTCTCGGGATACTTATTACAGAGGGTGCAAGGGGAGAGGGTGGTATATTGATAAATGGAAAAGGCGAACGCTTTATGGAGAGATATGCGCCTACTATTAAAGACCTTGCACCGAGGGATATGGTTTGCAGGGCGATTCTGACAGAGATCAAAGAGGGGAGAGGGATCGATGGAAAGGATTACGTATATCTTGATATAAGAAATATCCCGAAAAGGACATTACAGGAAAGACTTCCTGAAATAACCACATTCTGCAAGATCTATATGGGTGTTGATCCGTCGGAGCAACCAATACCTGTTTTCCCTACTGCCCATTATGCTATGGGTGGAATCCCGACAGATATTGATGGAAGGGTCTTTATGGATGAAAAGGGTTCTGTTGTGAATGGTCTCTTCGCTGCGGGTGAATGTGCCTGTGTATCTGTCCATGGTGCAAACAGGCTTGGCTGTAACTCCCTCCTCGATACTGTGGTCTTCGGGAGGAGGTCAGGTAAGGCTATAAGAGGTGAGATCAGAGATATGGAATATGGGAGGATAAGAAATAACGAACTCGAAAGATCAAGGATGCTTATAGATTCTATCCTTACAAATGATGGAAAAGAAAAGATCGCGAATATAAAGACAGATCTTCAGGATAGAATGATGGAGCATTGCTCTGTCTTCAGAGAGGAGAAAAATCTTAAAGGATTAATCGATTCAATCAGGATACTTAAAGAAAGGGCAGAGGATATAGGTTTAAAGGATAAGACAAGAAAATTTAATACCGAACTCATCGATGCGCTGGAATTAAAACACATGCTTACCCTTTCCGAAGTGATTGCCTCTTCGGCTTTAGAAAGAAAAGAGAGCAGGGGTGCTCACTACAGAGTGGATTGTCCGAAGAGAGATGATACAAGCTGGCTCAAGCACACTTTCGCATTTAAAACCGAGGGGGCAATAGAGTTTAGATATAAGCCTGTAGCGATAACAAAATTTCAACCAGAGGAGAGGCAGTATTGAGAAAAAGCCAATTGTTTAAGTGACATAGTTAGTGCTATAAATTATTGCCCTTGACTACAATAATAATCGTGCTATAATTGTAGTAGATGAAAAAGAAAGTTCTTATAAAAAGAGAGATATTCTCCCAAATTGTCAGGCATATTGCAAAGGAAGAGGTTACGGTAATTACTGGGGCTCGCCAAACAGGCAAAACAACTATTCTCCTGCAGCTAAAGGCCCATCTGATTCATGAGAAAAAAATAAATCCGTCACGGATAAAAATCTTTAATCTTGATTTATTGAGCGATCTGGAAGGCATAAGAAACCAGACCGATTTTATCAAATTCCTTCGCGAAGAACTGAATAAAGAAAAATTTCTTTATGTATTTATTGATGAAATTCAGAGGCTGGAAAGTCCAGGCAGGTTCTTAAAAGGAATTTATGATTTAAAACTGCCCTTAAAATTACTTGTTACAGGCTCCTCGTCATTAGAGATAAAATCAAAGGTTTTTGAGTCCCTGACCGGGCGAAAAAGGGTCTTTCATGTCTGGCCATTTTCTTTCTCAGAGTATCTTTCCTGTTATAACCCAAAGCTATCAGAACTAATTAAGAAAAAATCCGTCTCTACTATTAATAAGCGAGCCATTTTGGATCATCTTTTTGATTTTATTATATTTGGAGGTTATCCCCGTGCGGTTTTAGCCAAAAGCAAAGAGGAAAAGATTCAGGTGCTAAATGAAATTTATTCAAGCTATGTAGAAAAGGATATAGTTGGTCTAATAAAAATCAAGAACCCTTTCAATTTCTCAAAATTAGTTGCACTTCTGTCTGACCAGATCGGAGGAATTATTAACCTTAAAGAGGTAAGCAGCACACTGGGGATTAATCATAGGACATTAGAGCACTACCTATCAGCCCTTGAGAATACCTTTGTTATTAATATTACAAGGCCATTTTTTACTAATATCCGCAAAGAACTCACCAAAATGCCAAAGGTCTATTTTGTTGATAATGGGATGAGAAGTCTGGCATTAAAGTATTTTACAAAATTTATGGACAGCCGCGACAAAGGCGAGCTTCTTGAAAATTTCGTTTTGTCTTCGTTATTGAAAAAGGGCGATTTGACAGTTAACTATTGGAGGACTAAGGATAAAAGCGAAGTTGATTTTATTTGCAGGGATTACGATGGGAATACGATTCCTCTTGAAGTTAAAGCGGCTGAACTAAAAAAGCCGGAGATCACTAAAGGGCTGAGGTCTTTTATAGAGAGGTATAATCCTGTTAGGGCATTTTTAATTAACCTTTCTTTAGAAGAAAAGATAAAATTTAAGAATACCCAGATTGAATTTATCCTTCCCTATAGCATAGAAAGGATATAAAGAGCAGCATGGCAAAAGGCAGAAAGCCGAAATATTCAGGCAATAACAGCATAGAAGCCTGTCGGCATGAAACCGATAGCCGCAAAAATGCTGTCTCTGTTGGCCTTGCCTCTTACGACACATCAAAGCCAAAACCAAAGAAGTATGGGTATGACCTGCACCTTGATCCGCAGCTTGTCTGGTTGGGGAAGAAAGAGCATACTTCTCTTGAAAGGTTGACATGGCTCGTTTGAGATTCCTTGCAGATGTGAACATAGAAAAGCCCATTGTGGATGAATTAAAAAGGATGGGACATAATATTATTTGGATTGCCGATTTAGACAGGTATTTGGACGACATGAATATTTTCAAGATAGCAAGAAAGGAACACCGCATCCTCTTAACTAATGACAAGGATTTTGGTGAGATTGTATGCAGGCAAAAGCTTGTACCTACTGGAATTGTCCTTTTCAGGATTAAGGGGCAAGATGTAAGAGAAAAGGTAAAATTATTAAAGAAGCTTTTGACTGCCCATAGTGATAAAATAGTTAATCATTTTGTTGTTGTGGCCAAGGAAAAGTTTAGATTTATTCCTATATAACCAGAAGGAGGTAACAAGATGAAAGCAAGGCTGCTGAACAGGATAGAAACAAACCCGAATATAATGTTCGGGAAGCCTGTAATAAGGGGTTCAAGATTACCAGTAGAGATAATCCTTGAAAAGCTTGCCTATGGCGAGACAGAGGATGAGATATTGAAGGAATATCCATTTCTTAAAAAAGAAGATATAAAGGCTGCTCTCTTATTTGCCGCTAAGACAATATCGCTTGAAGAAGTCATGCAGACATAGAGGAGGTTTATTTGGGAAGGAAAGCGAAGAAAAACGAAGACCTTGAAGCCTGTCGGCATGAAACCGATACCCGCAAGAATGCCGTGCCTGTTGGCCTTGCCTCTTACGACACATCAAGACCTAAACCTAGGGAATACGATTATGACCCGCACCTTGACCCGCAGTTAGTCTGGGCAGGCAAAAAAGAGCATACCTCTTTTGAAGTCCCTACTGTATCCCTTCATATACACGAAAGAGTAGCGTTGGAGGATATGATCTAAAATATTGAAATCAAAGAGACATATGACACTTAAGGGTAATTGAAAGGTTAAAACACTATGCCTAACGACCAAGTGATAGTTGATGAAGACAAAGACCGAGCTATTAGGTTATTCAGCTATTTAAAAGAATTTGTCCGACTTCGGTCAACAATCACACGAGACATATCATCCTATGAAGAAGTGCTTTGGCTTCACGAAATACCTAACGAGCATGGCTGGTATTCTGCGCATTGGGGAATTCAAGATGAGAGAACGGATGACATTTGGGTTGAAGCAAAAAAGCCTAAAGTTCCTGAATGTCCACAGCCTCCAACCATGTGTGACGGTTGGTACTCAAGGGACGAATTAATCAATACAAGAGATATCCCAGCAATTCAAAAAATTCGGCATGTGACTATTCAAACAAATGATACAGATAGTAAAACCGAAACACAAAGAATAGAAGATCATCCCGATGTTGAAAATGAATGGAACAAGTATATTGAGCAAAAATGGTTCCCATGGATGGAATTATATGAAAAGATTCGTCCATCACAAGAAATATATGGGAAATTATTTAGGATGTATCAGTTATCAAACAAGCTTGGTGAATCGTACGAACTTATTATAGGTCTTGGATTTTTAACATGGAAAACCCGACAAAACCAAGAAGTGCGCAGACATATAATAAGTGCACAAGCAAGACTTGAATTTGACTCTAACACGGGAACTCTTACAATACGCCCCGGGATAGACGGGGCAAGAATGAATTTTGAAGATGATATGCTTGACCCATCTGAATGTCCTCCTTATGATGAACTTCAAGCTATTCAAAGTGCTCTGCAAGATAATAGTGAAAATCCATGGGATAGTTCAATAATACATTCTATAATTAGAAGTTGGGTTCATTCTTTAAGTTCAGAAAGCGCATTCTCACCCGATAATATTCCACCTAAAGTTGTTACCGCTGATCCGAAATGCAGTTTTGCACCTGCAATTATACTGAGAAAAAGAACACAGAGGGGCTGGATAACCGCATTCGACAACATAATAACACGATTAAAATTAGAGAAAAATATCCCGAATAATATAAAATTATTGGTTAACATTTCGGATAGCATTAACGGTTCTACAAGAAGACAAACAGACACTTCACTTTTAGAACAGAATACTTATACAAAAAAAATTGAAGATTCACATGTATATTTCCCTCTACCTACAAACGACGAGCAACTTAAAATCATACAGAAGCTTCATTCTTCAAATGGCGTGAGAGTTCAGGGACCTCCCGGAACAGGAAAGAGTCATACTATTGCCAATATCATTTGTCATTATCTTGCAACTGATAAAAAGGTACTTGTAACCGCCTATGCTCCAAGGGCATTAAAAGTATTGCAAGATAAAATACCTCAGGAACTTTTGGCATTATGTGTAAGTGTCTTGGGTCACGACACACAATCTATGGAAAATCTACAGAGAGCTGTTAATGAAATTACCGAGAAATTTAACGATTGGAATGAAGAAAGGAATAACCAAAATATTCATGAACTCCAGAAAGAGCTTAATCAGTATAAAGAAGAATCGGCAATTATAAAGAAAAAGCTAAGGGAATTAAAAGAAAAAGATACATATAAATTCTGCGATATTGTTGGTTATGAGGGGACTGTACAGGAAATTGCAAAATTAATTAAAGCAAATGAGGAGAATTTTGGTTGGATTCCTGACAGGGTAGAATTCGGAACAACTGCACCATTATCTAATCTTGAATTCAAAAAACTTTTATACCTGCTGCGTGATATTGAAAAATCAGAAGAGAAGGAATTAACCCTTCACAGGATTAAAAGCAACGAGGTCGATGACCCTGATTTAATGAGAAACCTATTCAATGATGAAAAGAATGTGAAAGAGGAGCTTAACGCCTATCAACACTATTCTTTAAATGATTATCACTTTAAGATATTAATGGAAGTTGATGTTAATAAAAGACAGTTTGCATTAGAATTAATTACAGAACTGAGAAAGGCAATAGATGAAGGCTTAAGAAGGTCTTTTGCTTGGTTAACGCAAGCAGTTTTTGATATATTGGCTGACAATAGCCAACCTCTACAACGTTTATTCGAAACTACCCGCAGAAGGATTAAAGGATTGAATGAAAAAGCACAAATAGTTGATGATTATCAGATCAAATTGCCTGACATAGATAAGGCTCAAATTTCTGCAGATGCAAACGACCTGCTTGAATATTTAAAATCCGGCAAAAAAATATATTTCTGGCCATTTCAGCCAAAGGTAATCAGAAGAACCAAGTATTTGTGGCATGAAACATATATAGATGGACGACCCTGCGACAATATTATCAGCCTCGAGAAAATTCTGGATTATTTGGACGTTGATAAAATAGTTAATCAATTATGGGTTGACTGGGGCAACATGGTCACAAAAGCAGAAGGCTCTTATGTGTCTCTGGTAGCACTTATCTCTGAACAATCAAAAGCGCTTGAGAGTATTTTAGCTATTGATACCCCGCTTCAGGAATGTAAAAAAGCAATAAAAGACCTTTCTGTTATAAGTGAACCAAAATGGCACGAATCAAATGAACTGTTTGAATTAGAAAAACGTCTCAAGGCATCGGTAGCTTTTGAATCAGAAAAGAATATCAAGAGTAAATTTGAAGATATTGAGGATATTATTGATCACTATGTAAATCTCAATAATTCAAGTGCTATCAATTTAGAGTTTAGCAATTCAGTAAAGCAGTGAGATTTGAAAGGCTGGTCAACTGCTTATTACAAATTGAAAGAATTAGAAGCGCGTTCTAAATTGTTATCTGAGCGGAAATTGTTATATCAAACTCTCAAAGACCGTCTGCCTGAATTAGCCGATGAATTAATCAATAGCTATCAGAATGTGCAATGGAATCATCGCGGTGAACAGTTTGAAGAAGCTTGGAACTGGTCATTGGCTGATACATGGCTACAAGATTATGAGGCAAAGCATGATTCAGAAAAATTAAATGCATCTTATGTAAGGCTTCAACAAGACATCGGTAGAACCATAGCTAAACTTGCGGCAAAAATGGCTTGGGCTCATTGTTTAAATAATATGACGAATGAACAACGAACTGCTCTTTTAGCATGGCAGTCTGCAATCAGGAGAATTGGATCTGGTAAAAGGAAAGGAAGTGTTCAAGCTCAGAGGGATGCCGCACAACATATGAAAGAATGCAGAAAAATAATACCTGCATGGATTATGCCACTATATAGAGTGATTGAAACTATTAGTGAGACACGCTCAATAGAGCCAGAAATATTTGATATGGTCATCGTTGATGAGGCAAGTCAATGCGGGCCGGAGGCACTGATTGTTCACTTTTTAGCTAAAAAAGTTATTATTGTAGGAGACGAGGAGCAGGTTGCTCCTGAAAATATTGGTGTGCAAGAAGAGGATGTCCAACGCCTGAGAACACTTTATCTTGATAATATTCCAGCACCAGTTGCACTTGGCAGGGACAGTACTCTTTTTGAAAATGCAGGCTTGCGATTAAGAGAAAGAGTTTTTTTACGCGAGCACTTTAGATGCATGCCCGAGATTATCCAATTCTGCAATGACTTGTGCTATGCACCGCTTGGGAAGACGTTGATACCATTACGTCAATATGGTACTGACCGTTTAGAGCCTCCGATAGTAACCGAATATGTTGAATCCGGCTATAGAGACAGATCGTCAAGCGGGAGCCTTATTAAAATGAATCATTCGGAAGCTAAGAGAATTGTAGACAGAATCATAGAATGTTGTAATGACCAGAAATATGCGAATAAAACAATGGGGGTCATATCAATGTTGGGGGATGAACAGGCAAGGCTGATTGAAGGGATGCTAATGAAAAATCTTTCCCCTACTGAATATGAAAAAAGGAAATTATTATGCGGGACATCAGCTTCTTTTCAAGGCGATGAACGGGACGTAATTTTCATTTCTATGGTAGATGCACCACCATCTCAATTTAAGGCGATAACAAAGGATACAGATAAAAGGCGATTCAATGTAGCTGTGAGCCGTGCAAAAGACCAGCTTTGGGTTTTTCATAGCTTTCAATTATCAGATATTAAGAGTAATTGCTTCAGACATAGATTGTTGCGGTATTGTAAGAATCCTCACAGACCGATTGTACCCGGGGGAATTGAAAAGTGTAAGACACAATTCGAAAGAGATGTATTCTTTAAGATAACTCAGCGTGGATACAGTGTAATCCCACAAGTTGAAATTGCCGGGAAATTTATTGACTTGGTTATTGAAGGAATGCGTGCACGACTTGCCGTAGAATGTGATGGTGATGAGTGGCATGGCCCCGAACGTTGGGAAGAAGACATGGAAAGACAAAGAACTCTCGAACGATGCGGTTGGAGATTTTGGAGGGTCAGAGGGAGTGAATTTTTTAGGAGTCAAGATGAAGCGATGAGTACTCTATGGGATCAGTTGGACGGTATGCAGATATATCCATATAGAGAAGATAGAAGTCGTTCTTCTGAGAGGGAGGAAGATGAAGAGCTAATAGAAAAAGAGATAGAGATAGAGGACAATATCGAGTCAGATGATGAAATGGAGATCAAGAACGCAATATCAGATATTGTACAAATCAGCATAAATTCAATGAAAGATTTAGATAAAAAGATAATCCGAGAAATCATTATCCACTTATTAAATGAAAATAGCAGAGGAAAAGATCTGTTACCAACGGCTGTAATTCGAAGGTCAGGCTTGGCCGTAAGAGGGCATAATCGTTCAAGAGTCGTTAACAGGATCAATAGAGTCGTAAATGAAATGCTTAAGAATGGTGAGGTACAGCAATATAAGACTCAAAAAAGGATAAGGTTTAAGCTGCCGGATAAATAAAAAGGTGGAAAGAGAATTCCTCAAATTATGTGTAATTGATGCTTTGAAAATATGTACTGCATTTTTTTGAGACAAGAAGCAGTAAAACGCATCATGCGGATTATTGCTGAGATTTGGGGCGGGGAGGAATAGTTATGAAGAAATAATTACTTTTCAAAAATAAGTAGTCAAAAATTATAAAATTGTCTAAAGGAGGCAAGTAATGACTTTTGAAAACAAGATTATCAATGCAATTAAATCAACAAAGGGTGTAGGAAGCGTAATGGAATATGTAAGAGAATGCTCAGACTCTATAGAAATACTGCTTCAAAGAGTTCTTGCTTTAATAAATCCAGATATGAATAGGTTAA
>CAKKSD010000013.1 GCA_919902995.1 Thermodesulfovibrionia bacterium
GCGTGAATAAATCTTTAAAATCTAATAAGGTTATCGGATACCTACTATGTTCCTCCATTAGTTTTATAATATGCTCTGTTAAAAGTAGTGCAATTTTATGTTCTGCTGCCCTCTCAAATAATTTGCCTTCAGAAAAACTTGGCCCAACCACTACAGTATAATCTGCTGCATTTTTCTTTCGATGATCTTTTAATGAGTCCCAGTTTATTTGATTTTCCAGTATTTTCCCTTTCTTCGCAGTCTTACCATCTACTGTAATTCTATATGTTTCATCTCCAATATTTGCGGTAAGGAGAATATCAGTATCACCTGGTGTGCCAATCAGTTCTGATTCAAATCCAAAATAATTAAAGGCTTCTTTTAGGGCAGATTCAAATTCCTCAGGATTCCGACTTTCATACTGCGTTGCTCTTAATTTACTTATCAAATTGATACTTGAATCTTTGATAGCGTAAGCTTTTATACCTCCTCTTATATTTTCAACATCCCATTCTTTTAATCCAAACAATCCTCGCTTTACTTTATTGAATAAAGATTTTTCTCTTTTTTGCTTTATATCGGTATAAATTAATGCTCCCATTGTTGTATTAGGAGTTTTACCAGAAGATAAAATTATCTTTTTTATTAATGCAATTTTCGTGATTTCTTTTACAGAAAGTGGCCTTTTTTCATCCAACAAGACCTTATATGCAGCTTCTTTAAAATCCATATCGCCTCCGTTTGGTCTTTATAATTAAATACATGTTACTTACTTAAATTAGACATGTAAAGTTATATCACTATTCTTTATAATAATCTGGTAAAACCTTTCCCTTTTCCAGAAGATTATTAATACTTTCAATCCTATCATCAGATAGTTTTTTCATATTTAACCTTTTTAAAAATCCCTACACTTAAATCTTTTTATGCCCTTTATCATATCATAATCACTGTCTTCACTGATTATGCCTTTGAGTTTGTTATTTACAACTACAGAAGCATGGATTGCATCTCTTGAAACAAGGGATGGATATTTATCCATGAAAGAAATCGCTGTAGATATCTCACTCTTAGATACAGAGAAAGGGTTAGGGAAGATATCAAGGAGATACCGGCATGCTGCAATACCTTTAACTCTCTCATTTCTGTGAGCATAAATATAGAGGACTTCCTGTAAAATCTCTACATCTATATTAGCTGCAATCTCGCCTGAAGTTATTTTAGCAATAAGCCTTCTGCAAGGTTCTTTAAGGGGATGTTCCCTGCCAAGGGAATAGAGGATGATATTGGTATCAATGAGCTTCAATTTCTTTTATGCGGGTTTTTGTAATCTTCTTTTTTTCCTCTGCCCACGATGATACATCTATCTCCATTTCTTTAGAGTAGAGTCTTTGAAATGCCTCTATTGCTGTTTTCTTCCTTGGCTTAACCATCTTTTCCCTCAATAAGTCTCGCACTAACTGTCCCACAGATTCTCCCTTCTCCTTAGCTTCTCTTTGAATCTCTTTGTATTCATCAGGGTTGAGTAAGATTTCCAATCGCCTTGTAAGCATATATTACCTCCGTATACTTATACGGATATTATACGGCAGCTATCCGCTATTGTCAAAAATAAAAGAGGGAAGAGAAAAATTATAAATCCGGCTTTCTTTTATGCCATTCCGTACTTTGCTCATAGGCATAAGCAACTTTTAAAATCGTCTCTTCATCGAAATGTCTTCCTATAAGTTGTAATCCTATTGGCAGATTAATAGAGCTAAAACCACAGGGTATAGATATCGCCGGAACCCCTGCAAGATTAACCGAAATGGTAAATATATCTGACAGATACATCTGGAGTGGATCCTCAACCTTCTCTCCGATCCTGAAGGCAGGGGTTGGAGATGTTGGTGTAACGATTACATCAATACCCTTAAAGGCATCCTCAAAATCCTTCTTTATGAGTGTCCTTACCTGTTGTGCCTTCCTGTAATACGCCTCGTAATATCCAGATGATAAGGCATAGGTACCAAGCATTATTCTCCTCTTAACCTCATTACCAAAGCCTTGGTTTCTTGTCTTCATATACATGTCAAGAAGGTCATTGTTTTTCTCTGTCCTGAATCCATACTTGACCCCATCATAACGGGCAAGGTTAGAGCTTGCCTCAGAGGTAGCAAGGATGTAGTAAGTAGCCACAGCATAGCCTGTATGAGGCAGGGATATCTTTACTGCCTTCGCACCAAGGCCTTCAATTACTTTTATTGCCTCTCTGATGGCTTGTTCAACCTCTTTATCCATCCCTTCTATAAAGTATTCCTCAGGGATTCCTACTCTTAGTCCCTTTATATCCTTATTCAGGGCCTTTCTGAAATCAGGAAGCGGGATATCAGCAGATGTCGAATCCAAGGGGTCATGCCCTCCGATTATGTTCATTAATATCGCAGAATCCTCCACATCCTTTGTGATAGTCCCAATCTGATCCAGTGACGAGGCAAAGGCAACGAGTCCGTATCGGGAGACCCTGCCGTAAGTCGGTTTTAATCCGACTACTCCACAACACGCTGCAGGTTGTCTTATAGAGCCACCTGTATCAGAGCCTAATGCAGCTATACATTCATCAGATGCAACAGCAGCAGCAGAACCACCACTGCTTCCTCCCGGAATCCTATCGAGATCCCAGGGATTTCTTGTATGACCAAAGGCAGAGTTCTCGGTAGACGACCCCATCGCAAATTCATCCATATTCGTCTTCCCTAAAAGGATATAACCGGCATCCTTCAGACGTTTTGTTACGGTACTATCATAGGGAGGGATGAAATTTTCGAGGATCTTCGATGAACAGGTGGCCCTGATGCCATCTATACATATATTATCTTTAATTGCGAGAGGAATGCCGAGAAGTAATCGTGAATCGTGAATCGTGAATCGTGAATCGTGTAAAATCCTGTCCGCCTCTTCAGACGTCTTGATCGCTTCATCAGAGGTGATAGTAACATAGGCCTTGATCTTTTTCTCTGTCTTATCTATTCTTGAGAAGATAGATTCTATAAGTTCTCTTGAAGAGATTTTTCTACTCTTAAGAAGCTCTGATGCATGATGAATTGTAAGGGTATGAAGTCCTTTATCGGATGATCCTGTTTTTTTCATCCGCTCTGACTATCTTAGGTGTAAATCCCTTGATGAGTTCTTCATCTGTGAATGCCTCATAGCAGAAGACGATAATCCTATCTCCAACAACACCTTTCCTTGCTGTGGGACCATTTAGGCATACCACACCTGATCTCTTTTTCCCAGGGATTACGTAGGTCTCGAACCGTTCACCATTATTAAGGTTTGACACCATAACCTGTTCGTAGGGAAGTATTCCTGCCTCATCCAGCAGTTCTTCGTCCAATGTAAGGCTACCTTCGTATTCGAGATTTGCATCTGTTACTGTAGCCCCGTGTATCTTTGACCTGAGCATCAATCGAAACATAATTTATTCCTTCTTAAAACTATTGATTCTTGCATAAAAATATCCTCTATGTTTCGTCATTCCAGTGAAACTTGTCCTCGAAATCAGTAATCGGGGAACGGGAATCCAGAAACATACAAAACACTGGATTCCGCATCAAGTGCGGAATGACAAGAATAATACGACACAATACATTAAATTACAGGCATCAATAACTTGGGACTTTTCATTCTATTATCTTCGGTACTCTATAAAACTCATCTGTCCTGTCAGGTGCGTTTGAAAGTGCCCTTTCTCTCGGCAATGATTCTCTGATTTCATCTTCCTTGAAAATATTCTGGATCTGAAGGACATGAGAAGTTGGCTCCACATCCTTTGTATCCAGTTCATTCAACTTCTCAACATATGTGAGGATATTGTTTAACTGTTTTGTAAAGGTCTCCTTCTCTTCATCACTCAATTCCAGTCGTGCAAGCCTTGAAACATGCTCCACCTCTTTTTTTGTTATCTTAGCCATATTACCTTGTTTCTGTCATTCCGCACTTGATGCGGAATCCAGTCTTTTTTCTGGATTCCTGCTTACGCAGGAATGACGAATAACGAAAGTGTAACAAAATTTTTAGGATACCCTGCAGCTTGCTGCAGGGAAGTTTTATCTTTCAACTTTCAACTTTGAAACTTTTCTTCATTCCACCGTAACGCTCTTTGCAAGATTTCTCGGCTGATCAACATCGCTGCCCCTTAAAAGGGCAGTATGATATGCAAGGAGCTGAAGAGGTACCGTAAGAATTATCGGAGCAAGGTAGCGGTTTATTTCAGGGATATATATAATATGGTCTGCCTTAGACGCTATCTCAGTATCTCCTTCTGTAGCCAGGACTATCACTATCCCTCCCCTTGTCTTGACCTCCTCTATGTTAGAGAGCACCTTTGCATAAACAGAATCTTTCGGGGCAAGTACTACAACAGGTAAATTTTCATCTATCAGTGCTATAGGTCCATGTTTCATTTCTCCGGCAGGATAGCCTTCGGCGTGAATATAGGAGATCTCTTTCAGTTTAAGGGCTCCTTCAAGGGCAACAGGGTAGTTGAATCCCCTTCCTAAAAAGAGAAAATCACTTGCCTTGAAATATAGATGGGCTATCTTGGCTATATCTTCCTCGCTTCCGAGAACCTTTTCAACAAGCTGAGGTACCTTTACGAGATCGCCCAGTAGCCTCTGGACATCATCAGGGTTTATTTTCTCCTTCACCCTTCCGAGATGGAGTGTCAGGAGAAAGAGTGCTGTGAGCTGAGATGTGAAAGCCTTCGTAGAGGCCACACCTATCTCAGGTCCTGCATGGGTATAGATAACACCATCAGCCTCCCTTGAAGAGGTGCTTCCAACAACATTACATATAGTTAATACCTTTGCACCGAGTTTCTTTGCCTCTTTCTGTGACGCTAAGGTATCTGCAGTCTCACCTGACTGTGTAATAGCGATAAAAAGACTTCTTTTGTCAATAATAGGATTCCTGTATCTGAATTCAGATGCAATATCTACCTCTGTTGGAATCCTCACCATATCCTCTATCATGAATTTCCCTACGAGGGCTGCATGCCATGAAGTCCCACAGGCTACAAGATAAATCCTTTCGATCTTCTTCATATCCTCATCAGACAGTCCTATCTCATCAAGATAAACCTTTCCGCTTTCATGGGATATCCTGCCCCTGATGGTATCCATTATTGCCCTTGGCTGCTCATAGATCTCCTTAAGCATAAAATGTTTATATCCGCCTTTCTCTGCCATAACAGGATTCCATAGCACCTTCTTCACCTCTTTTTCAACAGACATGCCTTTAAGGTCTGTTACAACAACTCCATCTGGAGAAAGGATAGCTATCTCTTCATCATCGAGAAATATAACATCTCTTGTATAATTAAGGATCGCCGGTATATCAGAGGCTATGAAGAACTCCCCTTTCCTGAGACCTATAACGAGGGGACTGCCATTCCTGGCAGCAACAATCTTATCAGGATAGTCCTCGTGGATAACACCTATCGCATAGGAACCTTTCACATCCTTGATGGCCTCCCTTACAGCCTCCTCAAGGACCATTCCTCTCTTAGTATACCTTTCGATAAGATGGCAGAGTACTTCTGTATCAGTCTCGGATTTAAAGTTATGTCCTTCAGCCAAAAGTTCTTTCTTTAATGGAAGATAATTTTCGATTATACCATTATGGACAAGGACGAGTTTTCCTGCCCTGTGGGGATGGGCATTCTCCTCTGATGGCCTACCGTGGGTTGCCCATCTTGTATGACCTATACCAATAAAACCTGCTAAGTTCTCTCCCTGAATGGATGATTCTAAATTCTTAAGTTTTCCTACACTTCTCCTGACCTCGAGATTGCCCTTCATAATAACAGCCACACCGGCAGAATCATAGCCCCTGTACTCAAGCCTCTTCAGCCCATCAATAAGAATAGGGACTACATTTTGTGTTCCTATATATCCAATAATCCCGCACATATTAAAAACAGTTACAAGTCGCAAGTTTAAGTGAAAAGTTAAAATAAATCTTATACATTATTTTCTCTTATACTACTTTTTCTTATCCTTTTTGTTTTTAACTTTCAACTCTGAACTCTTAACTCTTAACTTTTTCTTACGCACCCAGTCTTCCTTGTTTTTCTGCTCAACCCTGCTTATGGCAAGGGCATCCCTCGGTACATCCTTCGTTATGGTAGATCCTGCTGCAATAACCGCCCCCCTCCCTACCCTGACAGGTGCTACAAACTGGGTGTCACTGCCCACAAAGACCTCATCCTCTATTATAGTCGGGTATTTCTTTGTTCCATCGTAATTACAGGTAATGGTACCTGCCCCGATATTTACCCCTTTCCCTATTGTAGTATCACCGATATAACTGAGATGCAACGCCTTCGACCCTTCTCCAACGGTAGATTTTTTTACTTCAACAAAATTACCTATCTTTGCTCCTCTTTTTATAACTGTTTCTGGTCTGAGATGGGCAAAGGGGCCTATTATTGCCTCGTCCTCTATCTCTCCTTCTAAAATAAAACAGCATTCCTTCACAACTACCCTGTTTCCGAGATGGCTATCAATAATTCTTACATTTGGATAGATGACACAGTCCTCTCCAATAGTGGTCATCCCTTCGAGGAATGTGTTGGGACAAATGATACTATCAATACCGATCGAGACTGAAGGCCCGATATAGGTATTCGCAGGGTCTACGATTGTTACGCCATTAAGCATAAGGTCACTGAGCTTCCTTTCTCTAAAATATCTCTCAGCATCAGCCAGTTCTACCCTTGTATTTATCCCCATTACCTCGATAGCATTTTTTACAGTAATTGCCCCTATGTTTCTCCCTTCCCTAACCGCAATTTCGATAATGTCTGTCAGGTAATATTCCTGCTGGGTATTTTCTCTTTTTACTCCTTTAACAGCAGTGAAAAGAAATTCCTTTTCGGCAGCGTATATTCCTGTATTTATTTCTCTGATCTTTTTCTCCTCCTCAGTAGCGTCCCTATCTTCGATGATCCTTATAACTCCTCCATTGGCATCTCTTAAAACCCTGCCATACCCTGATGGATCAGTAAGGACAGTGGATACTATGGTAAGGTCATTTCCTGCCTTTCTGTGGCTTTCGTAGAGAAACCTGAGATTTTCATCACCTATGAGCGGAACATCACCGCTAAGGATCAAAACAGTTCCATCGAAGTCGTGAAGGGATTTTTCTGCCTGAAGGACTGCATGGGCTGTTCCCAGAAGACCCTTCTGTTCAACAAACTTAATGGCCTGTGATGATTCTTTAATGCATGCCTTAACAGCTTCTGACTGATGGCCTATAATGATAATAATTTTTAGAGGAGTAAGAGCGATCGCCTTTTTAAGCACATGCATTATCATAGGTTCCCCTGCTATTGTATGGAGAACCTTAGCCTTCCTGGATTTTAGCCTCTTTCCTATCCCGGCAGCCAATATCAAGACCGCTAATTTTTTCAATTTTCCTTTGCCTCTGCTAAAATAGTAGGAGGTGTGGATATTCCTGCTGATAGGATAATCTTTACCCCATCCTCAATAGGGATCGCTGTATCTATTATATCCTCTTTCCTTGTCAGTACTATATTCCCTAAGTAGAGGTTGTTGGTCGGAATATATACAGCACTTAATGCCTTATCGCATCCCTCATCAGTGGCTTTTAGCACACATTCGTTAGTCAGAAAACCAAAGGAATAGAGACCTGGTCTTGGATATTCGACTATAACAAATTTCTTAAAGGATGAACGGCTTTCAGGAGAAAAGGCATCCACAAGATACTTTGTGGGACTGTAGATAGTTCTGAAAAGAGGGATATGGAGCATTCCCCTTTCTATCCAGTTTAAGACCTTTCTTCCAACTACATTCGTTGATATCATACCCAAGAGAAAGACCATCACAATTGTAGCCACAAAACCGAGTCCCGGTATATGTCTTCCCAATATGCTATCAAGGGCAGGTGAGAGGAGACCATCGACAAATCTAAAGAACCACTCCAATACAAGGAAGGTAATTATAGCCGGGATGGAGATAAAGAGACCAGCTATGAATTTCCTCTTAAAGGTAGACCTTATAGAGCCAATATGAAACCCTGGTTTTTCCATAAATTAGATAAATAATGATACTAATTTCAGGTATAATATGCAAGATTTTTTGGTAAAGGCCTAAAAAGTGATATAATATCTAAAGAAAGGGGTGATCTAAATGGCTATCTGCAAAAAGCTCAAGGAATTCTTAGATCAGAATAATGTGAAGTATCAGGTCGCCGGTCATCCTGAGGTCTATACAGCCCAGGAAATCGCAGCCGCCCTTCACGTCCCGGGAAAGGAACTTGCCAAGGTAGTAATGATCAGGTCAGTCGAAGACCCGACCCATAGGGAGGGTAGATTCGTAATGACCGTTCTTCCTGCAAGTTGGCGGATAGATATGGCCAAACTCAAGGATATCTTAAAGGCAAAAGACATGAAACTTGCCACAGAAGAAGAATTTAAAGACCTCTTTCCTGACTGCGAGGTCGGTGCGATGCCTCCATTCGGAAATCTCTATGGTTTCGATGTGTATGTAGATAAGGCATTAAGTGAAGACGATGAGATATTCTTCCAGGCAGGGAACCATATAGAATCTATCAAGATGACATATGAGGATTACTCAAAACTTGTAAAACCGAAAGTGGCAGAGTTCGGGGTACACCTTCATTAGATATTCGTCCTGAGAGGTTCTTCATCGCTTCTAAGCACTTTTTCGGCAGCCCTTGAAAGTTCAATATCAAATTTATGGTTCAGGGCAAAGATCCTGCACTTGACCACCCTTGCGGGAATATAATCAAAAAAATCCTTTAATGGCTCTTTTGCTATAACCCTTGTTGAAGGGTTATAGATATGGATCTGTCTGTTACCCATTACGAGTGGATTTAACGGTCTCGGGTCATGGCTTGCCATATCTACCCTGAATTCGATATTCTTTATAGCCCTTGAAAGATTCTTTCTGACCTTTTCCTCAAGATCTTTAGGACTTATTATCACCTTGCCCTTCTCAAATCCTTCCAGAGAAAGGGTTGTATCAAAGGCCATCTTCCATTTAACATCCCTCAAAAGGATCTTTTCCCATTCATTAAAGAGAGTTCTTTTACTCTCATCCCTGGAAGTCCTCCATCTCCTCACCTCTTCGAGAAGAGACCAATCTGTAAGCTCAAGGTATTTATCAAGCCTTTCTACAGGGTTATAGGGGAAAATAATCCGCATGGTCTCTTTAAAGATTTCACGGAGGTGAAAGTCTATGGCCCTTGTTGTTCTATGGTAGTAAACATTTGAGTAAAGGTAAAGCCTGGCGTTCAGAAACATCGTCAGTGCAGAACTGCCAGCCCTGTGAAGCGTGAGTCCCTTATTTGTAAAGAAAGAGTAGTGCATAAGCCTTTCCATATCTATAGGCCCTATGGAGATACCGCACATATAGGAGTCCCTCAGAACATAATCGAGGTTATCTACTGTATAGATACCGCTAAGGAGTGGCTGGAGGAATGTGAGCCATTTCGGTCTCTTCTTTCTACTATGGGAGTCTTTTCGGATAAGGAAGGATACCTCCTTAGGATCCAGCACCTCTCCCTTATCAAAGTCTCCACCGGGGCTGCGTTTTATTCCCTTTATAAGTTCACCAAGTTCTTCTACTATAATCCTCTGTCCTAAAATCTCATGGGTTAGACCAAGACCTTCGAGAAAGTTGTCATCAAAGAAATGGCCGAAGGGGCCATGACCTATATCATGGAGGAGGGCAGCAATCCTCAGCAGTTCCTCTATATAAGCCTCAGAAGGACAGTCTTCTATTGATTCCTTTAAGGATGGATATAGATGTCTTGCAAACCTCCCTGCTATATACATAGTACCGAGAGAATGCTGGAATCGGCTATGCTCTGCAGAAGGGTAGACCCATCGGGCTGACTGAAGCTGGCACACATTTCTGAGTCTCTGCATCCAGGGTGAGTCTATGAGGTCTTTTTCGGTCTTTTCTTTCTGCCCCTTAGGTGTGGTGAAGGTTATATATCCATGGATAGGGTCTGCGATAAGGGCAAGTCCCTCGTAGAGTGCCTCGCCAGCTATCCCCTCTTCAGGTCTTTTCATGTCTTCAAACTAACAGAAAAAAGGAAAAGTTTATTCAAAGAATATTATTCTATCCCTTGTTTTAACATCAGGCTTTTTATTCTTTCCGCATGATTTTTATTCATACTATTCAAGCCCTGAAATATCTTTATAACCTTTGAATCTGAATCTTTTTCCATAATTTTTTGGAAATATATTTCTGATGCTGATTCCTCTAACCTGAGCGCAGCCCTGTATGCCTCATCCATCAAAGGAGGCCTTCTCTCATAATTCTCAATCAAGCCTTTTATTTCACTATTCGATTCTACCAGTTTCTTTAGATCATGATAGACTGTCTCTTCAGGGAATATTCCAAACTCTAAATATTTCTTGCCGCTCTTAAGTAACGCCGCATGGTTTTGCTCTTCCAATGCGATTTTCCACCAGAAGTCTTTATCTTCAGAGAAGATTTTAGAATATAGGAGGTATAATTTTGAAACATTTAGTTCTATTTCTATAGACTCATCTAAAAGATTAGAGATTTCATTTCCCATAATTCATTTCCCCTTTCTCTGGATCTCTATTTCTTAATAACAGGCTCTTTTGCTATAAAACGGTCATAAATAAAAATACAGATATTTAAAATTATGAGGGTGATAAAACCTGGAATTCCGTGTACTCCTACAGTTAACTCATTCCCACCCTTTATCATTATTAAAGAAAGACCCATTGTTGCGTTCAATGTACCATGGATGACTGCTGCAGCAATAACAGATCTCGCCTTTTCTCTCACATAACCGAATATCGGTGAGATTAGTATCGTAAAGATTACCATCATTAATATGCCTACAAATGGGTGCTGGCTATAGTTTTGTTTCTGTAAAATAATCGGGATGTGCCATAATCCCCAGACAAACCCTATGATTGCAGAGGACCTCCAGAACCCCATATAACTCATCTCTCTATGAAGGAGTCCCCTCCATCCTAATTCCTCTCCTAAGGAAGTAATTGTATTAATGGTTACACCGGTAGCCATACCCTGTAACAGTCCGAGCCAGATGGGATGGGTAGATAAGGTAGTTGTCTGTTTCCTTATCTCCTCCAGCCTCTCAGGTGTAACTGTTGATTTAAGCTTTTCAAACATCCCCTCCATCCCAGGAGAGTATTCAACTTCAGGGAAAAGGAGGCTGATCCCGAAGGCAAAGAAAGCAATCACAGGAGGTATAAACCAGGCAACAAAAAACCAGAGATTACACCTGAAAGAGATTCCTAATGGCTCTTTTAATGGTTCTTTATAGATAAATTTCTGGACCACGATGGCCATCATCATTGGAATAAACATGTAACCAGTAGTTATGATAACCGAACCGGGTGTAACCCACTTTCCGCCAAAGGCAAAATAGAGAATGACCAAAGAATAATTAAAGAGGAATGTAAGCCCGATAAAGATTAATACTTTCTTAATGTTTCGATTCATTGTAGTTCTTTCCACTGTAGTATGCAACGACATAAAATTAATTGGGTAATTGTATCAAGTAACCTCAAAAATCACAAGACAAAAGAACAGTTATAAAGTTACCTCATCTCATGTTAAAATATAATTTCACCAATGTACTCTGAGCTCATCATAGAGGGGGCAAGGCAGAATAACCTCAAGAATATAAACCTAAGGATTCCCCATGATAGGGTGACCGTAATAACCGGTCTTTCTGGTTCCGGTAAGTCCTCTCTTGCCTTTGATACCATCTTTGCAGAAGGTCAGTGGAGATACATAGAATCCCTCTCCACTTATGCAAGGATGTTCCTCGAAAAGGTGGATAGACCTCTTGTTGATTCAATCCAGAACATAAGACCTGCCATAGCACTGGAGCAGAGAAATCCTGTCAAAACATCGAGATCAACTGTCGGGACAGCAACCGAAATCTATGATTACTTAAGACTCCTCTATGCAAAGGTCGGAAGGTTATTCTGTCCGAAATGTGGCAATGAGGTGAAGAGACACCACCCTTCAGCAGTGGTTGAAGAAATCTTAAAGGATTACGATGGGAAAAGGATAAATATCCTTTTCCCTATGAAAGTTCCAAAGGGTGAGCTTAATGCTATTCTAAAGGACCTCCTGAAAAAAGGTTTTGCAAGGGTAAAAATTGGGGATGAGATTTTAGATGTAAGCCAGGTCTCATCATCTGCAAGAAAGGTCTCAGAGGTCATTGTTCTCCTCGATAGAATCTCGGTCAAACCAGAGGCAAAGGGGAGATTAGGGGACTCTATCGAAATGGCCTTCAGGGAAGGACAGGGAGAAATTCTGATAGATATTTTAGAAGAAAAGAGTATCAGATACAGCCAGGCATTCAGGTGTATGAATTGTAATCTAAACTTCGATCCTCCCCAGCCACTCCTTTTTTCCTTCAATCACCCCATCGGCGCCTGCAGGGAATGTAATGGTTTTGGTAACATCCTAAAATATGATGAAGACCTTATAGTCCCTGATAAATCAATCAGTCTTGTGGAAGGGGCTATTGATCCATGGACAAAGCCTGCCACAAAATGGTGGATGAGACAGATGCTTGCAGGTGCAAAAAAGAGTGGTATAGATCTTAAAAAACCATACAGGGAATTACCTAAAAAGGAGAGAGGACTTATATTTGAAGGGACAGAAGATTTCTATGGCATCAATGATTTCTTTGATGAGCTTAAAGAAAAGAGATACAAGATCCACGTGAGGGTCTTCCTGAGCAGATACAGGAGCGGTTTCCAGTGTCCTTCCTGCCATGGGACAAGGCTTAATGAAGATGCCCTATACTTCAGGATAGGCGGGATGAACATAGCAGAGGTATCTGCTATGTCTGTAGAAAAGTTTTTTAGATGGTTCAGGGATTTATCACTTACAGATTTTGAGAAAGAGACAGCAAAGGAGATATTAAGACAGATTGAGATGAAACTCTCTTTTTTATTAAGGGTTGGCCTTGGATATCTTACACTCAACAGGCAAACAAGGACACTGTCAGGCGGGGAGGCACAGAGGGTAAATCTTTCTAACCAGCTCGCATCGAAACTCACAGGTACGCTCTATATACTCGATGAACCGAGTATAGGGTTACATCCAAGAGATACAGGAAATCTCGCAGAGATTGTGAAGGAACTCTCAGGAGAAGGGAATACTGTTATCATCGTCGAGCATGACAGGACACTTATTGATACTGCTCATTATGTTATCGAAATAGGCCCGGGTGCAGGTGAAAAAGGAGGGAAGGTTATATTTTCAGGCCCAAAGTCTGAGTTTCTTAAAAGTGATTGCCTGACAGCGAAATACCTGCAGGGGAAAGATTCTATTCCCCTTCCGGTAAGCAGACGTAAGCCTGGCAGAAGGTTTCTGGAGATAAAGGGGGCAAAGGCGAATAATTTAAAGGACATCGATGTGAAGATTCCCCTTCATACATTCACATGTATCACCGGAGTCTCTGGCTCAGGAAAGTCCTCTCTAATACAGGATACACTTTACAGGGTACTTGCAAGGTCATTCAGGATAGATTTTGAAAGGGCGGGAAGTTATAGGGCACTTACAGGGCTTGAATATATTAAAGGGGTGAAACTCATTGATCAGGAGCCTATAGGGAAAAGTCCAAGATCAAATCCTGTCACCTACATAAAGGCATTTGATATTATAAGGAAGATATTTTCAGAACTTCAGGACTCAAAGAGGCTTGGACTCACGCCTGGACACTTCTCTTTCAATATCCCCGGTGGAAGGTGTGAGGTCTGTCAGGGTAGTGGCTTCCAGAGACTTGAGATGTACTTCTTCGAAGACCTCTTTGTCACCTGCGATGAATGTGGTGGAAAGAGATATAAGCCAGAGATACTCGATATTTTATATAAAGGGAAGAACATATCCCGGATCCTCCAGATGACTGTTAGTGAAGCAATGGATTTCTTCGACAATCCTTCTTTAATGAGTAAACTACAGACCCTGATAGATGTAGGTCTTGGTTACCTCAGTCTCGGCCAGCCTGCCACTACCCTTTCTGGTGGAGAGGCACAGAGACTTAAGATATGTCATGAGCTCGGAAACTGGAAGATAAGGGATTATATCTATATCCTCGATGAACCAACAACAGGTCTTCACTTTGATGATATAAAGAGACTCCTCCATGTCCTTAATACACTTGTTGATTCAGGAAATACAGTGATTGTTGTCGAACATAATCCTGATGTGATAAAGACAGCGGACTGGGTCATAGACCTCGGACCTGAAGGTGGAGATGGAGGCGGATGGATAGTTACAGAAGGAACACCAGAGGAGGTATCAAATGTCAAAGAGTCATATACAGGGAGATACCTAAAGGATTATCTTGATGATAAACATAATATCTAAATGTATGAATTATACTTGATTGGTTCTGATAATTCTGATATCCTGTTCTAAACAAGTAAACAAAATAGATTTATAGGGGGGAAGATGGGAAAAAGAAAAAAAGGAAATCTAAAGAATTACCCTATAGTGTTGTGTATCTTATTTCTCCTGACAATCCTATCCTTTTCATATAATCTACCAATAAGTTTTGCAGAAGAAAAAACAAAGGGTTCTGTCAAGGAGAGTGTGAAGGAAACAAAGGAGGCAATATCAGAAAAGACGAAGGAGATAGCAGATGAGGTTAGAAAGAAGAAAAAGATTGTCATCGAAGATATAAAAGAGGGGTGGCTATCTGTAAAAAAATCAGTAAAAGATACTTATAGCTCTGCGAAGGAGGAATTAACTGAGACAGCAATTACCGCAAAGGTAAAAGCCAAACTTTTAGCAGGTAAAAAGAGAACTGCCTTTAAGAATATAGAAGTAAACACAAAGGATCATACAGTTACGCTGACAGGTAAGGTTAAGACCGCAAAGGATGCAGCAGATGCGATCGAAAGCGCCCTGAATGTTGGTGGAGTTGAAAAGGTTCATTCAGAACTTAAGGTAGAGAACTAACCAGATATACAGAGAATTAAATTTGCTTAGAAATAATAATAGATGCATGAACTACCCTGCGGCAGAGACCGCAGGGTATCCAAATACAACTACAGAAACAAATATTGTCATTCCGGACTTGATCCGGAATCCAGCAATAGTCTGTCATGCTCGAGATTCTTAATCGGGCATCCAGATTTTTTGTATTCTGGTTCCCCGTTTTCACGGGGACGACGTCTGGATTCCCGCTTAAGAACTGCGGGAGAATTACATCTCAGTTGCAACCCCGTGGCAAGACCACAGGGAATTATCAAGTTAAATAAACTCAGATAGACCTTATGCATGGATTTCAACTATATCTTTATCCTTAAGGACATAGTCCCTCTGAACCTTCTGTCCTTCAAATTTGGATGACCCCCAGATTCTTGCAAATTTTAACCTTTCTAAATAGTCCTTATGTATCTTCCCTGCAAGATCGAAAACAGTTGAGCCTTCCTTCAGTGTGAAGGGCTTTAAAAGGTCTGGATCCTTGCCAGGAGCCTTGGAATATATCCTGATGATATGAGATATACCGAAGATCGCCTTCTTAAGTTCTTCAAGGTTCATCTTTTTCTCTGCAGAGACAGATATAACAGGGTATCTCCCCTTGCATCTTTCTTTAAGTTCTCTGAAACCCATTTCAGCATCTGCTGAATCGAGTTTATTTCCTACAATGAGGATCCATTTAGATATTCCCCTTTCATGTCCTTTATGTTCCTCAGGTTCAAGAGGATGGATATTCCAGAATATAAGTTTACTCAGAAGGAGTTCATAGTATCCTGCAGGGTCATCGGTAAGGGTAATTATGAGCATAATGGCATCTGCATTTCTTAATATCCCTGATACCCAACCGTCTGTCGCATCATTTCCGATTGGTGGTAGATCAACAAGCTGGATCTGGATATCCTCGAAAGGCATCATTCCTGGAATTGGTATCAGGGTAGAGATCGGGTAGTCAGCGATCACAGGTTTTGCATTAGTAAGCGAAGCAAGTATCGAAGACTTCCCTGAATTCGGAATCCCTGCAAGGCAGACCTGCGAAGCCCCTTCCCTTTCAATCGTAAATATATCAGCATGCCTTCCCTTTCTGGTGCTTGCAAGCGATTCTTCCCTGAGTTTGGATAACTTCCTCCTCAGGTCTCCCCTTAGTTTATCTGTCCCTTTATGTTTTGGAACTGTTGAGATAAGGTCTTCGAGAGCTAATATCTTCTCTGCAACCGTTATGGCCTCTTTGAATCTCTTCTCTGCCTCGAAATATTCTGGCGGGAGGTTTGCAGGCATGGGTTATTTTAACATGAACTTCGGATCCAGGTAATCCCTCAGCGCGTCTCCGAGGATATTAAACGATATTGTTGTTAAAGCTATCGCCAAACCCGGGAATATCACCATCCATGGTGCGGAATGGATATAGATCCTGTTGAGGCTTATCATTGAACCCCATGTTGGTGTTGGAGGCTGGGCACCGAGACCGAGGAAACTCAGGGCAGATTCAAGGAGTATAAATCCACCGAGTTTAAGTCCGATAGCGACAAGTGCCACAGGAATACACTGTGGCAGGACATGGTTCATTAATATCCTGAACTTAGTACATCCAATCCCCTTTGCCGCCTCAATATAAGGATACTCTTTTACAGAAAGGACAACACCCCTCACAAGTCTTGCAAAGAATGCCCAACCAACAGTGGCTAATGCAATAAGGACAGTATATATCCCTGGAGGTAGGACTACAGTGATTCCTATTGCGAGGATCAGGCTCGGAAAGGCAAGAGTGAGATCGGTAAGTATTGTTATTCCTCTATCAATCCTTCCGCCGAAATATCCTGATACAATTCCGAAGAAAAGACCGAGTGCCATAGATATAGCTCCGGCTAAAAGACCGACAGAGAGAGAAACCCTTGCTCCGTAGATAACCCTGCTCATGATATCCCTTCCCTTGTTATCAGTTCCAAAGGGATGGGTCATACTTGGAGATTCTTTTATCCTATCGAGATCTATCGAGAGTGGGTCATAGAGGCTTATGAAGGGTGCAAGGACAGAAGAGAGCACAAGTATCCC
The DNA here is from genome assembly GCA_919902995.1 of Thermodesulfovibrionia bacterium. GTDB lineage: Bacteria > Nitrospirota > Thermodesulfovibrionia > JACRGW01 > JACRGW01 > JACRGW01. The sequence goes on from CAKKSD010000013.1 coordinate 17,076, forward strand.
TAAGATAATGGAAGCAATAAGAGCAGTCCTGTTAGCTTTAAAAAATCGTTTCAACTCCATTAGTGTCAAAAACAAGAGATTGCTTTGCTTCGCTCGCAATGACAAATTAAATAATAACAACGCCACTTAACGTCATTGCGAGGAGTCCCGAAACATCGGGACGACGAAGCAATCTCATTTTCTTTTTTGTCATTCCCACGAAAGTCTGTGACCCAACCTATAGGGTGGGAATCCAGATGCCGTCTCTTTGAATGTAGAGAACTATAAAACCCTGGATTCCTGCTTACGCAGGAATGACATTTTTGTGTATATTGTTGTTTCAACTCTTACCCTTAACCCTTATCCTCGGATCGAGATATGCATATGATATATCCACTATCAGGTTTATGATCACAAAGACAACTGTACCGACAAGGACTGCACCCATGATTACCGGATAGTCCCTCTTTAATATCCCGTCCATCGCATATCTCCCGAGACCGTCCCATCCGAATATTGTCTCTGTAAGTACTGCCCCGTTGAGATAACTACCAAAATCGAGTCCTATGATAGTTACTATCGGAATGAGGGCGTTCCTCAGGGCGTGTCTGAATATTATAGAGAACTCCTTCAGCCCCTTTGCCTTTGCTGTAGCGATGTAAGGCTGTGAAAGTACATCGAGCATCATAGTCCGTGTGATTCTCGCTATATATGCCCCTGAAGGAATTGCGAGTGTAGATGCAGGAAGGACGAGATAGATCAGGTTCCCCTCACCCATACCTGAAGGAGGGAGTAATTTCAGATAAAGCCCGAATATGAGCATCAGGATAAGTCCTATCCAGAATACAGGAAGGGATATGCCTCCTATTGCCAAGAACGAACCGATCCTGTCAAGGACAGTTCCCCTTTTAACTGCAGTAAAGATACCGAGAAGGATTCCTGTGATACTCGATATTATTACTGCTCCGAGGGCAAGCTTTAAGGTATTGGGGAATTTCTCGATTATAGCCTCGCTCACCTTCTGGTTTGTATAATAGGACCTCCCCATCTCCCCCTTAATGATAAGACCTATATACCCTGCATACTGTGAGACGAAGGATCTCTCTGTACCGAGTTCTTTTTTTATCCTTTCTATAGTCTCTGGATCTGTCCTCTCACCGACCATCCCTAATACAGGGTCTCCTGGAATGGATTTAACAATAAGGAATGTTATGAATGTAATACCTATGAGGGTAGGTATTAAAAGAAGAAGGCGTCTTATAAGGTAACTAATCATTTCAGAACATCAGGGTTTCAAAATTATCTATTTATCAAGCGGGCTTCGCACTCCCAGAATATTTTTTAAAGCAACATGGCCTTTCCGCTTCGGACAAAAATGGTGTTCGCATCGAACTCAATATCTTTTACTCTAATACGGGCAAGCTCCATGAGCCGTAGACCTGAGCCGTAAAGCAATTCGGCGATCATAAGGTTTTTGCCGGTCATCTGGGCAAAAAGACTTTTTACTTCATCCACTGAAAACACAACAGGCAGTTTCTGCCCCCGCTTTGCCCTTATCGTGCTGCCGAGATCACCTGTTTCTTTACCGAGCACGTTGCGGAAAAGAAACAGAATCGCATTGAACGCCTGATTTTGTGTCGAAGAAGATACTTTCTGTTTGAGAGCAAGATGACTGATAAAGTTCTTGAAATCCTCTGTATTCAAGTCAACTATTGCTTTCTTTTCCGATTGTCCTGCATAGGCAAGGAAACGCTCAGTCCATTGAAGGTAGGTGCGTTCTGTGCTGTATGAGTAATGTTTCAACCTTATCAGGCGTTTGACCGCCTTGAGTATTCCAGGGATATCTGCAGCCACAGTGCTGCCCGATATCTGGCCTCCCGCTTTGCTGAGATAATGGAAATAATAGAGCTTTATGGCATCATCCGCTTGGCGTGGCTGCCAGTCAAGAATGCGTTTGTCTGACCGCAAAACATCAAGAAATTCCATGACCGCAGACTCCTGATATTCCATAGCAGAGAGACCTCGCTTTCTGGCAAAGTCAAGAAACCGGCTCACCCAATATGCATAAAAAGGTGCATTTTTTCCGGGCACAAGATTCCTATCCAGAAGTAACTTCTGGAACTCTGGAAGGGTCTCTTTGGGGTCGTTGGACAATTTTGCCATGATATACGAACTTCGCCTTTAGTCCATATTACCACAAAAGGCGAAATACCTCAAAAAGTGACCTGTTGATTTTATTGACTATTTTTCTTCTGTAACTTTTCCTTTTGTGCTATAGTTGGTTCATGTCCTTAGAAAAAGGTAAGTTCGTATAATAATTGTTGTGTGTAAATGGATAAATCATAATGCCAATGTTTCTATCACAGCTCGTACAAAAGAATAAAAAATCCCTATTATTTGTAACAACAGCAGCCCTAACCATAGGGGGCGGTATTTGGACGTTTGATCTCCCCAAATTAGTTCCCACAGGAACAGTGCCACCGCTAACACAATGGCAGGTCCGAATATTACTGACACTAATATTAATCCCAGTGTGGTTATTGTCATTGCTTGCGATCACCTTCTTTTCTTACCCAAAAGAAATCAAAGCAGACACCGATAAAAAGCCTGATAACAAAATAGAGACAAACAAAAAAGAGACCCTTGAAGAACAGCTCAACCGTTCCATATTGCTACATATCTTGAAACTGAGAGGCTTGAACCAGATCGCAAGTCCCCAAAATATAGCAAATCAAATGAAACAGGATTCGGGTATTATCCTTGCTCATCTCTGGAAACTCCACAATGAACAATTCGTAACATTTATCACTGGAGGTTTACCTCCGACACTGGATACAGACTTTTTCCTAAGCGATAAGGCATTTGAAATCATAAAGATAGATGACACACAACAAGTCATTGGAGCGGAACGATAAAACTGTCCGCTCAATTCTGTCGTTATATGTAAAAAAGATAACCATAGAGGTCAATCCAATGAATTGTTATGTATATGAAAATTGGACTGCCGAACATAAAGCTGTAATTCGCATAGGCTCTTGTGGGAACTGTAACGAAGGACGAGGCTGTCATGAAAAGCCATTAGGTAATAGGAATGGTAGGTGGCATGGCCCCTTTGTTTCACTCGAAAAAGCAAGAAGAATAGCAGAAAATACAGGCAAGCCAGTCCGACAACATAGATGTGTATGAATCTATTTATAAGGATTAGCCATAGTATATAATAGATATTAGATGTAAAATGAATAAAACAGGAGGAATAAGTCATGAAAAAGATAACAGCAACAGATAGCCTTACATTGTCAATACCTGAAAGAATCCAACTGGTAGAAGATATCTGGGATACGATAGCTGCTGAAGCCCAGTCTATTGAATTAACAGAAGATGAGAAAAGGATAATTGATGAACGATTGGAGGCTTATCATAGAAACCCTGATTTAGGCTCTCCATGGGAAGATGTTTATAAAAGGTTAGTGAGCAAGCAGTGAAATTTAGAGTCATTGTCAGGCCTGAAGCCGAAGATGACTTAAAAGAAGCTTTTTCCTGGTATGAAGATAAACGGACAGGGTTAGGTTATTACTTCCTTCTGCAAGTTGATGCAGGAATCAACTTCATCAATAGAAATCTTGAAATTCATCCAATAGAATACAAAGGAACAAGAAAGCACGTCATCAAAAGGTTTCCATACAAAATCATTTATCTTTTAGAGGAAAAAAAGATAATAATCCTTGCTGTAATTCATGGCAAGAGAAGCCCTGATTTAATAAAAAAGAGAATAGATAGCATCTAACAAATCACTCCAGCGGATGGCTTACAGCCACCGCTGACCTTTGACGTCAGGGCATAGTTCATGGTAGTAAATATGATCACAAGAGAACAGATACTGGACGCATTAAGGGATGTGATTGACCCTGAGATAGGGATAAACATAGCAGACCTGGGACTGGTTTACAGTGCCGAGGAGAAAGATGGAGAGTTTAGTGTGAGTATGACGATGACCACAGCAGCATGTCCCATGGGCAATATGTTAAGAGCCCAGGCAAGAGACGCTATCAAGAAAAGATTCCCCGAGGCGAGATCTGTAAATGTAGAACTTGTCTGGACACCACCCTGGAATCCTGATATGATGTCAGAGTCAGCAAAAAGAAAACTCGGGAGGCTCAAATGATACTCAGGCATCGTTTACGGTTTCCTCTAATGTTTCTCGGCATGCTATCCCTTATAGCAGGGCTATTGACAGGGTTGTCCCGTCTCGGATGGAATATACCTGAAATAAGAGCTGGGCTCCTTGTTCTTCATGGACCACTTATGGTATGCGGATTCCTGGGAACTGTAATAGGTCTTGAGAGGGCAGCAGCCCTCGACATGCCATGGACCTATCTCGCACCCTTTCTGTCTGGCATAGGAAGCGTTATAACTATTTTAACATCCTATCATACTGCAGGACAGTTGTTGATTACCATCGCAAGCCTCCTTTTTGTGATTGTTTTTATAGCCATATTGCGCCGTCAGTTTGCCCCCTTCACAGTGACCATGGGTATCGGCGCCCTGCTGTGGTTTGCAGGAAACATATTCTGGCTATTTGGTTATCCAATTTATCTGATCGTTCCCTGGTGGGCAGGGTATCTTATTCTTACAATAGCAGGGGAAAGACTTGATTTAAGCAGGTTACTCGCACCTTCAAGGTCATCGTATACTATCTTCTTTTCGGCAATTGTTCTATTCCTTACAGGTATTGTCTATTCAATATTCAATACTGCTGTCGGCATACGGGTCCTTGGTCTGGGTATACTTGCACTCACAGTTTGGCTCGTTCTCCATGATATTGCTACAAAGACTGTCAGACAGCAGGGTTTGACCCGTTTTGTAGCAGTATGTCTTCTTTCAGGATATTTCTGGCTGGGTATCAGCGGATTGTTTGCGCTGTATTCAGGAAAATTCATACCCGTAACAGCCATGTATGACGCGACACTTCATTCCCTTTTTCTCGGCTTTGTTTTTGCAATGATCTTCGGTCATGCCCCGATAATTTTCCCTGCAGTGTTGCAGGTTCCGATACTATACAGCCCCTTATTCTATCTCCACTTCGCACTCCTTCAAGCCTCGCTCCTGATAAGGATTACGGGAGACATCACATCCTCTACATCGGCCTTTATGTGGGGCGGTTTGCTGAATGTAGCATCGCTTGTGTTATTTCTGGCTAACACAGTTATTGGCGGAATGAGGGGCTTGATATCTCAAAAGGTATAACATTAAATGAAGAACCCTGCGGCAGAGACCGCAGGGTATCAAACATCAAAAGTTATAGTCATTCCCCGACTTGCCTGCCCTCGAAGTCATTGATCGGGGGATCGGGAAATCCAGACGCCATCCCCCGATTTAATCGGGGGAACTATTCATAAGAAACTGGATTCCCGTTTTCATGGGAAACCCTGGATTCTCTGGTCAAGCCAGAGAATGACAGACAAGCGACCCTGTGGTAAGCCACAGGGAATTTTCAAGTTAAATTACTTCTGAACTATCTTGACCTCTACCTCCATCCCTTTATCCATGCTGTATATAGGATATATCTTATATCCCTTCACCCGTTCCTGATGTATGGCATAATCGGTCCTGTGCCAGAAAAATACCCATGGAGCAAGTTCAATAATTCTCCTCTCTGCCGTCTTATATAGTTTATACCTCCTCTCAGGATTCATCTCCCTCTGAGATTCTTCTATTATTCTATCCACTTCGGTATCTTTAAACCTCGTCCTGTTTCCTCCTGGCCCCCAGTTAGATGAATGGAACAGAGGAAAAAGAAAATTTTCTGGATCAGGATAATCTGCCCACCATGATATCCAGAATGCATCAGGCTCTCCGCGGTTGAGGGCATCCTTGTAGGCACTCCATTCAAGCTGTGTAATCTTCGCTTGGATACCTACCTTGCCTAAATAATGCTGTATCGCCTCCACAACATCAAGGGTCTCCTGATCTGCAGTAAGGTATATCTTTATCGAAAACCCTTCGGGATAACCAACTTTCTTTAAAAGTTCTTTTGCCTTTTCTGGATCATATATATAACCAATGCTTTCAGCCCTTTTCATCAAAAGCAGTGGAATAGGTCCTTCAGAAAGTATTCCCCTACCCTCATAAACAGTTTTAAGAATCTTTTCTCTATCAATCGCATAGCTTATCGCCTGTCTTAAGAGAGGGTTACTTAATGGAGGTCTTTCACAGTTCATTCCAAGGTAATATGTATTCATTCCTGTATAACTCGCGATTTTATCCTTCCATCTGGGACTTTTTGTATAATGTCTGAACTCTGCTGAAGGTATGCCTATAACATCGAGATTCCCTGCCTCGAACTCTGCAACAGCAGTTAGGTCTTCAGGGATTATCCTGTAGATTATACCTTTAATCTTCGGTTTCCCCTCGAAATAATTCTGCCTCGCTCTCAGTTTTAAATTCCTTCCATGCCTCCATTCTTCGAGGACAAAAGGACCTGTACCTGATACATTCATGCCGAAATCCTCTCCCCATTTATTAGCTTCCTCCTTCGGTATAACATAGGCAGCTGTCATTGCAAGGAGACCGAGGAAAGGTGCAAAGGACTCCCTGAGTTTTATCTCGAGAGTGAAATCATCTATGACTTTTATCCCTTCAACCATCCGACTCTTCCCATCCATAAATTCTTTTGCGCCTTTTATCTTACTTAATACCCAGGTATTCGGGGATTTTGTCCTCGGATTTAGGACTCTCTCGAAGGAATATTTAAAGTCTCTGGCAGTAACTTCTCTTCCGTTAGAGAAGGTCACATTCTTTCTTAATCTGAATGTATAGGTTTTATTGTCTTTAGATACAGACCAGGACTTTGCAATATCAGGTCTGATTAAGAGATCCTCTCCGAATGTCACAAGACCGTTAAAGATTTTTGCACTGATAATCCCGCCCATAACATCAACAACAAGGGCAGGATCAAGTGTTGTGGGATTTGTATTGAGCCTCAGATAAAGAAAACCATCAAGGCGATCATTTTTGTGACTGCAGGAAAGCAGAAAGATAAGGGAAAAGAGAATTATCTTGAACTTCATATAATATATTCTTATATTGTCACCCTTCCTTTCATTCTGGAGCCTTTCGATTCATGTCATTCCCTCGTTTCTGTCATTCTGACTCCCTCGTTTGTCATTCCGAGCAAAGTAAGGAATCTCATCCTTTAATCTTGGTAAGTTTATCAATATTTTTCATTAAATTCTATAATATCTTTTTTATTTATATTTAAACAAGATGAAAGGATTCAAGTGTTAGGTGTTTATCGTCATTCCTGCGAAGGCAGGAATCCAGATGCCAACTCTGCAGTAACATGAAACTATTAGGAAATTCTGGATTCCGCATCAAGTGCGGAATGACAAAATAAAGAAACCGAGAAGAATCATTTTATTTAACTCAGTAATATTTTATAATCCTTTTATGAGGAGGTATTTATATGTTCAAGGAATGGCAGCTGCTCGAAAATAATATTTCTACACATGATTAAAATAATGGTTGACTTACATAATCCCTTGGGATAACATCATTCTAAAGTTTCTTAATCTAAAGATATTATATGGTATGTTCCTCTTGTAATAAGGAGATTCCAGACCAGCCACCACCAACTTTTTGTCCCCATTGCGGAGAGAGAATCTCTCCTGAGCCTCCTAAATCCTGTCCCTGGGAAGAAAGGGAAAGGCTTGGATTCATCACATCCCTCACCTCTACCCTGAAAGGATCTCTGTTAAAGCCCGGTGAATTTTTCAGGAAAATGCCTGTAACAGGAGGGCTCGGCAGTCCCCTTATCTATGCAATAATCTGGGGTACTCTCGGTATGATGTTCGGTGTTATATGGCAGATCCTTTTTGGTGGTGTACTCGAAATGATAGCACAGCCACTCGGCACGAAAACAGAATTCAGATCTGATTATCTTCTTGCTATTGCCGTCCTCTCACCTCTCATCGTGATTATCAGTATATTCATCGGCAGTGGCATCCTCCACCTCTGCCTGATGTTAATAGGCGGAAACAGAAAAGGTTTTGAGGCAACCTTCAGGGTTGTCTCCTATTCATATGGTGCCCAGGTCTTCTCTGCGATACCAGTATGCGGAGGAATTATAGGTGCTATATGGATGATAGTAATAGAAATTATCGGTCTAAAGGAAGCCCACGGGATATCAGGAGGGAAGGCTACTCTGGCTGTATTTCTTCCTCTTATCTTCTGCTGTATTTTAATTGCCGTTTTCATAGCCATGCTGATACCGATAATTATAGGTGCATTAGGTTCGATCCCTACTATAAAGGGTTTCCCTATCTGATGGAAATCTCTTCAAGAAAAGGGACAGAAAGTCCCATAATGGAATACAGTCTTATCTATGGAGGATTGGTTATCCTTATCCTTTTAGCAGCAAGATTCCTCCCCCTCGCTAAAATGCCTATCTTCTGTCCACTTAAAACAGTTTCAGGCATTCCCTGCCCTACCTGTGGTTCTACAAGGGCGATCATCCATCTTGCCCACTTCGACCTGATGGGTGCCTTCACTATGAACCCATTAATTTCATTCTCTTTAATCGCAGGAACTATCTTTCTCTTATACTCTTTAGCATCTTATCTTTTAACACCACTTAGACTTGATGTGAAATTCAGCATGAGAGAAAAATTGATATTCAGACTTGGCATTGGGTTAGCCCTTTTCCTGAACTGGATTTATCTGATTATCTCAGGCATATAGAAGAGGAAGGGTCATGGAGAAGTGAGACCTCTCAGGGATGGACTCTTTATACCTTTATGCTGGATCAGAACCTTGAAGGTCTCTCCCATAGCTGGCATCATAAGGTTCTTTATGGGAAGCATCCTTTTCATGTAATCCCTATAGTCTGTGCTTTCTTTTGCTATGTCTCTGATATAATCCTCAACACCGATATTTATGAGGAAATTTGTCTGATTGGTAAAACCTGTAAACTCTAAACCTTTTTTCTTACCCCAGTGAATAAGTGCAGAGAAATTAACATGGGAGGTAATATCCTGATAACCTATCCTGGTATAGGGGTCTTCACAGGTAGTATGCCTGTAATAACAGAGGAGTGTGCCTCGAGAACGGTAGGACTGATAGAGTTCATCCGACAGGTATCCGTAATCTATTGTTATAACAAAACCCTTATCAAGAAACCCTCCGACCCTTTCTAACCATTTCAGGGCGTCGAGATTGGCCTCTGTCCTGTAGCCCTCGGCAAGATCTATCCCCATCTCCTTGAAATAGTATTCTAGGGAGTCTGTTGATGGGTCTTTAATAACCTCGACAAACCTTCCGTCAACCCAATCTACGAAGACCTCCCTAAGCCTGTTGTCTTCCATAATTACCTGATGTACGGGGAAAGAATCTACAAGCTCATTAGAGATAAATACACCTTTTATTCCTGGCTGGAGGCCATCGAGATTGTTATGCCATATAACCCTATTACCATTCAAAGTTCCAAACTCTTTCTCTTTCAATCTAGGGTTTGTCTCGATTATGTGGTACTGTACTCTATCATAGAAGGTGCTATCCTCTCTTTTTATAAAATCGAGGATATCTGATGATAGAATCCCTTTCCCTCCTCCCATCTCAACTATGATAAACCCTTCATCACCTAACAGTCTTCTAATCTCTAATATCTGTTTCCCGATCATCGCTCCAAAGACAGGGGTAAGGTGTGGCGCTGTATAATAATCTCCTTCTCTACCGATCTTTGCCCTATAAGAGGCATAATACCCGAGTATAGGATCGTAGAGAGACATCGCCATAAAATCTCTGAAACTTATAGGGCCTTTCTTCCTTATCTCTTCTACAATCAGTTTTACAAGCTCAGGACTCGAATCATCTTCCATTACTGAGCACGGTTCAGTCTTTACTATTTGCCGATTACTTGTTACCCTCGGCCTTCTGAATCATCAGTTCATCTTCCCAGTCTTCTGTGGAGTCCAGCATCCTTACATGGCTTTCTGCCACCCTCCTGATCTCCTCTTTGAAATGCTTTCTAATACCCTTAAGGTCAGTGATATCCTCATGGATCTTTATCGCCTTTGACTGTACCCTTTCGATTATCTGCTCTGCCTTCATTTCTGCCTCTTTCATAATCAATTCCGCCTCTTTCTGGGCATTACTCTTTATCTCATCGATCATCTGCTGCGTTGTCATAAGGGTATTCTTCAATACCATCTCGGTATCCTTGTATTCCCTGAGATGGTTCTCCATCTTATGGAGTTCCTCCCTGAGTTTCGAATTCTCCCTCAGCAGTTCCTCAAACTCCTCCCTGACCAATTCAAGGAACGAATCCACTTCCTCTATATCAAATCCCCTTAACTTTACACGAAACTGCTTCTGCTGAATATCCAGCGGTGTAATCTTCATACCTTCCTCCTTTCTAAATTGTTTTAATTCTATAAGCCAATTCTACTAATGTCGGGATAATAAAATATTTAAGAAAAAGTATCCCGAGGATCGCTATCATCGGTGACACATCAATACCTAAGCCCGAAACGGGAATTACCCTCCTGATCCTGCTTAATACAGGTTCCGTAGCCCTGTAAAGAAAACGGACTATTGGATTATAGGGATCAGGACTTACCCAGCTTATCAGGGCAGCTATGATAATAATCCACATATATACCGTTAGTGCCAGATCAAGTATTGTCGCAACCGCATTAATTAAGTTTGACAGAATAAACATCTTTTTTATTTTTTTCTGCTGTATACTGTTTACTGTTTACTGTCTACTGTTTTCCCGAGTTCCTCCGCCCTCTTAGTTGCTGCTTCTATAGCGTCAACCACTATCCCCTTTAAACCCCTATTTTCAAAGACCCTCAGTCCCTCAGCAGTTGTCCCACCTGGTGATGTGACCGTCTCCCTCAGTTTCAGCGGGCTCATACCTCCATCGAGGAGTTTCGAAGCACCGAGAGATGTCTGTACAGCAAGTGTAAGGGCATCATCTCTCTGGAGACCCATATTCACCCCGCCTTCTACCATAGCCTCAATGAAGAACGCAATGAATGCAGGCCCGCTTCCTGAAAGTGCGGTTACCGCATTCATATATTTCTCGGGTAGTGTAATAACCTTTCCAACAGACATGAAGATCTCCCTTACAGTTGACATGTCTCTACCAGAGAAACATTCACACAAAGAAATAACGGACATACCCTCCTGTATAACCGCAGGCGTATTAGGCATAACTCTTATTAATTTTTTTGTATTCAGTTTTTTCTGGAGATAAGAGAATGTAATCCCTGCAGCGATTGAGACCATAGTCTTTTCATCTGTTATGAGATCTGCTATCTCGTCAAGAACCTTATCCATATCCTGTGGCTTTACTGCGAGGATTATAATATTGCACGAAGACGCCACCTCTCTGTTAGAAACTGTTGTCCTTATCCCATATGCCTGTCCGAGATACTTTCTCCTGTCTTCTATTGGTTCTGAAACGAGCACCTCTTTACTCCGAACTCCGAACTCTGCACTCTTAACTATTCCCTTTATCAGGGCCTCAGCCATATTCCCTCCACCTATGAAACCGATCATCTCCTCTCTCCGAATATCGCAGTCCCTATCCTTACCATCGTTGCACCTTCTTCAATGGCAATTTCAAAGTCATTAGACATCCCCATTGATAAGTCTCGTAATTCGTAGCTCGTAACTCGTAACTCATTAATATTATCCCTGACTTCCCTTAATCTCCTGAAATACGGCCTTACCTTTTCGGGGTCTTCTGAGAAAGGCGGCATTGTCATAAGACCCTTAACAGAGACATTTTTAAATTTAGAGATCTCCCTAAGGAGACTGATCGTACCTTCCTTCGATACTCCATGTTTTGTCTCTTCCCCTGCAAGATTCACCTCTACAAGCACATCCTGAACTTTACCTGCCTTCCTGGATTCCCTGTCTATCTCCTCTGCAAGGCGGAGGCTATCGACTGAATGGATAAGGCTAAAAAGCTGGACTGCTGTCTTTGCCTTATTTGTCTGCAAATGCCCTACCATTTGCCATTCTATTTTTAAATTTGAAATTTGAAATTTGAAATTTGAAATTTTCTCTTTGGCTTCCTGAACCTTATTTTCTCCTAATATCTCAATACCGGCCAAGACCGCCTCCTTTATCCTATCTATATCCACTGTCTTGCTTACCGCCACCAGTTTAATCTCTGATGGATCCCTTCCAATCCTTTTGGCTGCCCCCTCAATCCTTTCTTTAACGATCTTGATATTTTCCGCTATAGATAACACATCAACATCAAATGTCATCCTGAACTCGTTTCAGGATCTCAAAGATGTAATAATTAAGAGATGCTGAAACAGGTTCAGCATGACGAGTATTCGAATTTATCTTCAGCACACCCCGCACCTCGTGCATTTATCTGGAACACACCGTGGGGTCTCAATCCCATATTTTATCATCCCATACTCTTCCCATAGGTAATCCTTTCTCATCCCTGTATCAATAAAATCCCATGGGAGAACTTCGTCAAATTGCCTCTCCCTGTATACATAGAACTCAGGGTCAACACCAACCTCCTTTGATGCCCTTGCCCAGTCACCTCTATCCTTTATAATCCTGAGAGCCCTTCCAACCCTTCTATCACCTCTCGAGAGAAATGCCTGGAATGCAGCCCATTTCGGAATATCATGGATAAGGCTTATATTCTTCATCCCTTTAAGCGCCTTCTTTAGAAAATTAATCTTCTCTTTCAGCCTATTGATATCCCCCATTGCTACCCATTGAAACGGTGTGAATGGCTTGGGGACGAAACAATTCAGACTGATTGTAAGAAGACCGATATTAGCCTTCTCTCTGGCAATGGATATCTGAACCCTATGAATCTTCTCTGTGAGATCAACTATTGCCTCTATATCTTCCATCGTCTCTGTGGGAAGGCCTATCATAAAGTAGAGTTTAAGGTTCAATATTCCATTAATAAAGATTAGTTCCGTTGCCCTGAGTATCTCTTCCTCTCTCATCCCCTTATTTATAACCTTTCTCAGCCTTTCAGAACCTGCCTCAGGTGCTATAGAGACAGTCTTGAGACCACCTTCAGCAAGCCCTTTGATAAGATCGGTTGTAACCGTGTCAGCCCTCAGGGATGAAACGGAAATCTGGAGTCCTTTTATCTCTGGGGACTTGAGAATATTACTAATAGATGGGTGATCCGATACTGCAGCCCCTACTAAGCCAATCCTATTGGTAAGCACTCTTCCCTCTTCCGCTGCCTTCAGGATAGACTCTATTCCTCTCTGTCTTGGAGGTCTGTATATAAAATCAGCAAGACAGAATCGGCAGCTCCTGCCACACCCCCTTGATATCTCTATCAGAAACATGTTAGAGAACTCTGTGTTAGGAGTGAGGATTCTGCTATAGGTATCAAACCTATCTATATTCCTAATATACCTTCTCTTTATCTTCTCTAAAGCACCCTCTTTTCTTACTCTTTCTTTTATCGTCCCATCTTCCCTGTAGACCACTTCATAAAGAACAGGCACATAGCACCCATCAATAGATGTCATATTTCTTAGAAGATCCTCTCTATTCACCTTATTGATCTCACTCTTATAGAGATCAATCATCTCATCGATCATTTCCTCTGATTCACCAATAGCGATAATGTCAAAAAAATCTGACAGTGGTTCTGGATTGAAGAATGTAGATATGCCACCGAGGACAATGAGAGGATCACTATCCCTTCTCTCATCTCTCATCAGGGGAATTCTGGAAAGGCGCATAACATCAAGGACATTCAGATAATCATTCTCGAACGATACCGAGAAGGCAACTATGTCATAGTCATGAATCCTGCGCTGAGACTCAAGTGTGAAGAGTTCTGTCCCTGTTCTCAGGTACTCTTCTCTGTCCTCATCATCAGGAAGAAAGGCCCTCTCACAGAGAACGTCTTCTCTCCGATTAAAAAGTCCGTATACAGTCTGGAAACCTAAATTCGACATGCCCAGATGATATGTATTCGGATAGATCAGAGCCACCTTTATTTTCCCCCCTGGATCTTTATAAATAGTACCAACCTCTTCCCTCAAAATCCTCTTAGCCTTCTCTATAAGCCTCCGTGACATTAAACTTTTAACTTTGAACTTTCAACTTTTAACTTCTATCCCCTCTGTTTCCTCAGGAATGTCGGGATATCCCATTCATCACTATCAAGGCCGAGATCTAATTCAATCTCGTTCGCAACACTCTTTCTCAGGAAAGCCAAAGGCTCCCTCTTTGTCGTATTTGTCATATAGTCTTTGAGTTTAATAGTCTTGCCTGTATATGTCTCTATCTCCTTCCCTTTCGTTTCAGCCCCATTTTCAAAACCAGTAGCAATCACAGTTACTATTACCTCATCTTCCATTTCAGGATTTATCACCGATCCGAAAATGATATTTGCGTCAGGATCTGCTGTTTCCTGAATAAGTGTTGATGCCTCTGATATCTCATGGAGTGTAAGGCCTTCGCCACCTGTTATATTTATCAATACACCCTTTGCCCCATCAATATTTCCCTCTTCAATAAGGGGGCTTGATATAGCCTTCTGGGCTGCCTCCAGTGCCCTTCTTTCACCCTTCGCAATCCCTCTTCCCATCACTGCCTTCCCCTTACCTTTCATAACGGTCTTCACATCAGCGAAATCAAGGTTCACAATTCCAGGAGTTATTATAAGATCAGAAATCCCCTGAACGGCCTGCCTTAGAACATCATCTGCTATTCTAAAGGCATCCATCACGGTTGTATCTTTTCCCACCACACCCAGGATTCTCTGATTCGGAATAAGAATGATTGTATCCACATATTTTTTCAGTTCCTTTAAACCCTCTTCTGCATTTCTCGATCTGAGTTTTCCCTCAAAAAGGAAGGGCTTTGTGACTACTGCAACTGTAAGCGCGCCTGTCCCCTTTACTATATTCGCTATAACAGGGGCAGCCCCTGTACCTGTTCCTCCTCCCATTCCTGCAGTGATAAAGACCATATCTGCACCTGAGATTACCTCATTGATAAGATCGCTATCCTCTAAGGCGGCCTGCCTTCCGATCTCTGGGTCTCCTCCCGAACCTAAACCCTTAGTAAGCTTTGAACCAAGCTGGATCTTCGTTGATGCCATTGAAACTCCCAGGGCTTGGAGGTCTGTATTAGTAGCTATAAACTCCACTCCGCTCATTTTCGCAGAAATCATGGTATTTACAGCATTCCCTCCTCCCCCTCCTACTCCTACAACTTTGATCTTTGCTGTCTCATCCTTTACATCATCGAACAAAAACTTCATTTATCCTCCTTTGTTATTGAACAGCATTCACTGTTCACTATTATTAAAAAAGTTCCCCCACCCATTCTTTCATCCTGCCAAGGACCCTCCCAAAGAGGTTTTCATCTGTGAATTTGATAGTCCCGTTAGCCCCCACACCCTTAGCACCATAGAGAACTAACCCAACACCGGTGGCATACAGGGGGCTATTCACAATATCTACTAATCCACCAATATTAATAGGCTTCCCCCTCCTTACAGGCAGATCTAAAACATCCTCAGCAACCTCTGGTATTCCTTCCATTATCGCTGTTCCACCAGTCAGAACAATCCCTGAGGCAATCATCTCTTCGTAACTTGTTTTTCTTATCTCCCTGTTAACCAATTCAAAGATCTCTTCTGCTCTCGGTTGTATAATCTCTGAGAGAACCTGCCTTGAGAGAACCCTCGGTGCCCTACCGCCCATAGACGGAACTTCTATCGTCTCATTGTCCATAACGAGGGAGGTAAGGGCACAGCCATATTTTTTCTTGATCTTCTCAGCCTCTGTACTCGGAGTCCTGAGACCTACAGCTATATCATTTGTGAGGTGATTTCCACCTATAGCGAAGACGGCTGTATGTCTGATACTTCCATCGAGGAAGATGGCGATATCAGTAGTACCCCCTCCGACATCAACCACAGCTACACCAAGATCCTTCTCCTCCTGAGTAAGAACCGCCTCCCCAGAAGCAAGGGGCTCAAGGACTATATCTAAAACCTCAAGGTCAGCCCTGTGGCAACTCTTTATTATGTTCTGGACAGAAGTAACAGCACCGGTAACTATATGAACCTCAGCCTCAAGTCTAACCCCTGACATTCCCAATGGTTCCTTGATTCCATCCTGATTATCGATGATAAACTCCTGCGGAAGGATATGGAGGACCTCTCTGTCAAGAGGAATAGCAACAGCCCTCGCAGCATCTATGACCCTATCCATGTCGGATTTACTTATCTCTTTATCCTTAACAGCGATAACACCCCTGCTATTGAATCCTTTTATGTGACCTCCAGCTATACCTGCATAGACAGCCTTAATATCTACTCCTGCCATAAGTTCAGCCTCTTCAACAGCCTTCTTTATAGATTCCACAGTACTCTCTATATTCACCACAACCCCTTTCCTTAGTCCCCTCGATGCATGGCTACCTATACCTATGATATCAATCCTTCCGCCGTCCTTTATTTCACCAACGATGGCACAGATCTTCGTAGTCCCTATATCAAGACCTACCATTAAGTTTTCTTTCCTCCCCAAAACTCACCTCCTTTCCTTTCCATAAGGGTCGTAACCTTAAAGGTTACTTTCTGCCATAGGGATTACGATTACCTTGCCTGAGAAACGGATATCTATTGAGCTTGCCAGAACACCTTTTCTCTTAAGTTCGGCCTCAATATCATCAAGTCTGTTAAACTTCTCCTTATAGTTCCCTGAGCCAACTTTTATCTGTTTTCCAGGAAGGTTAAGTATCAGATCCTCAGGGTTATTCGCAACAAGCTCTATATCATTAAGCCCGATACCTTTATCCCTCAGAAACTTTATCAAGGTTAACCCTTCTGAAAGACCCTTTGAATTTATTCTCTCACCCAACCGGTTTTCACTCAGATCAATCCCTGATACTACAGGGAGGGAATAACCCTTCCTGTCACTTACCCTTTCTATAATCACACCTTCACCATCCACGAGATAAAAGGAATCACCATAATCGATGATTGCCTCAGGAAACCTTTCTTTAATCTCTATTCTGATTGTTCCTGGTATTTCTCGCTTTGCAACTGCATCTTTTATCCATGGCGATTTCAGTATCTTGGTCCTCAGGTCATTAAGACTTATCTTTAGGATGCTATCCCTCTTTATATCTGTCATATTCAAAAGCGACTCTTGAGAGAGGTGATAATTACCTTTTATCTCAATCTCTCTTACCTTGAATATTTCCAATCCAGAAATAGTTTGGTAGAGGTGTAAAAAAAATAGAGAAATAGTTATAACTGAAATGGCTAAAACAGCTTTCTTAAAGACCTTCGCCATCTTTTCCCTTCCGGAGATCTTCTTCTTATTGTATCTCTTTTTCAAGAACACCTTCATACCTTTATGACCCTCTTTAATGCCAACTCAAGAATCTTCTCTAAAAGATCATTAAACCCGATTCCTACCCCCTGGGCAATCTTTGGTAAAAGGCTTGTTGCGGTCATTCCGGGGAGAGTATTAACCTCAAGTATATAAGGTATCCCTTCTCTGTTCACCTTCAGGTCTACCCTTGTTGCCCCATCACATCCAAGAGAGATATGGCTCTTGAGCGCCAATTCAAGGCTATCCTTGTACTCTTTATTACTAAGGGCTGGTGGATAGATATAATCAGTAAGCCCTGGAGTATATTTGGCCTCATAACTATAAAACCCTTTCTTTGGTCTTACCTCTATCGCTCCCAGGGCTTTATTATTCAAGATCCCAACATGGATCTCTTTTCCATCGATAAATTCCTCTATGATTACCTTTTCTCCGTAGCAGAAGGCGTTCCCGACCGCCTCCTTTAATTCTTCCATTTTATTTATAATATTAACACCTATACTCGAACCCTCGCTGGATGGTTTAATCACAAGGGGAAGCCTGAGGTCTGAAATCTGAGGTCTGAAATCTGAGATTCCTCTCTCTATGACAACATAACGCGGGACTTTCAGTCCCTGCTGTTCAAAGATCCTCCTCGAAGAGATCTTATCCATTGCCAATGCAGACGCAAGAATTCCTGAGCCTGTATATAGGATTCCCATAATCTCGAGTAGTCCCTGTATCGCTCCATTCTCTCCACATCCACCATGGAGTGCAATAAATGCCACATCTATCTTCTCTCTTTTTATGTCATCAGCCACGTCCTTCCCTGCATCTATCGACACTGAGTTGTAACCCATCTCTTTAAAAGCATTATAAATCGCCATTCCGCTCCTTAAGGATATTTCCCTTTCAGAAGAAGTACCTCCCATCAAGACACCTACCTTTTTATCAGTTATCATTCACTCCCACAATCCTTATCTCAGGTTCAAGGACAATTCCCTTCTCTTTGAAAACCTTTTCTTCAATAACTCTCATTAAAGAAATTACATCAGCGGACTTAGCCTTTCCTTTATTCACTATAAAGTTTGCATGAATCTGAGATATCTCGGCATCACCCATCCTGAAACCTTTCAGTCCTGTCTCCTCAATAACCTTTCCAGCAGAATCCGATTCAGGATTTTTGAAGATCGAACCTGCATTCGGAATCCCTGAGGGCTCCTTAATAGCCCTCTCTTCGAGACGAATCCTGATTCTCTTTTTAATCTCATCGGGTTCTCCCTTACTGAGTCTAAGGGTAGCACCAACTATAACCATGCCTTCAAGACCTGACCTTCTGTAGCCAAAAGGAATATCATCCTTCATAACTACCACGAGTTCACCATCGTTATTTATAAGTGTTACACTATCAAGGATATCCTTCATCTCCCCTTCCTTTGTCCCAGCATTCATCACAATTGCCCCCCCGAGAGCCCCTGGGATACCTGCCGTAAATTCAAGACCCTCAAGACCATTCTTAGCCGTAAAGGAAAGGAGCTTTGGCAGAGTAACTCCTGCCTCTACATATATAAAGTTTGGAGTTTGTAGTTCGGAGTTCGGAGTTTCAAGAATCTTAATCTTATTTAGACTCTTAAGATTTATCGTAATCCCTGGGATACCGCCATCCCTTACGAGGAGATTCGTACCCATACCGAGTATGAATACAGGGATGCCCTTAGTCCTTGCCACTTTCAGAACCATTTTAAGATCAGAGATATCCTCTGGGAAAAACATAACCTCCGCAGGCCCACCGATTCTGAATGAGGTATGTCTTCCCATCGCCTCATTGAACCTTATCCCGCCTTTCAATGACATTTCTCTAAACATTTCTTTCCAAGCCTCCTCTTTCAACGAACCAATTCTTCCATCTTCAATCTTAATAACTCTTCCCCAATCTTCCACACATCTCCCGCACCGAGAGTTAAAAAGATATCCCCTGATCTCAGGTTCTCACCAAGATCCTTCAGTATTGCCTCCCTATCAGAAATGTAAGCTACATCCCTGTGACCCCTCTCCTTGATTCCCTCGCAGATCAAAGAGGATGAAATACCATTTATTGGGTTTTCTCCTGCAGGATATATATCAGTAATGATTACCCTATCGGCCTGATCGAAGGCATTGAAGAATTCAGACAGGAGATCCCTTGTCCTTGTATAACGGTGAGGCTGGAAGAGGACAACTAATCTTCGCCCCAATCCTGCCTTTGCAGCCAAAAGGGTCGCCCTGATCTCCGTAGGATGATGTCCATAATCATCCACAAAGATTATCCCCTCCACTTTCCCCTTTACCTGGAACCTCCTCTCCACACCGCTGAACTCTATGAGTGCATTTTTTATTACTTCTATATCAATACCAAGCTCTATTCCCACAGCTATCGCAGCTAATGAGTTTGAGACATTATGCATCCCCGGCATCGTCATTCCAAAGAGTCCTAAAGACTTTCCTTCAGAGAGAACTTCGAAGTGGGAGCCCATACCCTCAAGATGGACTCCCTTCGCAGTAAGGCTGGCCTCTGACTCAAGTCCATAAGAGATATACCTTTTTTCTATCTCCGGTATTATCTCCCTTATGTAAGGGTTATCGAGACAGAGTACAGAAAGACCATAGAACGGCACCTTATTGATGAAGGATAGGAATGCATATTTTATCTTTTCCATACTGCCATAATAATCTATATGTTCCTTGTCTATTGTGGTTACAACGGCAATGGTAGGAGAAAGATTCAGGAATGAACCATCACTCTCATCTGCCTCTGCAACAAGGAATTCTCCCTGACCTAGTTTGGCATTACTGCCAAGGCTATTCAGTTTGCCTCCTATAACAACGGTTGGATCAAGACCACCTCTTGCAAGGACTGTCGCCACCATAGAGGTTGTTGTTGTCTTCCCATGGGCACCTGCAACAGCTATGCTGTATTTCAGCCTCATCAGTTCTGCCAGCATCTCGGCCCTTGGGATGATGGGTATCGCCCTTTTCCTGGCCTCAACAACCTCTACATTCTCTTTTCTTATAGCCGAAGAAACAACAACGACATGTGCGCCTGAAACATTCTCAGGTCTATGGCCTATAAATATTCCACCACCTAATTCCCTGAGACGTCTTGTTACCTCAGACTCCTTGATATCCGATCCTGTCACCCTGTGTCCAAGGTTCAGAAGGACTTCGGCTATCCCGCTCATCCCTGCTCCTCCAATACCAATAAAATGGATATTCCTTACCTTTTTGAACATACCAGATTAACCCCGGAGTCCGTACCCCGAATCAAATCTAATGTGATATCTACAACCTTTTTTGCCCCATCTTTATTTCCGAGTCTCTTACTTGCCCTCTCCATCTGCCATAGTCTCTCAGGGTCTTCCATAAGATCCCTAATCCCAGAGGCAAGTCTTTCTCCATTAAGTTCCCTATCCAAAATAATCCATGCCGCTTCTACGTCAAGGAGAACCCTTGCGTTAACTTCCTGATGATTCTTTGCAGCATAGGGATATGGAACCAGTATAGAGGCCTTTCCGCAGGCCGTTATTTCGGACAGAGTACCAGCCCCTGCCCTTGATACGATTAAGTCTGCAACTGCATAGGCATCAGACATCCTATCTATAAATGGGAGAACAATACCTTTAAACCCCTTCGACCTGTAGAATTCACTTATCCCCTTAAAATCCTTATCTCCTGTTTGATGGACAATCTGGATTCTATCCTTAAGGTCATTAAGATAACCGAGAGCCTCAGCCACAGACATGTTTATCCTGTGAGCCCCCGCACTTCCACCAAGAACAAGAATAGTGAAAAGACCTTCTTCTAACCCGAATAACCTGAGTGCCTCCTCTTTCACCCCTGAGGTTATCCCTTCTCTTATGGGGTTCCCTGTTAAATAGACCTTCTTTTTTGGGAAAAAGATCTCTGAGGATTTAAAGTTTATCGCAATGGCATCAACAAATCTTGACAGGACTCTGTTCGTGACACCTGGGATAACATTCTGTTCAACTATCACCGTTGGTATCCCTTTTAAAGCCGCCATAATAACCACTGGACCTGACGAATAACCTCCAAGCCCTATCACAATATCAGGGCTTACATCTTTAAGTATCTTTAAAGAATCTAATACAGCAAGTGGGAATCTGCTAACGGATGCTAGAACCTTTAAAAATTTATGTCCTGCAAGGGGTCGAATTCTTATTGTCTTGAGTAAATAACCTTCTTGAGGTACAACTTTATTTTCTAACCCTGTGTTCGTACCTACAAACTGTATATCTATTGTGCTATTCATGTTCTTAAATACCTTTGCTATGGCTATCCCCGAATATAGATGCCCACCTGTCCCTCCACCTGTAATTAGAACCTTCATAGGTTAACTGAATCCTTTCTACTTTTCGATTTCACCCAACTCTCTCTCTTTATAGAAGAGGATTGAGCCAAGGATATCGTATTAATACTCTTCGATATATTCAGAAGTATTCCCAGGGCTATCATGTTTATCAAAAGGGATGACCCTCCAAAACTCACAAAGGGAAGGGGAAGCCCTTTCGGCGGTAAAAGTCCGCTTGCAACCCCTAAATTCATCATAGCCTGAACTCCGATCATGATGGTCAATCCCATAGCCAAAAATCGTCCAAAAAGGTCCTCTGTCCTTACAGCGATCCTCGTCCCCCTCCATAAGATTATCAAATATAGGAATATCACTAACGATGCCCCTAAAAAACCAAGCTCTTCACCTATGAGGGAGTAAATAAAATCCGTGTGTGGTTCAGGAAGAAAAAATAGTTTCTGTTTTCCTTCGCCAAGACCGAGCCCAAAAATTCCTCCGCTTCCTAATGCCAAAGAAGATTGAATCACCTGAAATCCGGCCCCGGTAGGATCACTCCAGGGATCGATGAAGGCTATTAATCTCTTTTTTCTGTAACCTTCGTTGAAGACAATCTTAACAATGAAGGGGGTAAGGGGTATCCCCAGAGAAAGGATATGGGGAACTTTCACGCCACCAATATAGAGTAATGTTATAACCATAATCCCCAATCCAAGCGCCGTCCCGATATCAGGCTGAAATATTATAGGAATCTGGAACGCACCCAGAAGGACTACTGGAGGAAAGAACCCATAAACAAAATCTCCCATCCTATCTGACCTCTTTGCAATATAGGCAGATATAGAGATGATCAAGGTGAGTTTAGCGAGTTCAGAAGGCTGAAAAGAAAAACCAAGAACCCTGAGCCACCTCCTTGCCCCATTTACTTCTTTCCCGATATTAGGAATGAGGACAATGATAAGGAGTAAAACTGAGATAACAATAAGGGGTAGCGATAAACTTTTAAGCTTCTTATAATCGAAGTTTTTTGCTACGACCATTCCGATTATACCTATGACTGCCCAAACAACCTGGTTCCTTAAAAAATAGAAGGGGGTATTATATCTCTGCATAGCGATAAAGGCGCTGGAGCTATAGATCATAACGATACCTAAGACTACAAGTATCAGCGCCGAGATCATAAGTATCCGGTCATATCCTGATCTTTCATGCATATCTAAGCCTCCTTACCGCCTCTTTGAATCTTTTACCTCTATCCTTAAAATCCTTGAACATATCAAAGCTTGCACAGGCAGGAGAAAGTAAAACCGTATCACCAATAGATGCCTTCTGATGAGCCATCAAAACAGCATCTTCCATAGATGAGGCATAGGATATCTCTGTATAACCATTGAGAACCTTTTCGAGCTTGTCCTTAGCTTCACCTATTAATATAAGGTGTTTTACTTTTTCCCTTACAGAATCCCTCAAAGGAGTAAAATCAGAGTCCTTATCAAGGCCTCCTGCTATAAGGATTATGGGAGAATTAAAGCTATCGAGTGATTTAAGTACAGCCCCAACATTTGTTCCCTTTGAGTCATTAACAAAATTCACCCCTTTTATTTCATCAACAAACTCAAGCCTGTGTTCTAAGCCGTCGAATTCTCTCAAGGCCTCTCTTATGGCATCAACCCTGCAACCAGACAGCAATGCTACCGCCGAGGCTGCCATAGCGTTTTCCAGGTTATGTACTCCCTTGATTCCTATCTCATCCGTATTGATAAGTTTGGAGTGAGGAAGGGGGACGCTAAAATTGTGGAGATTACAGTAGACTGTCCCACCCTTGTAATAGATACCCTCAACATTTTTATTACGGCTGAAATAAAAGGTGTAAGGTCTTTCGTTTCTCATTTTCAATCTTTCACTTTCAACATTCATTGTCTCCGGGTCATCTGCATTAAGGACAAGGAAATCACCTTCACTCTGATTTTTAAAAATCCTGGCCTTCGCATCAACATAACTATTAAAATCCCTATACCGATCGAGGTGGTCTGGAGTAATATTGAGGATTGTTGCCACTTTTGGCCTGAATGTATCTATACCCTCGAGCTGAAAACTCGACACCTCAGCAACTATATAGTCAACAGTTAACCGTGAACCCTTAGACGTGAACTTCAATTTAGAAATTTCACCAGTTAGGGCATTACCGATATTGCCTCCTAAGATTGCTCTAAAACCTGATTTCCTCAGCATAAGATCTATCAGGGTTGAGGTAGTTGATTTCCCATTTGTACCCGTTATTGCTATAACAGGTATGTCTGTCAGAAGATAGGCGAACTCGAGTTCACTTATTATTGGAACATTATTCTCCCTTGCAAGTTCAAGAGGTCTTATATCCATCGGAACCCCTGGGCTCACCACAATAAAATCTGTTTCAAGAAAGACCCTATCAGGATGCCCGCCTAAAGATAGTTCAACAGATTTTTCGAGCTCACCTATCTCCTCTGTCAAGACATCTTGACCTTTTGTATCAGTCACAATGACCCTGGCACCAAGTGATGCGAGGAGGTTCGAGACCGCCACTCCGCTTCTCGCGAGACCAACAACTGTCACCCTCTTATCCGTTAGCGTTATAGTTTTAAAATTACTCAACACTACTCCATTATCAGAACAGGTTTTAGATTTTAATCCTTGCATTCCGCTTTTTTGTCCCTGCCTTCTCATTCCTCTGTATTTCTTTTGTAAAGTAAACCCTTGGTTTTTCTTCCCTGGAAAGTATTTTGAACCCTTTATCAAAGAGGAAGGTGGCATCTTTCCAGAGTTTTTTACTGCCGAGGATCGCAATGATAACCCTCTTTGCATCTCTGGATGCCTCTCCCACAAAGCAGTGTCTCGCACTAATCGTATATCCTGTCTTCCCTCCTTCTGCGCCTTCGTAAATCCAGAGGAGTTTATTATGGTTTCTCAGGGCAATCTTTCTTTCTCCATTTCCCAACTCTATAACCGCCACCCTGGTCCTCGATATCTCTGCAAGGAATGGCTCTTTCAGCGCCTCTTTCATAATAATGGACAGGTCAGTGACTGTTGTATACTGCCCCATTCCTGGCAGTCCGCTCGCATTAATAAAATGTGTATTTTTTGCACCGAGTTCCTTTGCCTTTTTATTCATAAGTCTAACGAAATTCGGTTCGCTACCTGCCACACTCTCTGCCAGCGCAACAGCCGCATCATTTGCAGATTTGAGTAAAAGTCCGTAGAGGAGTTCCTCAGTCTTCACTTTATCACCTTTACTTAGTTTGAGCCTCGATCCTGATGCTGCGGATGCAGTTGTGCTTACCTTAACCATCTTTTCTATATCAGACTTCTCTAAGGTAAGAAGGGCGGTCATCACCTTTGCTGTACTTGCAGGGGGACTTTTTAAATAGGGGTTTTTTGCATATAGAACCGTTCCTGTATCGGCATCTATGGCTATTGCTGCCTTTGCTGTGAGTTCATCAGCAGGAGAGTAGACAGTAGACAGTAGAACAGTAGACAGGAAAGATATTAGGAAAAGAGATAATTTTAATGTAACCTTGTATACTGTATTCTGTATTCTGTCTACTATCATCTTCACCTCAATTTCAATGTGCTCAAACTCAAAAGTGCAAGGATAATCCCTGCAATCCAGAATCTGATAATAACTTTAGGCTCCGGCCATCCCTTAAGTTCAAAATGATGGTGGATGGGCGCCATCTTAAATACCCTCTTACCTGTAAGTTTATAGGCACCCACCTGGAAGATAACAGATAGTGCTTCAATAACAAAGATCCCGCCGACCAGTGTAAGCACTATCTCATGCTTCGTGATTACTGCCAGAGCTCCTAAGGCACCTCCGAGACTCAAAGAGCCTACATCTCCCATAAATACATCTGCAGGAAAAGAGTTATACCACAGGAACCCAAGACATGCCCCTAACATGGCACCACAGAATACAGTAAGTTCACCTGTTCCCGGAAGATAGAGAACCTGAAGGTATTTCGAGAACTGGGCATGTCCGGAGATATAGACAAGTCCTGCGTTCGCTATGGCAGCGATCCCAACAAGACCTGTCGCAAGACCATCTATGCCATCAGTAAGATTGACTGCATTAGAGGCTCCTACTATTACAATAACTGCGAAGGGTATATAGAAAATTCCAAGATCTATAAGCCACCTTTTAAAGAAGGGGATAATGAGCATTGAATTATAGGGATCCTTAGGATCAAAATAGAGTACTAACGCAACGATTAAAGATATAACTATCTGCCAGAGAAACTTATATCTTGCACTGAGACCTTTTGATTCTACTTTCTTTATCTTAAGGTAATCGTCAATAAATCCGAGGATGCCAAGACTTACAGTTGTAAAAAGGAGTAACCATACATACTTGTTCTTCAAATCAGTCCACAGAACCGTAGAGATCACTATGGCTCCAACAATGAGAATCCCTCCCATTGTTGGGGTACCTGCTTTATTCAGATGGGACTTGGGACCATCCCCTCTGATTTGCTGACCAACTTTAAATTTTTTAAGTTTCTTTATGAGCCATGGCCCTGCAAGGAATGCAATCATAAGGGCAGTAATCGTTGCCCAGGCAGTTCTGAATGTGATATAGCGGAAGACGTTAAAGGGAGAGAATATTTCATTAAGGGGATAAAGGAGGTGATATAGCATTACCCCTCCCTCTCTTGTAACGAGTCGATTCCGACAAGGATCTTTTCCATCTCCATAGCCCTTGAACCCTTTATCAGTATAGTATCTCCCTCCTTCGATATATCCCTGAGAACCATCTTAGCCTCTTCAGGGTTTCTACATATATGTATCCTTTCGCTTCTCATTCCTCCCCTTTGTGCAGCCTCTGCGGCATACTTCATGAGATCGCCAACAGTTATTAACTCATCTATTCCCAAATTAACTATTTTAGAACCTAATTCCCTGTGGGCCCTCTCCTTATAATTCCCTAATTCAAGCATGTCACCGAGAACAGCTATAGTCTTCCCTTTATCGGATATATTGATAAGGATCTGCAGGGCAGCCTCCAGGGATTCAGGATTAGAGTTATAGGCATCGTTTATAACCTTTCTCCCTCCGATATCTATCATTTCAGACCTCATCGGAAGAGGTCTGAAATGCTCCAATCCTTTTTTAATGGTCTCCTGATCAAATCCCAGACTAAACGCTACAGAGACGGCTGCTAATGCATTATAGATATTATGCCTCCCCGGAACCGGAAGATGTATTCCCTCAATCTTCAACTCTCTTTTCTTTCCGATTACTGGTGCTGTTGACGGAAGCATTACCGATGGCAAGAGGTAATCAAGAATATTTGTCTTAACAACTATCGAGAATGTAGATGATAAGCCTTTGAGTCTGACCTTCACAGCCCTTACATCGGTATCATCGCCGAATCCGAAATTTACCACCCATCCCTTGTATCCTGAAAGATCGAGTCCTCTAAGATAGGGGTCATCATAATTAAGGATCGCTGTTCCTTCTTCATTTATTACCTCAAGTAACTCTGCTTTGGCTTTCGCCACATTATCAATCCCCCCTAAGGTTTCGAGGTGTGCAGGTCCTATATTGGTTATTATCCCTATTGTCGGCATCGCTATCTCTGCAAGTCTCCTTATCTCTCCGACTCCCCTCATAGCCATTTCTGTAACAACGGCTTCATGTTCAGACATAATTTTAAGAAGGGTTAAAGGAACACCTATATGGTTGTTTATATTCCCCTCATTCTTAAGAATCCTCCACTTCTCCGATAGTATAGAAGCGATCATCTCCTTTGTTGTACTCTTTCCGTTGGATCCGGTAACGCCTATTACAGGTATGTCATATCTCATCCTCACGGAATGTGCTATATCCTGAAGTGCCCTGAGTGTATCCTGTACAATGATTATAGTGAACGGCGAATGGTAAACGGTAAACTTGACCTCTCTCTCTACAATCGCTCCACTCGCACCTTTAGAGATAACATCTCCAATGAAATCATGCCCGTCGAACCTTTCTCCCTTCAGAGCAATAAATATATCCCCTTCCTTTATCATTCTTGAGTCGGTAGAGACACCTGAAAATTGCACTCCCCTTTCTCCTGAAAGAACTTTACCTCTTGTTGCCTTTAATATATCTTCTAAAGTAAGCATCGCCTTATAATCAGGGTCCATGATATAAGATTCATGATACATGATATCCACACCCTGCACCATGCATCCTGTATCATGCATCTTTATTACTTACCCCCTTGCCCCCTGGACAACCCTTTTCAATATCGTTTCCCTTGCAACCTTTCTGTCATCAAAGGGATTTCTCTTATTACCGATGATCTGACAATCTTCATGTCCCTTTCCGGCTATAAGGACAAAATCTCCCTTTTCGGCTAATCCTATTGCCCTCTCAATAGCCTCTCTCCTTTCAGGGACGACACTGTAATTGCTCATCCCTGTAGCCCTGATTCCTCCTTCGATCTCGCTTATAATTACCGAGAGATCTTCGCTTCTCGGGTTGTCCGATGTTATTACCACAATATCACTGAGTGTGGATGCTGCTTCACCCATCTTTGGTCTCTTCCCTCTATCCCGATCTCCACCGCATCCGAAGACCGTAATGATTTTCCCCCCTTTTCTTTCTCTTCTTGACCCTTGTTCCCTTTCTAAAAGTTCTCTTGTTGTTGTAAGAACTTGCCTTAAAGCATCCTCGGTATGGGCATAATCAACCACTACGGTGAAATCCTGACCTTCCTCTATCTTCTCGAACCTTCCTGGGATACTTTTCATCCTCGCTATTCCTTCTTTTATATTTGAGGGAGGAATACCGAGGCTCAGGCTTGCCCCTGCTGAAGCAAGGATATTATAGACATTATGCATCCCAACAAGAGGTGATTCTATTTTGATCTTTCCCTTAGGCCGCTCAATTTCGAATGTAAGTCCCTTAAGTGTAGAGTTAATTCCGACGGCCCTCAGATCGGCATCACCGGATAGACCGAAACTGAGAATATTACCCTTAAGGTTTCCTGCCAGAGACTTTCCGGCTTGGTCATCTATATTAATCACAGCAACCCCACCCGGTCTGAGCAGGTCAAAAATTCTCCTCTTAGACCCAAAATATTCTTCCATTGTTTTGTGGAAATCCAGATGTTCCTGGGAAAGATTTGTGAAGAGAACTACCTCAAACTCACAACCAACCACCCTTTGAAAGGACAGGGAATGGGAGGATACCTCAAGCACTGCATACTCCATCCCTCCGGACAGCATATCCGATAAATACCCCTGAAGTTCTAATGCCTCAGGAGTTGTGTAAAGAGCCGGAAGGATTCTATCTTCCTTTATAATATAATTTATCGTCCCTAAAAGTCCAACCCTTTTCCCAGAAACATCGAGGATCGACTTAATAAGATACGAGGTTGTTGTCTTTCCATTAGTCCCTGTAATTCCGATGAGTTTAAGGGTACCGGAGGGATGAGCATAAAACCTATCTGACAGAAGTGCAAGGACCCTTCTCGAATCGGAGACTGTTATGAATGCTGTTGGTTTCCGACTATAATCCTGAATTTGTTTCAGGACCGACAGATCGAACTCCTCTGCTACAATCGCTATTGCACCCCTTCTTAGGGCATCCTCTATGTAGCCATGTCCATCAGTGATATGACCCCTTATGGCAACAAAGAGTGATCCACCTTTAACCTTTCTTGAATCATAAACTATATCTTTAATATCTACCTCTATATCCCCCTTAATTCCCTTTATTTCTGAGGAACTGATAAGGTCTTTAAGTCTCATGGGCCCTTAGAAAGTAAGAGGGAATGGCCTTGTTCCATTATAGGAATCTTTAAATACGTCAGTACCTGCTCAGCTATCTCTTTAAAGATCGGTGCGGCAACACTTCCTCCATAAATAGCCCCTTGAGGTTCATCGACTACAACTATAATAGATATCTTGGGGTCATCGGCAGGAAGAAAACCAACAAAGGAACTGACATATTTCTGATGAGAATAGGTGCCTGTTTCTGGATCAATCTTCTGGGCAGTCCCTGTCTTTCCTGCTACAAGATTCCCCTCTATAGCCGCCTTTGTTGCAGTACCACCTTCCTCCACTACTGTCCTCAGAATATCTGTAAGTCTCTTACTCGTATTCTCTGAAATAACCTTTCTCACTACTTGAGATTTAAAGCTTTTAACAAGTTTACCCTCATGATCCCTTATCTCAGATACTATATAGGGTTTCATCAGGTAGCCATTATTAGCAATAGCAGAGAATGCCACCAACAACTGGAGAGGTGTCACTCCTATCTCCTGACCTATAGATATGGCGCCAATAGATGTCCCGGACCATTTCTTTGTTTCTCTCACCTTTCCATAAGACTCTCCGGGAAGGTCTATTTCTGTCTTCTCTCCAAAACCAAAATCCTTTATATATTTATAAAACCTATTCTTTCCTAATTTCATTCCTACCTGTATCGCCCCAACATTACTTGATTTCTGTATTACCTCTGCAAAAGAGAGTACACCATGTCTATGGGCATCCCGAATTATTTTTCCACCTACCTCTATCTCTCCCTTACTGCAATCAAATAGGTCTTTTTCTTTTACAATCCCCTCCTCCAAGACAGCTGCAGAAGAGATTACCTTAAAAGTAGAACCTGGTTCATATAAGTCTGTAATAGCCTTATTCCTCCAGTCGGAAGATTTATAGCTCCCTACGATGTTTGGATTAAATTCAGGTCTTACCACCATAGATAATATCTCACCTGTCCCCGGATTCATTACTATAGCCATAGCACCCTTTGCCTTCCATCTCTCCATCCCCTTATCGAGTTCTTTTTCAGTAATATGTTGAATAACTTCGTCGATCGTAAGGAAAAGGTTTTTTCCAGAAGAAGAAGGTTTATAATTATGTTTCGAAGGGAAGATATTTCTCCCCAAGGCATCCCTCTCGAGAATCAGCCATCCCACTTCTCCCTTTAACTCTTTGTCGTAGGCAAACTCCACCCCCTCTAAACCCTGATTATCCATCCCTACAAAGCCAAGGAGATGTCCTGCAAGACTCCTTTTCGGGTTAAATCTTTTGCTCTCTGTAAGAAACCCAATTTCCTTTGAGTCTAGACTCAGGTCCTTAATCTTTTTAACGCTGTTTGGATCGAGTTTCCTATTCAACCATATAAAATTCTTATGTCCCTCGAGTCTCTTTTCTATAGAATGGTAACTCATCCCCAGAACAGAAGAGAGTTTTGCAGCCACAAATTTCGGATCCTCTATCTCCGAAGGAACACCATAAAGGGACTCCAGCTCAACGCTCACAGCTAATTCCCTTCCCATCCTGTCATAGATCGTTCCCCTGAGTGGTTCAATATGAATAGTCTTCTGGTGCTGTCTTTCTGCCCTCTTCATGTACTGGTTATGCTGTATAACCATGATGAGAAAGACTCTCAATGTTATTATAATGAAGCCAAGCGCTATAAAGAGAGATACAAGAAGAATTCTTTTTCTGTTTATTCTGTTTATTATTTCTATACCCCTTTTCAACCCTTAGACCTCTGCATTCCTTTAGCCAGAATCGGTCTTTGGCTTTTTTCTTCTGGTTCCTTTACTATAAAGATATTTTTTCTATCAGGAACCCTGAATCCCAAATGACTCGTAGCAATCTTTTCTATCCTGTCTAAAGAAGTAAGGGTTGATACCTCAAGAAGAAGTCCCTTATTCTCTTTCAATATTCCCTTCTTCGTAGCCTCCATTCTTTCTATCTGATATCCAAGCCTCAACACCTGAGTCCTCTGCCACACAACAAGAAGGAAGCTCATAACGACAAGGAAAAATAGAACCAGTTTAACGAGAATGGGATTAAGATTCAGTATTTTCTTTACTCTTTTGTTCATCTCTTTTTAAACTCCTAACTCTAAACTCATAACTCCGAACTTTATCTATATAGCCTCTGCCACCCTCAGTTTTGCGCTCCTCGCCCTCGGATTTCTTCTTACCTCTTCGATACCCGGGATAAGCGGTTTTTTTGTTAGTACCCTGAGACCTTCACTCTGTTTGAAACTATCCTTGACAACCCTGTCCTCTAATGAATGGAAGGATATGACACAGAACCTCCCCCCTTTTCTAAGTAATTGTGAACCATCTTTTAATGCCCTGCGGAGAGAATTAAGCTCATCATTCACACATATCCTGAGGGCCTGAAATGTCTTGGTTGCTGGATGGATCCTTTTACTGCCTTTTGGGAATAATTTTGTTATCAACCGTGCAAGATCTCTCGGAATCTTAATCGGTCTTGCCCTAACAATAGCCCTGGCTATCTTCTTCGCCCTTTTCTCCTCGCCGTATTCCCATATTATCCCGGCAAGTTTATTCTCAGGAAATCTATTGACTACATCAGATGCCTTCATCTCTTTTGACACATCCATCCTCATATCCAGAGGGCCTATATCATTAAAACTGAACCCCCTCCCAGACTTAAGCTGGATTGAAGAAACACCAAGATCAAGAAGTATTCCGTCTACCCCTTCAATCCCGAGTCCCTGAAGTATCTCTCTCAGGTCTGAATAATTTCCTTTTATCAATATCAATCCCTCACTGAGATCCCTGAGATTACGGGCAGTCACCTCCAGGGTCCCATCATCAACATCAATCCCGATAAGCCTTCCTCCAGGGATTATCCTCTTAAGGATCTCCCTTGCATGACCTCCACCACCTATAGTTCCATCAACAAATATTTTACCGGGACAGGGATTAAGATTTTCAATCACCTCCTTCAATAAAACCGGGATATGACCATTTCTTTCGACAGAGAATCCAGACATTAAATCCCTAAATCAGCCAAGACATCCATTATTCTATCCTTGTCTTCTTCCTTGCCTTCAAGCATCATGGACTTATCCCATTTCTTCCTGTCCCAGATCTCTATTTTGCTACCCAAACCAACAATGCAGACTTCCTTATTCAACTCTGCATAATTTCTGAGTGCCGGTGGTATAAGTATTCGGCCCTGCCTATCAAGCTCACCCTCCATGGCGGCAGAGATAAAATGTCTCTGAAAAAATCTCACCTCCTTTTTCATAGGCAGGGCCTTAATCTTTTCTATGATCATCTCCCATTCATCAGGAGGGTAAGCAACAATGCACTTGTCAATATGATTTGTCAATACAAGCATGTTGTCGTGTCTCTCGGTAATGATCTCGCGAAATTTTACAGGTATACTTACTCTACCTTTTGTATCTATGTTATGTATAAATTTACCCTGAAACATTTACCACTTTCTCCCACCTTTTCCCACTTAAACGCAGTATATCAAACTTTTTAGGTTTGTCAAGAAAAAAATGAGAAAAAATAGAGACTTTCAGGATTGTATCTCAAAAACACAACATAGTGTATGTCTGGTTTTACCAAAACCAATATATGGAAAGATTTCTGTACATAAAAAGATTTTAAATAACACTTTTATATAAAAACTGTTGAACTTCCAGTCGAAATAAGGTAAGTTATGATAACGTTTTCTTTGCATTACTATCTTATTCAAAAGTTATAAGGAAAAAGTTCATGTCCTATAGAGCTGTAGCCCTTTTCTCTGGTGGTCTTGATAGTACCCTTGCTATACTATTGATCCTCAGACAGGGAATAGAAGTAACGGCAATCACATTTCTCACCCATTTTGGCTGCGATATAACTGACAGGTCCTCCTGCTCTAAAGATCCAGCTCCTATTGCAAGTAAATACCGTTTCGACCTTAAGCTCTTTCATTTAGGAGAAAGATTTGTAGAGATCGTCAAGAATCCTCACTACGGCCATGGCAGAAATATGAACCCCTGTATTGATTGCAGGGTTCTTATGCTCAGAGAGGCAAAAACATTAATGGAACTTATCGGTGCAGATTTTGTTATTTCTGGAGAGGTTCTTGGCCAGAGACCTATGTCTCAGAGGAGAGATACCCTTGATCTGATAGCAAAGGATAGTGGGTTAAGAGGACTACTACTCAGGCCCCTATCTGCAAAACTCCTTCCCATAACGGTTCCTGAAATAAAGGGTATAGTGGATAGGGAAAAGTTACTTTCTATAAGTGGAAGGTCAAGAAAGATGCAGATGTCCCTTGCAGAGGAGTTTGGCCTCAACAGTTTTCCAACTCCTTCTTCAGGATGTCTCCTTACTGATCCCATATACTCAAGGCGTCTGAGAGACCTGCTACAATATACGCCAAATCCTGGGTTTGATGATCTCAATCTCCTTAAGATAGGTAGGCATTTCAGACCATCAGGAGAATGTAAGATAATAGTTGGGAGGAACAAAGAAGAAAACCTCAAACTAAGGAAAATGAAGGATAAGAATGATCTTGTCATGGACGTTAGAGGAACAGGCAGCCCCCTTGTTCTCCTTAGAGGAAACAATACCGGGGAATTCATAGAACTTGGTGCATCACTCTGTGCAAGGTATTCTGATCTTAAAAATAACACTGAAGTTTCAGTTACACTAACTGATGGGAGGGAAGAGGAAATTGTAAAGGTAACGCCAGCCAATCAAGACGTAATCGGAAAATACAGGATAAATTGACCTGAATATTATCTTTCAGGTCATTCTGAACTTGATTCGGAATCTCTGGAGAATGATGGAAGAAAAACTTAGAAATTTCTACGAACTCTTTACAAGGAGAAAGTCAGTAAGGGATTTTAGCGATAGGGATATCGATAATGATAGTCTCGACAGAATCCTCGAGATTGGCCGCAGGGCACCAAGTGCAGCAAACTGTCAGCCCTGGCATTTTATAGTCCTGCGGAAAAAAGACAGAAAAGACTTTGATGAACTACTCAAAAAGAATTTCTCAACCGCACCTGTCATTATTATCGGATGTGCTGAGAAAGAGAAGGCATGGGTAAGGAAGGCTGATAGTATAAATTATGCATGGGTGGATGTTACCATAGCACTTACCGAAATGGTCGATTCAGCTACAGCTGAAGGGCTGGGGACATGCTGGATCGCTGCCTTTGATCCCGAGAAGGTTAAGACTGTTCTCAGGATTCCTCCGAGGATAGATGTGGTAGCAGCCATTGCAATGGGATATCCCAAAGAGCCACTTATAAGGGAAGAGAAAAGAAGGAAAGATATAAAGGAAATAATTCATTATAACGGCTGGTAAAAATATCAGTACTTATCTTAGATTTATAAATAATAAAATAAAAAGGCAGGTAAGAATTTTAAAATACTTACCTGCCTTAAATTTCATAATAAGCAAAAACTATTTAACTATACCTTAAATTAGCTCAAATGTCTGCTGACCAGTTTGGTCATCTCAAACATTGATACTGTCCTGCTGCCTCCAAATATCGGCATCAGGTTTTCGTCTGCATTAATATTCCTCTTATTCACTGCATCCTGCAGCCTATTCTTCTTGATGTACTGCCATAACTTCTTGGTTACCTCTGTCCTCGGGAGTGGCTTGCTTCCGACTATTTTTGAGAGAGCATCGCTGATCCTCATTGGTTTCATGAATGCCGGATTCGGTTTTCTCTTAGCCTTCGCTTTCTTGACCTTTTTCTTCACCACCTTCTTATTCGCAACCTTTTTCTTCGCTACCTTCTTTACATTCTTTTTCTTTACTGCCTTTTTCTTCTTCTCTGCCATTTTCACCTCCTTTTTGTTTTTTGGCATCTCTTTGATGCCTTATGGTTATATTTAATTTGTTAAAATCGTATCAGAGATTTATCATCTTGTCAATAGGTTTTTCTTAAATTGTAACGAGCAAGTAAACTGTCCGTATCTGTAGCACATAAACTGTCCTGTTAAGA
>CAKKSD010000014.1 GCA_919902995.1 Thermodesulfovibrionia bacterium
CACCCATAACAGGGCCGCATGGGTTGCATTTATTGCACAGGTGATATTGCTCACCAGTATAAAGAAGAAGTGGAAGACATTATTGGCTGTTATATTTATGATTATTATACTGATGGTTATTGCGATCTTCTCGCCTGTCAAAGATGTTTTGATCCACGAGGTTCCTGTTCCCTCACCAAAAGGGGAAATGGTAGGTAGAGAGACAGCCTTGTCCCGGATAGTTATCTGGAAAGAAGGGATAGGGAAGATCAGGGAACATCCCCTTACAGGGATAGGTTATGGTAAAGAGAGTTTCAAAAAGGCCTTTCCGGATAATCCTATTATGCTGGAAGATACAGGTTTATGGCATACCCATAATATATTCATGGAAATCGCCCTCGAGATAGGTATCCCCGGATTGATAATTTTTCTATGGTTGTTGTATTCTTTAACGAAAACGATTATAAAGGGAATGAAGACAACAGGTTTCAGAAAGGTCTTAATGACCTCTCTTCTTATCGTCTTGATAGGTTTTTTAATCAGGAATCAATTCGATTACATATATATAGATGACACTGCACTTATGTTCTGGCTCCTTATGGGTATGGGAATGGCCATGACATTGAAGGGACAGGGTTTGGGATGGGGCAGTCTAAAAACATGACAAATTCGGGTATGGTTTTGCTATATGAATAAGAAACGCATAATTGAAATCATCAATAATTTTTCTAAAAAGACAATACTTGTTGTAGGAGATATCATAATGGATCAATATATCTGGGGTAATGTATCCCGTATTTCACCAGAGGCCCCTGTTCCTGTAGTTGATGTTAAGGAAGAAAGTTATCTCCTTGGTGGGGCAGCGAATGTCCTGAATAATATCATCTCACTTGGAGGTAAAGCGATGGTCTGTGGTGTAATAGGTCATGACGACATAGGAAGAATGATAATTCATGAACTCAGGATTAGAGAAATAGATACTGGGGGTATTATTGTAGAGTCTGATAGGCCAACCACAATAAAGACAAGGATTGTAGCCCATAGTCAACAGGTTGTTAGGTATGACAGAGAGAAAAAAGAGGATATAAACAAGAGCAGCAGAGAGATAATTAAGGGATATCTGAAAAATAAACTCTTTGAAATTGATGGTATTATTATTTCTGATTACTATAAAGGTGTTGTAACAAAGGAGCTGGTTAAAGAGATAATTTCTATTGTAAATAACAGGGGATTACCTATACTAGCAGACCCGAAGGTCGGTCATTTCGATCTGTATGAAGGGCTTACACTGATAACACCTAATATTTTTGAGGCATCAACCGGTTCAGGGGTATCTATACATGATAATAAGAGTTTAGAAATGGCAGGTATGGCCTTAATTGAGAAGCTTAGGTGTAAAGCTACACTTATTACACGCGGTGAAGAGGGGATGACACTTATAGAGGATAACAGGGAAGTTACATACATTCCTGCTGTAGCCAAAAAGGTCTTTGATGTAACTGGAGCTGGAGATACCGTGATCGGGGTTATGGCATTAGCCATAGCGGCAGGAGCTACTCTAAAAGAATCTGCCGTTATTGCCAATCATGCTGCAGGGATAGTTGTAGGAAAGGTAGGGACTGCTGTTATTGGGGTGGAGGAACTTAAGAGGTCGCTGCAAGTCGATTGATGAATAACAGTACTATTACATCGTCATTGCGGGCGATAGCGAAGAAATCTCTTGAGCTTGAGATTGCTTCGTTACTTCGCTCCTCGCAATGACATTCTACTAATACAAATATGAAGGTATTTATCACTGGAATAAACGGTTTTGTAGGAAGCCATATGTCTGAATTCCTTTTAGCAAAGGACTATGAGGTATCCGGTCTTATTTTAGAAAGGAATAAGATAGAGAAGATTTCAGGGGTAATAGATGAGATTCATCTATATGAAGGAGATGTTAAGAATTATGGACTCCTAAAGGATATTTTAGCAGAAAACCGTCCTGAAGAGGTTTACCATTTGGCAGGACTCAGTCATGTTCAACATTCCTGGAAGAATGAGTGGGAGACCTACAAAGTAAACTTTCTGGGAACCTATAACCTTCTTGAGGCCATAAAAGAGCTTGGTTTTAATACAAAGGTCCTTATAATTGGAAGTAGCGATGAATACGGGAGGGTCCCACAAGACAAGATTCCCATACAGGAGGATTACCCTCTTATGCCCTTAAGTCCCTATGGCGTTAGTAAGGCATGTCAGGAGCTACTTGCCTTACGGTATGCAAGATCAGAAGGAATTCATGTAGTGGCTGTAAGGGCTTTCAACCATACAGGTCCCAGGCAGGAACCATACTTTGTATGTTCGGATTTTGCTAAACAGATAGCAGAAGTTGAAAAGGGCTTAAGAGGGTCAGTGATCTATGTCGGAGATTTGAGTGCCGAAAGAGATTTTACCGATGTACGGGATGTGGTTGAGGCATATTATCTTCTCCTTAAGGAAGGGGAAACAGGGGATGTGTATAATGTCTGTTCAGGAAAGGGCTTCTCTATCAAATGGGTTCTTGATAGGCTTCTTACATTGACAGAGAAAATTATAAATATTAAGGAAGACCCAAAAAGGCTAAGACCTGTAGACATAACTATGAGAATTGGTGATAACAGGAAGATCAAAGAGGCTACTGGATGGCAGCTAAGGGTTCCCCTGGAAAGGACCCTTGAAGACCTCTATAAATATTGGATGGAAAAGATAAGCGTCAAGACTCCTTGAATTTTTAAATAAAATACCGTATCCTTTTAAAAATGATAGCAAAAGTAGATAAACCATGGGGGCATGAGATTATCTGGGCTTCGACTGAAAAATATATAGGGAAAATTCTGTGTATAAAGAAAGGAGAGATGCTCAGTTATCAATATCATGAGATAAAAGATGAGACTATTTATCTCTATTCGGGGCTTATGGATGTTGAGATAGAAAATGGTAAAGAAAGAAAGAAGGTAACTCTCAATCCAGGACAAGGAATAAGAATTCCACCCCTTACTAAACACAGGATGATAGCTATAGAAAA
Source organism: Thermodesulfovibrionia bacterium (assembly GCA_919902995.1). Taxonomy (GTDB): domain Bacteria; phylum Nitrospirota; class Thermodesulfovibrionia; order JACRGW01; family JACRGW01; genus JACRGW01. Next base: position 3,023 of record CAKKSD010000014.1, read on the forward strand.
CTGTGAGGTGTTAGAGGTATCAACACCTGAACTCTCTGATGTTGTGAGGTTGGAGGATGTCTACGGGAGGGTCAAAGGTCATGAAAAGTAATCTCTTCGCTGTGATAATGGCAGGGGGGCAGGGGACTCGATTCTGGCCAAGAAGTAGACATAAGAGACCTAAACAACTCCTTGATATCGTTGGTTCAGAGTCTATGATCCGTCAAACAGTCAGTAGAATAATCCCCCTTATTCCTAAAGATCAGATATTTATTGTATCTAACGAAACACATGTTACTGAGTTAAGATATCATATTCCTGACATCCCAGAAAGTAATGTTGTTGTTGAACCCGCAGGGAAGAATACGGCTCCGGCCATAGGTCTGACAGCTCTCTATATAAGAAGGATTAATCCAGAGGCTATTCTTGTGGTTTTACCTTCAGACCATCTTGTTGAAAAGGAAGATATCCTCCGTAAGACAATAGAAAAGGCAAGACTGACTGCCGAAAAGGGTGAATTTTTGATAACACTCGGAATGAAGGTTGTAAGTCCTGAGACAGGATACGGTTATATCCAGATGGGAGACTCTATAGAGAGTTGCTTTTACAGGGTGAAAGCCTTTATAGAGAAACCTGGCAAAGAGAAGGCAGAAAAATTCATGAGGAACGGAGGATATCTCTGGAATAGCGGTATATTTATATGGAAGGTTGGTTTATTTCTTAAAATGATAGAGGAATATATTCCTGATCTCCACAGGGGACTCATGGCTATTGATAAAGTTATAGGGACTAAGAAAGAAAGAAAGACGGTCAGATCGATCTACGCTGGATTAAAAAGTGTTTCTGTAGATTTTGGTATCCTTGAAAAAGCCAAAAATGTTGCCGTGATTCCATCCGATTTTGGATGGAATGATGTAGGGAGTTGGACGGCCCTTGATAGTATCTTTAAAAAAGGTCCCCATGGTAATATCGAACAGGCGAAGCATGTCTCAATAGATACAACCAATACCACAGTTTATAGCCCAAGAAAATTAATAGCTACTATCGGTATCAAAGATCTTATTATAGTTGAAACAGAAGATGCCCTATTGGTCTGCCATAAAGAAAGGGCTCAGGATGTAAAGAAATTAGTAGATAAACTGAAATCAGATGGACTGGAGGAGTATCTGTAGTTAAAAAATCTAATATTAACCCGAATTACGCAAGGTTCCCGTTAAAAAGCCTTGTAGATTGTCACCCTGAACTCGTTTCAGGGTCTCAAAAAAGTGTCCCGAATCAAGTTCAGGATCAGAGATGCTGAAACAAGTTCAGCATGATATATGTGCGATACCCTTGCGTAATTCGGGATTAAATATCTAAATTCATAAGTGGAGGTATCGATGAGGGTTCTTATAACAGGCATAACAGGAATGGCTGGTAGTCATCTGGCTGATTATCTTTTTGAAATGGGGGGAATAGAGATTCATGGAATAAGAAGATGGAGAAGCAGGACAGAAAATATAGAACATATTATGGATAGAGTCACGCTTCATGAATGTGAGCTTATGGATGCCTCATCTGTGAAAAAGGTTTTAAAGGATGTCAGGCCAGAGAGAATCTACCACCTTGCTGCTCAGAGTTTTGTTCCTACAAGCTGGAACTCGCCATCTGATACCCTGATGAATAATATCATAGGTGAATTAAATATCTTCGAGGCGGTCAGGGAATTAGATTTAAAAGGAGTTAAGGTACAGATCGCCGGGAGTTCAGAAGAATATGGTTTGGTTTATGAGAATGAAACCCCCGTAAAAGAGACAAATTCTCTGAGACCGTTGAGCCCCTATGCGGTGAGTAAAATAGGACAGGACTATCTGGCTTATCAATATTATAAGAGTTACGGGATATATACTGTGAGGACAAGGGCCTTTAACCATACCGGACCTCGAAGGGGAGAAGTTTTTGTTACCTCCAGCTTTGCAAAACAGATCGCTTCTATTGAGAAGGGTCTCCAGAAACCGGTTGTGTATGTCGGTAGTTTGGAGGCAAAAAGAGACTTCTCAGATATAAGAGACATAGTCAAGGCATACTATCTGTCACTGGAAAAGGGTGAGGCAGGTGAAGTATATAATTTAGGCAATGATAGCGCCTACAGTATCCGTGAAGTTCTAGATATACTTCTCTCATACTCGAAGATAAAGGTATCAATAAAGGAAGACCCTGAAAGGATGAGACCTTCGGATGTCCCCCTCCTGGTATGTGACAGTACCAAATTCAGAAAAAAGACAGGTTGGAAACCAGAAATACCGTTTAAGAAAACACTCGAGGATTTGCTTAACTACTGGAGGGAAAGGGTATAAATAAGCTGATAGCTGACAGCTTTCAGCGTATTCTAAAAATGTTAACTGGTATCCTTGAAATTTTTAAATACAGAACCCTTATCCAGACCCTGGTCTTGAGGGAGCTTAAGTCAAGATACAGGGGCTCTGTTCTCGGTTTTTTATGGTCGTTTCTAAACCCCCTTTTTCTCATGGGCGTCTATACCCTTGTATTTTCTATTTATCTGAGGAACCCCATGGAAGGCTATCCTGCATTTCTCTTCTGCGGACTTTTTCCATGGCTGTGGTTTTCTACATCTATAATGCATGGTGCGGCGTCTATCAGAGGTGGAGGACATCTCATAAAGAAGGTGGTCTTCCCTGCCGAGATCCTTCCTATAGTTGCGGTACTGTCTAATATGTTAAATTTCCTTCTAAGTCTACCGATCCTTTTTCTTTTTCTTTTAATTTTTAAGATACCGATATCACTACCTATTCTTCTTTTCCCAATCCTTTTAGTGATCCAGTTTATTCTCACAACAGGACTCACATTTTTCTTGTCTGCCTTGAATGTGCACCTGAAAGATATAGAACAGATACTTAATAATCTCCTTATGCTCACATTTTTCCTTACCCCAATCCTTTATCCAGCTACCTTTATTCCTGAAAAATACAGGGATTTTTTTTTAATACTTAATCCCCTTTTCCCACTGGTGACGTCTTACCAGGATATACTCTTCAACGGAAGATTACCAAATGTTATTGGACTTAGCTATCTCTTCTTTATTTCCATCCTGGTATTCTTTATAGGTTATTCAGTTTTTAATAAGTTCAGGGACACCTTTGCCGAAGAGGTTTGATACAGATGGCTATAATAGAAGTAGATAGGGTATCAAAGAAATTCCGAAAATACAATAATATAGACCAGATCATAACTGGTCAATGATTAATGATGAGGTATAAATGACAGATTTGAAACCGAAAGGTGAGACCCTTTCTGTTGATGACATAATGGAACACCTCATGGAGGAGATTAAGAGAAAGCAGGAGGAGGGTTTCTATGCAAGGGATGAAGGTAAAGAATTCATGGAGCAGAGTGCTGCCCTTATAAGAGATGTCAAAGGTAAGATGGATGAACTAATAGGCATAATAAACCAGATATGGGACCCAACACCTGACAGAGAGATTACCTCGCACAGGCCTCATATAGGGAAGTTAATCGTCATAGCAAAAAAGATAATCAGGGTTTTCTCAAGGCCTGTATTTAAGGTTATGCTTCAGGGACAGAAGGAACTAAACCAGCACCTTGTTAGGCTCATGACGATTCTCATTAATTACATTAATTATTTGAACCCATCCCTCCAGTCAATAAGGGATAACATTAAAGACCTTATGGGTCTTTATGAAGAATTGGGGATAAAGTACTTCGACACAATCAAAAGTCATAGTGAACTTTATAAAAGCCATCTCAATATCCTCGATTCATTCAACATACAGCAGAGGAAATTAGAAGAGATACTCTCAGGGCTAAAAAGGGCGCAAGAGGCCGGACTCAGAATCCGTGATTCAGGACTCCAGACTCCAGACTCCGGACTCCAGACTAATACTGTTATTCTCGATGATAAAAGCTATCTCCTTTTTGAGGAGAGATACAGAGGCACAAGAGAAGATGTAAAGGAAAAACAGAGTATTTATGTAGATTATTTCAAATATGGCGGGAGGGTGCTTGATTTAGGATGCGGGAGAGGGGAATTCCTCGAACTGCTTAAGGAGAAAGGAATAGATTCCTACGGGATAGATACAAATGAACTGACTGTCTCCCTTTGTAAGGAAAAAGGTCTTGACGTAATGAAGGCAGATGGTTTAAGCCATCTTATGTCACTGCAGGATGATTCTCTTGGTGGGGTTTTTGCCGCTCAGGTTGTGGAACACCTTGAACCAGGAAATCTTATTGAAATGGTAAGACTCAGTTACAAGAAGCTGAAAGTTGGAGCTACTTTTATAGCAGAGACAATTAATCCACTCTGTCTTACCACATTTTCAGGTCCTTTCTATTTCAATCTTACCCATATAAAGCCCATCCATCCACAGGCACTGGTCTTTCTTATGGAGATGGCAGGATTCAGAAATGTAGAAATTAAATATACATCACCATACCCCGAAGAGATGAAGTTACAACAGGTGGATTTCTTCCACAACCTGAGGAAATTCGAAGATGCCTTTCTGAATATAATAAACAATAATATTAACAGGCTGAATGAACTCCTCTATGGATATCAGGAATATGCTGTAATATGCAGAAAATGAAAATCTTATATGGCCTACATCTTAGTTGATGGATATAATCTGCTTGGTATATTCCATAAGAACCTTGAAAAGGCGAGAGAAGGTCTCATAGCCAGTCTTGGGAATTACTGTGATATAAAAGGGCATGATCTAACTATAGTCTTTGATGGGTGGAAGGAAGGCGAACCTTTCGAGACCAGATTCGAGCATGGCAGGGTTACTGTAATTTACTCAAGACTTGGAGAGAAGGCGGATGCTGTAATAGAGCGGATACTGAAGGGAAAAGAAAGGGCATGGATAGTGGTCACCTCTGATAGGGCAGTATCAGATTTTGCCTGGAGTATGGGCTATGCATCAGTAGGCTCTCAGGAGTTTGAAAGGAAATTAGAGTCGTCGATCTATAAGAAGTCTTTAGATGTCTTGAATCAAACTCATGATGAAGAAGACTATATAAGGTATCCCAAAAAAGGAAATCCAAGGCAACCGAATAAAAGGCAGAAACTTAAACTAAAGGCCCTTGAGAAGCTTTAGTACTTCCTCCACTGTTCTCCTGTAGCCAATATGTGTATTTTTCTATAACTAATAATTGGGGACACATCCCATATTTCCCCGTCATTCTTTCTTCTTTGGCCTGCCGGGAGATTTTACTGCAAAATTTCTGTTAAGTTTTCTTTCCATGCCGCTAACGAATTTCTCACTTCCTAATGGTCTTCCGGTTTTTGTGTAATATCTTATCTCTTTCATTTCCTCTCCTCTCCTGTAATCCTCGATCGGATAAATTCCGCATAATCTTTTCTATGTCCTTCTGCAAATAGTTCTTCTCCTAAAAGAAATATGGGATGTGTCCCTAATTACCGTTCCTTCTTGAGATCAGGGGACATGTTTTCTCTCCTTAGCTGATTTTTTATGACTGTCCAACGATGTTATCAAGCGACAAAAAAAGTTTATCAGAAATCAGCCTTCTTGTAAAACGAAATATCACAGAGCTTGTCTAAAACTCTCAGAATGTCATCCTGAACTCGTTTCAGGATCTCATAACGTATTGAACTTATCAGATGCTGAAATAAATTCAGCATGACAACACGGTAGTTTTTTAGTTTTTAGAGAGGCTATACATGCACTATTTCTACAGTTCCTTCTTACACCAGATACCCAAACCTCTTCCCGAACTCTTCAGGACTCATATTGCTGGCCTTGGCGAGAACCTTGACCGCATTGTCAGAAAAATCCTCTTTTTCAAGACGGATCATGTATTTTCTTCCAACCTTATATGACTCTGACTCTATATCAACAAGCCTTACCCTTGTTCTGCCAGTAATAGGGTCGAGCATTCCCCCGAACGGGATCGGTGTGAGTTTTCCACTGCTAAAGATTATCATAGCTCCTGACCCACCCTCGAGGAGGAATCTCACGCCCCCATAACCGAGGTTCTTCGTGTATTCTGCATCGAATGGTATAGGCTGGGATGCCCTCAACTCATAGCCTATATCTTTATCCACTATAGAAACCTTAATACCTCTCTTGGTAAGACTGTCCTTGACCTTATCCTTTAAAATCTTACCTAATGGGATCTCTGAAAGTCTTATATGTCCGTGTTCATCCCTTTCAACATCTTTAAGTTCATCCATCTCTTCAGGGTCAAGCCTCTCAGCGATACCCTCTGCTATAATTGCTACTCCGTGATCCCTTCCAGTAGTGAGTCTCTTTATAATTGCGCCCTCTAAGATATCGCAGACCTTTCTCAGAGAGATACTTTCCTCTCCGAAGGATCCTGTGGAAGTAAACTCTTCTGCAATAATTGTCAATGTAGCACCTGCTGCCTTGCCTATACCGAGGGCAAGGTGACCTGCAGACCTTCCCATGGCCACAACAAAATACCACCGTCCTGTGCTCTTAGCATCCTCCATGAGGTTTTGCACAAGCCTCACCCCGAGATGGCGGGCGGTCTCAAAGCCGAAGGTAGGCATTCCTCCGGGCAAAGGGAGATCATTATCTATGGTCTTTGGGACATGGGCTACCGATATCTTCCCGTTCGCCTCCTTTTCTAACACACTGGCAGAATAGGCCGTATCATCACCTCCTATGGTAAGTAGATACTTTATTCCTAAACTATTAAGTGCAGTAATTACATTCTGTATCTTCTTGGGGTCCTTGGTCGGGTTCTCCCTCGAAGTCCTCAGGATTGAGCCACCTGTGCTATAAATCCGTGAGACTTCATCTATGGTAAGGGGAATGACCTTCTCCATTCTGCCTTCAGAGAGCCACTTGAACCCATCAATAATTCCGAAAACATCTTTTCCTTCATTGATAGCCTCTATGGTGGCAGCACTTATAACGCCGTTTATGCCAGGTGCAGGCCCTCCACCAACCACAATAGCCAATCTCTCTTTCATAGAAACCTCCTTACAACCTCAGGTATCTCCTTTTTAATAGTAACCATCGCTACTGATTCTTCAACAATGTTTTTAGTATTTGTAACCTTGAGTCTGTCGAATAGGAGTTCAAAACGGTTCTCAAGCTCAGTCATGATAGGTATTTTTATCTCCTGAGGGAGATCCCACCATCTCTTTTTAAAAGGCCCGAAACCTTTTTTCCTTACACTGTAGATAAACTGTTCTTCTGTTTGGCCTTCTTTCTTCTCTTTTATGAATTCCTTGTTAAGGAATTCATAAATTTCTCCTTTGAAACTTGAAGGCAGGAAGGGATTGTCAATGATAATATTCTGGAATCCTGTGGCAAGGTGAATCTCTGCAGTCCCTGTTTCTGGAAACTTACTGAAAGCCTCTTCCGGTAGGGTGGAGGCGCCATGTTGAACAGCTCCTGAGAGGCCGTATTCCTTCCGCGCAACCTCTGAAAGCGTCCTCAGCGTCTCGAAATCTATCTTTACCTTTGCGAGCGTCCCGTCCGGCAGAACTACCCCTCCGTGAGAAGTTCCTGTCTGTACGCTTATCTTGCTGAGCCCTGAAAACTTCTTATTGAAGGATTCCCTGAACCCATCGAGAAAATCCTTCAGCTCTTCTACAGTGCTATTGCGGCCTCCTATCTCCCCTATCTCTCCTCCTGTTGATATGGTGATACCTTCGGACTCGAGTTCCCTGATATAAGATGTTAAGGATGCTGTAAGGGTATAGTTTGGGGCTTGTTGTTCCTTTACAGTATCCTTCGAGAGATCAACTATAGTTGAGGCATCTATGTCAATGTTATAGAATTCTGCTTCTATTGCCTCCTTTATGAAGGATTTAAGCGTATCTATTTCCTTTCCAGGGTTATCAGAATATTTCTTAGCATTTACCTGAAAATGATCCCCTTGGAGAAAGACAGGTCCTTCAAAACCCTCCTTAATAGCAGCGGAAAGGATAACTGCTGAATATTCGAGGGGGCTTTGTATAGTATAGGCTATCTCTGAGCGGGCTATCTCAAAGATAAAGGCTCCTACAGACATCTCTTTAGCCTTTCTGAAGATCGTCCTTGCGACATCATAGGTAAGGCCGCGAATATTTATCGCAGGGGCAGTAAAACCGCTGTATCTCCCCTTTCCGATATCCTTGTAGAATTTCTCTATGGAAGAAGGATAAATACCTATGTCCTTTGCTGCCTCTAATATTATTTTATATAGGCCGGTTTTTTCAGAATCGTCCTGACTGAATACGGCACGGTATATCAGATTGTCTATGGATTCCCTCAGGAAATTTCTATCGGTTACCCTGATCCTCCCATCCACAACCTTTATAAATTTCTTAACATCTATCATAAGGAGACCTTTCTATCAAAGGATATCCTTAATTATATCCACATGGGAACGATTGTCAATAAAATCGTCTAAATATTATTTCCTGTGCTGAAGCTGTTTAAACTTTCCAAATTATAGTATTATATATACTGTTACTGAAAAGTTTTGAAGGAATCAAATGAGAATTCTGGCAATAGAGACATCGACAATGATGGGAAGTGTGGCTATAATGGATGAGAGAGGGCTTATAGCAGAATATCGTCTTAATATAAAGGCAACACATTCTGAGAGGCTCATGAGAATAATTGATGAGGTCTTGAGGGGTTCCGGTATTGAGCTTAAAGATTTAGATGGCTATGCGGTGTCCATAGGTCCTGGTTCTTTCACAGGACTGAGAATAGGTCTAAGTACAGTAAAAGGACTTGCCTTTACAACCAATAAACCCATTACAGCGATCCCTACCTTAGATGCCTTAGCATGTAATATTCCTTTTTCACAGTATATGGTCTGCCCTATGCTTGATGCAAGAAAGAAGGAAGTATATACTGCTCTTTTTCGTTTTACAGATAATGGAGTGGTATCGAAACTTATAGATGATTGTGTGACCAGTCCTGAGTCCTTTCTGAAGGAAATCAAAGAACCAACGGTCTTTCTTGGTGAAGGGGCAAATATATACAGGGAACTAATCAAAGAGAGGCTGGGGTATCTTGCACATTTTGCACCTCTATCAAAGCAACTTCCATCAGCAGCAAATGTGGCGGAACTCGGGCTTAAGGCACTTATATCAGGTAAAGTAGAAGACCCTGCAATTCTTATCCCGAGATATATCAGGAAATCTGAGGCAGAGATAAAAAAGAGCTAATGGAAAAGGTGGTATTGGAGAGAATAAAGATTGAACCCATGACTGAGGGGGATCTTCCTGAAATTATGGAAATAGAAATAGACTCCTTTCCTACGCCCTGGTCAGAGAATTCATTCCTTTATGAACTGAAGTATAAAGATGTGGCCAGCCTAATGGTAGCGAGGCATGATAGGCAACTTCTCGGTTATGTATGTTATTGGATTATCTTCAGAGAGATCCATATAATGAACCTGGCAGTCCATAAGGCATTTAGAACGCAGGGAATAGGTGAGACACTTATAAGGACAGTCTTAAAAGAGGCAAGAGATAAAGGTGGGGAAAGGGCCACCCTCGAGGTAAGGGCATCTAATTTACCTGCCATAAGTCTCTATCAGAAACTTGGATTCACCAGAACAGCTATAAGACATAATTACTACGATGTCCCAAGAGAAGACGCCCTTGTGATGTGGCTTTATGACTTGAGTAGGATTGAGTGATATGATCTCACTTCCTTTGTCATTCTGAGCGAAGCGAGGAATCTAATTAATATCAATAAATTCTGAGACCCTTCGTTTCACTCATGGTGACAAATAGTAAAAAGTAAAATATTGGAGAGTACCAGTGGGTTTAATTAAGGTTCTTCCTGAAATACTGATAAATAAAATTGCAGCCGGAGAGGTAGTTGAGAGGTCTGCCTCTGTAGTTAAAGAGCTGATTGAAAACTCAATAGATGCGGGGGCGAATGAGATCGTTATTGAAATCCTCCGTGGAGGGAAAAAACTTATAAGGGTTTCTGACAATGGTTTGGGGATGTCAAAGGAGGATGCTATTCTTGCCTTCGAGAGACATGCCACAAGCAAGATATATGATGAAGATGACCTTTATAAAATAAGCACTATGGGTTTCAGGGGAGAAGCCCTTCCTTCGATTGCTTCTGTATCAAAGGTCTTGATGGTAACTTCAGAAAAAGGTTCATCTTCAGGGATAAAGATTGAGATGGATGGAGGAAAACTCTTAAGTATCTCGGACGTTGGACCTTCCCCAGGGACGGTCGTAGAAGTCAGAGACCTGTTTTTTAATACACCTGCAAGGTTAGCATTTCTAAAAGGTGATAATACTGAAATATCCCATATAGTAGGAACTGTGGAGTCAGAGGCATTGGGGCATCCTGAGATTTCCTTCACATTAAAACATAATAAAAAGGTTATTCTTTCACTTCCCAGAACTAACAGGTCTATCGAAAGAATCCATCAGATCTATGGCAGGGGTGTTGTAGAAAATCTACTTGAAGTTAGGTCAGGACCTCTATCAGAAAATAATAGAATTACACTTACTGGTTATATTTCTAATCCTCCTTTCAGCAGGGCAGACAGAAGCCTTCAGGCAGCGTTTATAAATAAAAGACCTATCAGAAACCCTGTTATTAGTCACGCCATATCAGAAGGTTACCACACACTCATGATGAAAGACAGATACGCGGTGGCATTTCTTTTTCTAGATATTGACAGTATAGAGGTAGATATAAATGTTCATCCGGCAAAGAGGGAGGTGAGGTTAAGGAACCCATCCCTTATTCATGACATTATCGCGAAGTCTATAAGAGAAAGGCTTTCAGAAAAAACTACCGAAGAGACTTTTCAAATCGATGGTGAAAAGATTGACCTTCCTGGGGTGAAAGAGGCTATAGAAAGATATATGAAGAGGTATGAGAAGGCGTCTTTAGAAGAAGAGAGACAGATCGATTTCGGCCTTCCTCTAAGATTAAAGAGTACCATCTCGAAAGACTTTCTCCATGCCTTTGAGTCTTATATTATAGCTGTGAATAAAGATAGCGTTATGATTATTGATCAGCACGCAGCCCATGAGAGGATTCTCTATGAGAAACTAAAAAAAGAAAAGATAGAAATTCAAAGACTGCTCGTTCCTGAGACAATAGAACTGTCTAAAAAAGAATCCCTTTTGCTTGCAGAAAATCTCGATAAAATTAAAACCCTTGGGTTAGATGTGGAGGGTTTTGGTAGTAATACCTTTATCATCCGATCAATTCCTGCAATCCTTCAAAGAGAAGATCCTAAGGGGGTTCTTCTTGATATCCTTACGGAATTAGAAAAGAGTCAGGGTTTATCAAGAACAAAAGAGGTCGAGAGGATGAAAACTCTTATGGCGTGCCATGGTGCCATAAAAGCGAGTCAACCATTAAACCCTGAGGAAATGGAGAATCTCATGGAAGAACTTAAAGGAACCGAATTATCACATACCTGTCCTCATGGTAGACCAACAATGATAAAGTTAAGACTGAGTGATTTAGAAAAACTCTTTAAAAGAAAATAGAGTGTTTTCACAGGCTATATTCTTAATAGGGCCAACCGCAGTAGGAAAAACCCAGACATCAATCCTTCTTGCAAAATATCTTGACACAGAGATCATCAGTGCGGATTCAATGCAGATCTACAAAGGTATGGATATTGGGACAGCAAAACCCTCAAAAAATGAGAGAGAAGTTGTGAGACATCATATGATAGATATAGTTGATCCTACCGAGGATTTCAGTGCTGGCGAATATCTCAGGAAAGTTAGGGAGGTTATAGCTGAACTCTCAAGGAAAAAGAAGATAGTCCTTATAGTTGGAGGTACAGGTCTTTATATAAAATCTCTCACAAGGGGACTCTTTGAAGGTTCAAAGAGTGATAAGGACTTTAGGATAAGGATGAAAATACAGGAAGAAGTCCATGGGAAAGGTTATCTCCATGGCAGACTCGGAAAAATAGATCCTCTGGCAGCGTCAAAGATTCATCCATCCGACCTGAGAAGGATAATCAGGGCACTTGAGGTCTACAATCTAAAGAAAAGGCCCATATCAGATTTGCAAAAAAAAGACACATTGGGCTACCTTTACAACCCTATTAAGATAGGTCTGACAAGGGATAGAAAGGAGCTTTACAGAATGATTGAGGATCGGGTTGAACGAATGGTCTCGATTGGATTCGTGGAGGAGGTAAATTCCCTTATTGAAAGAGGATGCCACGAAGGTATGACATCTATGCAGGGACTTGGGTATATACATTTTCTGAGATATTTCAAAAGAGAATATAGTCTTGATGAGGCAATAAGGCTACTTAAAAGGGATACGAAGAGATATGCCAAGAGGCAGTTTACATGGTTCAGGAAAGAAGAAGGGATTCAATGGGTGGATATAACGGGGTATACAGATCATGTGGAGATACTCGGGCTTTTGAAGGAAAAGGTTGAGAGGCTAAGGGAATTGCTATAATTACTTTCCTTACTATTTATTCCCTACCTGTAATGAACAAATAAAGTTTCCGCCACAAAAGAAGGGCGTAGCCTTTTATGGTAAATCTTTTGTGGCGTGTTAAACGTCCGGTGCAGGCAGTATTTAAATAGAACAACCTCCCATTTAACATTTAAAATGTGGCAAAGCCTTTACGCAAACATACTGTTGTGTAAAGTAGTTCACTTAGACACATTCTTATACTCTTTTATCAAAGATTCTATCAATTCTTTAACAGAAATAAGTTCCTTTGCTCTATAAGCATTCTCTCCAGCGAACGCAAATCCGTGTTCTAAATTGCCCTTCCTGGCATTTAGTAAAGCAAGGGCAATGCAATAGGGGCTGTTTTTATAATCACAGGTTATAATACAATGATAGGGACATTTAAACGGTTTCTTTTCCCCCTTATTGGCATCATCAATAAAATTGTTTCTAATTGCTCTTCCTGGCATACCAACCGGACTTTTGATAATTACGATATCTTCTTTACTCGAATCAATATAAGTTTGCTTAAACTTTATCGATGCATCACATTCATAAGTGGTAACAAAACGTGTTGCCATCTGTACTCCCGAGGCACCCAATTGTAAGAATTTATAAATATCTTCTCCTACATATATACCTCCAGCGGCAATTACGGGGACAGGTTTCTTATGCCTTTCCTCAAACGGTCTTACCGCTTTAATCACTTCTGGAATAAGTTTTTCTAACGAATACGCAGGATCGCTAATCTGGTCTTCTTTGAACCCAAGATGTCCCCCCGCCCGTGGCCCCTCTACGACTATAGCATCAGGGAGATAGTTATATTTATCTGACCATTTTTTAGAAATAATACTGGCCGCCCTTCCAGAAGAAACAATGGGAACCAACTTCGTCTTTGTGCTTCCTTTTAAAAACTGTGGAAGATTAAGGGGAAGTCCGGCCCCGGAAAAGATGATGTCTATCCCCTCCTCAATAGAAGTTCTTGCCAGATCAGCATAATTTGATAATGCCACCATGATATTGACACCAAGAATTCCTTTGGTTAATTCTCTGGCTTTTTTAATCTCCTTTTTTAACGCTCTAATATTTGCTTCCAACCAATTCGTAGAGAAATCGGGTTCAAGCATTCCAATACCTGCGGTAGCAATAACTCCGACACCGCCTTCATTAGCTACTGCGGATGCCAGCCCGGACAGGGAAATTCCAATTCCCATTCCTCCTTGAATTATAGGAAGTTTTGCCGTCAAATCTCCTATTTTTAATTCTTTTAGATCGTTAGTATTCAGAAAAATTCTCCTTTATCTATTTCACATAACGGGCTGACGGATGAACAAAATGCCCCTCTACGAGTCATTGACTGAAGGGGCACTTTGTTCATCCGCCTAATAGCCGAAGTGACGCTTTGCCATACGATAACGAAAATCTGGAATAATTACTATAATATTATTGGCTGAAGACATTCTCATCTTAGCTGACAGGTCAATGATTACATGTCCTGAAAGGACTTTGGCTGATTGAATTAAATCACACTCTTTAGAAACTGTCAAGATGAATACAGCAATCAACAGATGTTGAAAAATTAAGGAAAGTGCTGTAAAGTGAAGATGTTAACTAAAAAAAGGATATAGATATGCCAAATGCTGGTAGGACGGGCGTCTCGCCTGTCCTAAGGAGATTAAATAATTTGACAGCCGAGACGGCTGTCCTACTTTGTTTTGTGGACATTGATAAAACCCCTATATCTATTTTTTGAGATCAAGATAGTAAGGAAATACCTGTGGTACAAGATAAAACCTTTAAAAACCCCATTCCTACTATTGACATAATCATAGAGGTAAAAGAAGGCATAGTCCTCATAAAGAGGAAGAACCCTCCCTTTGGCTGGGCACTTCCCGGTGGTTTTGTGGATTATGGAGAGTCTCTTGAAAAAGCTGCTATTAGAGAGGCTAGGGAGGAGACGTCGCTCGATGTTAATCTCATCCGACAGTTTCATACCTATTCAGACCCTGATAGGGATGAGAGGTTCCATACAATAAGTACAGTATATATTGCAAGGGCACAAAGTGAGCCGAAGGCAGCAGATGATGCTAATGAGATAGGTGTCTTCAATAAGGACAACCTTCCATCCCCCATTGTTTTTGACCACGCTAAGATACTTGATGATTACTTTAAAAAGAGATGGTAGTTGATCAGATATTCATTTGCCTTTTAGGATATATTCTGATACTATTTTCCTATGCCGGAGGTACATCAAGAAGCCAAAATCGGTGTCATTGGAGGGAGTGGCCTCTATGAAATGTTGGAGGGGGTAGAAGATCTAAGGACTATGAGGGTAACTACACCCTTCGGAGAACCTTCTGATGAATATTTGCTCGGGACACTTAAAGGGGTTAAACTTGCCTTTTTACCGAGACATGGCAGAGGCCACAGGATCATGCCTACAGAGATAAATTTCAGGGCAAATATATACGGAATGAAAGTCCTTGGTGTGGAGAGAATAATCTCTGTCTCTGCTGTGGGTAGTATGAAAAATGAAATAATACCCGGGGATATTGTTATTCCTGACCAATTCTATGACCATACAAAGCAGAGAAAAAGCACATTCTTCGGAGATGGTATTGTCTGCCATGTTGCTATGGCCGATCCTGTATGTCCTGAACTTTTATCTGTACTTTACGATTCTGGTAAGAAGATAGGTGGGAAGGTTCATAAGGGAGGAACCTATTTCTGTATAGAGGGTCCTCAATTTTCTACAAGGGGTGAATCCATGATCTACCGTCAGTGGGGTGTAGATGTTATCGGTATGACTAACATACAGGAGGCAAAACTTGCAAGAGAGGCAGAGATATGTTATGCAACCCTTGCCTTGGCTACAGATTATGACTGCTGGCACGCCCATGCAGAAGATGTTACAGTTGAGATGGTTATAGCGACTCTAAAGAAGAATGTTGATACCGCCAAAGATATCATAATGGAAGCCCTGGGAAGATTGGATAGTGAAAGGATATGTCCCTGCCCCAGGGCATTAGAAAGTGCTATTATAACTGACACAAAGGCAATTTCAAAGGAGACTAAGAAGAGGCTTGGTCCCCTTATCGGAAAATATATAAAATGAGTCTCCTTGTAGTTGGCTCAGTTGGGTTTGATACCGTAGAGACCCCTTTCGGTACTGCAGAAGAGGTCCTGGGGGGATCTGCTACCTATTTTTCTACTGCAGCGAGCTATTTTACTGATGTAAGGCTCATCGCGGTAGTTGGAGAAGATTTCCCAGAAGACCATGTTAACCTTTTAAGTAGCCGGAATATTGATATAAGAGGACTCACAAGAGCCAGAGGTAAGACCTTCCGATGGAAAGGGAGATATGGCTACGAACTTAACGAAGCCCATACCATTGAGACCCAGCTCAATGTCTTCGAAAGTTTCGATCCGATAGTTCCTGAAGACTACAGGGATTCAAAAATAGTATTCCTTGCCAATATAGACCCAGAACTGCAAATAAAGGTTCTACGCCAGATGAAGAATCCTGAGCTTATAGCATGTGATACAATGAATTACTGGATTGAAGGTAAGTACGATGTTCTAAAAATGGTACTTAAAGAAGTCAATATATTATTGATTAATGATGGAGAGGCGAGGGAGCTTGCAAGGGAGCCGAATCTCGTAAAAGCGGCACAGAAAATAAGCTCCTTTGGTCCGAAAACCCTTATAATAAAGAGGGGTGAGTATGGGGCACTTATGTTTAATGGAAACAGTATGTTTTTAGCACCAGCCTACCCTTTAGAGACGGTCTTTGACCCCACAGGAGCAGGTGATAGCTTTGCCGGTGGTTTCCTCGGCTATCTCTCTAATACCAATAATTTTAGCGAGAGCAGTATGAGACAGGCTATAATCTTCGGAAGTGTAATGGCATCTTATAATGTGGAGGACTTCAGTCTTAATAGAATAAAAGATCTTGATTATAAAGAGATTGAAGAGAGATTCAGGGAATTCAAAAGACTGACATTTTTTGAGGACCTTCGATGAGGAATAGAAATTTTATATTTTGCATATTAAATTTTTCATTTTTAGTTTTACTAGGCTGTACCACAACCCAGCCAACCATCGAAATGGTGCAGAAATCCCAAGCCCATTATAAGATAGGTGTGTCCCATCTCAATGAGGGGAAGGTTCAGCAAGCCTTTATTGAGTTCCAGAAGGCATTAGAACTTGATCCGAGAAATAAGGATGCCCACTATGGTATTGGTATAGTATACGACTTTCAAGGGAAGTTGGAAATGGCTATTGATTCATATAAGAAGGCGATCCTTATAGATCCAAATTTTTCAGAGGCATATAATAATTTAGGCCTTGTTTATGCAAAACTCAAAAGATGGGATGAGGCAATAAAGGAATATAGAGAAGCCCTTAAGAACCCCCTCTATCAGTTTCCCGATTCTGCATATTTTAACATTGGCTATGCTTTCTACAGTAAAGGTGATATCCTCCAGGCAATAGACTCCTATAAGGATGCACTGATAATTAGACCAAATTTCGAACGTGCCCGTTATCACCTTGGGCTTGCCTTTATATCGCTGGGGAAGATAAAGGAAGCAATAGCTGAATTTGAACAAGCCATCAAGATATACCAGAATTTTTCAGAAGCCTATTATGAGCTTGCATTGGCTTATTTTAAGATAGGTGAGAAGGAGAGAGCTATTTCTTACTTTGGCAAGGTAATAGAGTTGTCTCCTAATAGTGAATTGGCATCGTCCTCAAAGAGGTATATAGACCTCCTTAAATAAAAAATAGAAAAATGGAATCCCTTGGCGAATATTTACGCAGACAGAGAGAACTAAAAGGTCTCAGTCTCAGGGATATCTCTGATAAGATAAAGGTAGGGATAAGTTACTTAAGGTATATCGAGGAGAACCAATTTGACAGGATTCCTGGAGAGATCTTTCTAAAGGGATTTATACGGTTATATGCTAAAGCTCTCGGACTTCAAGAAAAAGAGATCTTTGAAAGATATAGCCTCCTTTCTGAAAAGAAAGATCGAGAAGAAGAGATTGCACAAGAGAACAAAAAAGAGGGGCATTACAGGTTTATTTCATGGCTTAGGCATCGTAAGCTTCCTTCATGGGCATGGGCAGTTCCTATTCTGCTAATTGTTATTATTCTTTTTCAGGGTTTGCCAAAGAAGAGGGAACGTCCCACTCTTTCTTCTAGAGAGGTCAATAAAATAACCAAACCTGCATCACCTACATCACCTACATCTTCAACTATCTTACCTACTGAAATTCCTCAGGAGTTAACCCTTTCTATTGAGGCAGTAGAGGAAACATGGATAAAGATTCTTATAGATGGGGATGAAGTAAGGGAGGCACTGCTGAATGTTGGAGATAGTATTAATTTTAATGCCAGGAAGAATTTTAGCTTGACTATCGGAAATGCCGGCGGTATAAAGATAGAATTTAATGGCAAAGAGCTTAAGACCTTAGGACCCTCTGGAAAGGTTATTAAAGACCTTATACTCTCTAACGAAAATCAAGCAAAAATAATCGATAAACAATAACGACAATGTTTCGAGTGCTTGAGAATGATGTATCCCTTGGATATTAATCTCAAGCACTCTGATGTTATATGAAACAGCTGTAACATCTATGTTTTCAAGAATTATCTTTCTACTTCTCTATTGCCTTAATAGTCTTTAATTCATCTTCGGTTAGCTCTTTCTTCTTTTTTAAGGTCCAGTTGCCAACCCATTTCTTAAATACTTCAAAGTTTTTAGCCCTTTCATTATCCGTATTCCCAAGAAATTGGTACATATTGCCAGGCTTACCATCTTTTGTATTCTTCCCATCGTCAAGCCTTCTCATTACAGCACCAGCATCCTTTCCATTAACGAATATCATCAGATTTTGGTATGTCTCCATCCTTGGACCCTTCATCTTCTTCTTGAATCCTTCCTTATCCTTATCAAACTCGTCAATTGTAGGGGAATCGCTACCATGACAGAAGATACACTTTTCAGAGGTTATCTTTTTGATGTCTTTTTCATAAGTCACGACACCTTTTTCAGCAGCAATAGAATACCCAGTCATAACAATAAAAAAGAAACTTATTACCAATATTTTTATAGCTACCCTTAACATTTTCTGCCTCCTTTCTATTTAATTAAATGTATGCTGCTATTTCATATAACTTGTTTTAGGCAAACAAGCTCGTTTATGCTCACAAATTTGGATGAAAAAGAAGTATTTCTGATATTTGAACTTAACACGATTTTATCAAAACCCTAATGAAAGTCAAGATTTTTATAAAATTAGATACGTTCATAAATTTAAAATCTACAGGTTACACCTGCAAGGACTGAATAGTCTGTCTCTGGTTTAGTCAGCCCACCCTTAATGCCTACATCTATATCAAAGTTCTCGGTTACTGAATAAATCAACCCCCCCAGAATAAAGACAGGATGCGTATTTGATGTTTTGTCTGGGTTCCTCTCCATTCCGATGTTTGCAACAACCTTCAGGTCTTTGACTACCTCCACTTCGGAGGCAATGGATACATGCCATATACCATTCCTGTTAGCGTCTTTATCCGCCTGCAACTTATATCTATTATATATATATCCGAGATTGAAATGGAATGCCCATGGCTCAATCGCTGTTGTCGTTATGAAGGTCAGACCATATGATAGTTTGCCGTTGCCCAGGCCCTTGTTCTCATTACCTGTTGGTAAGGTGAGACCTGGTTTCAAAGCAAAACTTAAACCATCATTCTCAAAAAATCTCCATTTAAGTTCTATGGGCATGTCGGAAAATCCCTTTTCATCAGAGATAATAATTCCGTTTTCTTTTACTTTTTTCCACTGATAAGGCATACCGAGAACTATATCCAAATTATCTATAAGCCCATAAGACAGAATAGTTACTACTTCACCGCCTTTCTCTTTTATAACAACCCCTGCCACTGTCTCTTTGTCATTAGTAAATTCGCTGTTAACTTCAATCTGAAACTTTCCAGCCCCTTGCGTACCCGTATCATCTGTGACAAGTGGATGAGCCCCAAAGACTGTCTCTGTTATAGTCAGTGTTATAAATAGAACCGCAAGAAGTCTTCTAATTATTTTCATATTTTCCTCCATTATTTGTCCCACCCTCTAAAGATGGAGAGGTGAGACTGTATGTATAAGTCTTATTATGATTGAAAAACTATATCATCTTTATGCCCTGTGTCAAGTTTTTTCTGAAGCGTGTCAAGCCAATTTAGAAATGTCCTATTCTTACCAAAATAGAAATGTCCGGTTT
>CAKKSD010000015.1 GCA_919902995.1 Thermodesulfovibrionia bacterium
TCACCCTGTCGATGTTTTCAAGGGCAATCCTGAGTCCCTCAAGGATGTGCGCCTTCTCTTCGGCTTTTCTCAGATCGTAGGTAGTCCTCCTGAATACCACTTCCCGCCTGTGTTGCAGGAAGGCACCTAATAGCTTCTTGAGGTTAAGCACCCTCGGCTGATTGTTAACAAGTGTGAGCATTATTACACCAAATGTAGCCTGCATCTGGGTATGTTTATAGAGCTGGTTGAGGATCACAGGTGCCAGTTCTCCTTTTTTAAGTTCGAGCACGATCCTCATTCCCTCCCTGTCAGACTCGTCCCTGAGATCTCCTACGCCTTCTATTTTTTTATCCCTGATAAGTTCAGCGATATTCTCAATAAGCCTTGCCTTATTCACCTGATAGGGGAGTTCTGTGATAATAATACTCTCTTTCTCTGTCCTTGGGACTTTCTCTATATAAGCCTTTGCCCTTACCTGTATGAGGCCTCTTCCGTGTGTATAGGCATTATGTATACCCTCAAGACCATAAATAATCCCTGCAGTGGGAAAATCCGGTCCTTTGATAGCTTTCATTAGTTCCTGAATCGTTACTTCGGGGTCATCTATCATTGTTATTAGTCCATTCACAACCTCTCCTAAGTTATGCGGAGGGATATTCGTTGCCATGCCTACTGCAATACCGGAGGAACCGTTAATCATAAGGTTGGGAATTTTTGTCGGAAGGATTGTTGGTTCTTCAGTATTTCCATCAAAATTAGGGACGTACTTTACTGTTTCTTTATCAATATCAGCAAGCATCTCTTCCGCTATCTTCATGAGCCTTGCCTCTGTATACCTGTAGGCCGCAGGGGGGTCACCGTCTACAGAACCGAAGTTTCCCTGACCATCTATAAGGGGATACCTCATGTTAAAGTCCTGGGCGAGCCTTACAAGGGCATCATAAACAGCCATATCGCCATGTGGGTGATATTTCTTTAGCACTTCTCCTACAACACCGGCACACTTCGAGTATTTCTTCCCTGACAGGAGTCCTTCTCTGAACATCGCATAAAGTATCCTCCTCTGGACAGGTTTCAACCCATCCCTCACATCAGGGAGTGCCCTACCAACAATTACGCTCATTGCGTAATCGAGGTAAGAGGTCTTCATCTCATCTTCTATATTTATTGGTATCTTTCTTTCTTGCGTCTGCATAATTTCAAAAAACTATTTAAATGTCATTGCAAGGAGTCCCGATGGAATCGGGACGATGAAGCAATCCCCTGAGATTGCCACGGGCTTCGCCCTCGCAAAGACCCTTCGGGTCAGATTCCTCGCGGAGCCTGCCCTCAGCAACTGATGAGATGCCTCGACTTCGCTCGGCATGACAGCCGAAGGGATCGGAATGACATAATCGGCTCGCTAACTACTATATATCCAGATTCCTCACCTCAAGGGCATGCCTCTGGATGAAGTTCTTCCTCGGTTCTACCTGGCTGCCCATGAGGGTTGTGAACAAATCCTCCGCCTTTACTGAATCCTCTATTGTCACACTCAAAAGGGTTCTCGTGTCGGGGTTCATCGTTGTCTGCCATAGTTGTTCTGGATTCATCTCTCCAAGTCCCTTATATCTCTGTATTGTA
Source organism: Thermodesulfovibrionia bacterium (assembly GCA_919902995.1). Taxonomy (GTDB): domain Bacteria; phylum Nitrospirota; class Thermodesulfovibrionia; order JACRGW01; family JACRGW01; genus JACRGW01. The sequence continues at coordinate 1,606 of CAKKSD010000015.1, forward strand.
AGTCCTTTCTTGCCGACATTAAGTAAATAATCCAGTAATTCCTTATGGGAATTGAAAACCTTCTCTTCATCCTTCTCCTTTATTTTATAGGGCGCCTCTCCTATCGCCTCAATAGCAGACCTCTGACCCTGAAGTTCTCTAAATTCTGATGATGATAAAAGTTCTTCATCTATGATAAGCCTGTGAACCTCACCATCCTTTTTGTATTCGGCAGAAATCCTGAATGACTCATGTTCTTCATCTTTCTCAAGATGTATAGTTATCGGCTCTTTTAGCGCCTTTGAAAGATATGCCTTCGCTCCCTTGATTATCAGATTTAGCTTCTCCTTATCTTTTAAACTTGCCTTCATTAGATTCTTTTGTAGAAGAAAGGCCATGAATATCTCGGGGTCACCCCTTCTTCTCCTGAACCTTTCCATCACTTTATCAAAGGCTATGAGTTTCTTGAGGACTGTTACGAGTCTTTCTCCTGTCAGGTTAGACGATGCCTGAGAACCACTTTTTGATGTAGAGAGTTCTATTTCCTCTGACGTCATCTCAATAAGCATATCATTCAACAATGCCTCATTTTGAACATATCGTTCTGTTTTCCCGCGTTTCACTCTGAATAGAGGGGGTTGTGCTATATAAAGATATCCCTTGTCTACTATCTGTGGCATCTGCCTGTAAAAAAGGGTCAGAAGAAGTGTTCTTATATGCGCCCCGTCTACATCTGCATCTGTCATTATAATGATCTTATGGTATCTTATCTTATTTATGTCAAAATCCTCACTCCCTATACCTGTACCAAGGGCTATAATTATTATTTTTATCTCTTCACTCGATAGCATCTTGTCTATCCTTGCTTTCTCGACATTTAGTATCTTTCCTCTGAGAGGCAGGATAGCCTGATTTTTTCTGTCCCTTCCCTGTTTGGCAGAGCCTCCTGCAGAATCTCCCTCAACGATGAAGAGCTCGCTAAGGGATGGGTCTTTCTCTGCACAATCGGCAAGTTTTCCGGGCAGCCCTCCTCCATCTAAAGCCCCTTTTCTCCTTGTAAGTTCTCTTGCCTTTCTTGCTGCCTCTCTTGCCCTTGCAGCTTGGAGACATTTCTCGATTATCTTTTTTGCTGTTGCTGGGTTTTCCTCTAAAAACTCTAAAAGACCTTCATTGATTGCAGCCTCTACTATCCCTTTAACCTCGCTATTACCGAGCTTGGCCTTCGTCTGCCCCTCGAACTGGGGATTTTGAAGTAACACGCTTATTACTGCTGTAAGCCCCTCTCTTATATCATCTCCTGTGGGAGTCTCTTTTCCATTCTTCAAAAGACCTCTTGAGGTAGCATAGCTATTGATAGTTCTAGTAAGGGCTGCCTTAAAACCTATAAGGTGTGTCCCTCCGTCCTGTGTATTTATATTATTTGCAAAAGAAAATATGGTTTCCGCGTAACCATCATTATACTGTATGGCGACCTCCAAAGAGATACTATCTCTTTCTTTTTGAATATATATGGGTTTTGGATGGAGAGGTGTCTTGTTCTTGTTAAGATGCTCCACAAAGGATTTGATTCCACCTTCATAGATAAAGTTCTGCTTCTTATCCGTCCTCTCATCGAGTATCGACACATGTAGCCCCTTATTGAGAAAGGCATATTCCCTTAACCTTTGGCTGAGGACATCATAGCTGAATTCCAGTTCTTCGAATATCTCTGGATCCGACTTGAAGGTTATCTTTGTTCCCGATCCCTTTGTCTTCCCTGTAACCCTGAGGGAATCCTGCGGTACACCCCTTTCATACCTCTGCTGGTAAACGAGACCATTCTGTTTTATCTCGAGCTCCAACCACTCTGAAAGGGCATTAACAACAGAAACTCCCACTCCATGTAACCCCCCTGAAACCTTGTAGGCCTTATTATCGAATTTCCCTCCAGCATGAAGTTCTGTAAGCGCCACCTCAGCCGCTGTTCTTCCTGTGGAGTGCATCCCCGTTGGTATACCCCTTCCATCATCTATGGCAGTCACGCTGTTATCGGTATGGATTATGATATCAATCTTTTTGCAGAATCCTGCTAATGCCTCATCCACACTGTTATCCATCAGTTCGTATACAAGGTGGTGCAACCCAGAACTGCCGGTGCTACCTATATACATAGCAGGCCTTTTCCTTACTGGATCTAATCCTTCAAGGACTTTTATGTTTTCTGCATCGTATTTCTCTTTCATTAATTTTTCTTCCATTAAATCCTCATTGGCATCACAACACACTTGTAGTCAGTTTCTCCTTCTTCCATCAGGAAAGCAGGGCTCAAGGGATCATAGAGGTCAATAGTAATATTCTCGCTATCCATCGCTCCCAAGGCATCGATAAGATATCTTGCATTAAACCCGATAGCCAAGGACTCACCTTTATAAGATGCCTCCAGCTCTTCCTTGGCTTCTCCCATATCCGGGTTACTCGTGGAGAGCAATATTTTGTCTTTTTCGATATCGAGTTTAACCGCATTTGTCTTTTCTTTTGATAGAATAGACACTCTTCTTAATGCTCCCATAAACAAATCTCTGTTTAAGGCAATCTTTTTATCATGGGTGGTAACAAGAACCTGTTCATAACTTGGATAATTACCTTCTATAAGTCTTGACAAGAGTATTGTATTACCTCTTTTAAATATAATATGGTTCTTGTCGAGACTGATAGATAAGGCTTCGTCTCCTTCGTCCAGTAGCTTTTTTATCTCTATTGCAGCTTTTTTAGGAATTATTACGCTTTGTTCACCCTTTAACCCCGTATTATTTGCTTCTATACTTTTATTAATGATCGCAAGTCTATGTCCATCAGTTCCTACCATAGTAAGGGATATATTCTTCGCCGCAGGCCTTAGTGCAAAGAGGAGACCATTAAGAACATACCTGCTATCACTTTCCCCCGAGGCATAGATCGTCTTCTTCAACATCTTATTTAATAGGTCTGCGTCCAATGTTAAAAGGGTTGCCTCTTTAGCTTCAGGGAGGGTAGGAAACTCTTCCTTTCCTATGCCCATTATTCTGAATTCACTGTGTCCATTTGTAATTTTTACCCAATTATTATTCTCTTTCTCTATTAGTATATCTTCACCGTTGATCTCTCTTAGTATCTCAAAGGCCTTCCTTGCAGACAATGCAACTCCACCTTCTTCTAAAACCTTGGCAGGACATTTATCCCTTATCCCTATCTCAAGGTCTGTAGCTACTATGTCTATTCCTCCCTTCTCTGTTTCTATGAGTAGATTAGACAGTATTGGCATAGTGCTCTTTTTTTCTACAATACCCTGTGTTCTTTGGATCACTTTCAATATTTCCTCTCTTTTAACCTGTATTTTCATCCCTTCCTCCTATCTGATTTATTAAGGCTCATTTCACAAATATAATTACCTATCAATAATTATCCTTTTAGTGTTTTTATTATGCCTTCAATCTTTTCTTTAATTTCCTCATCCCTTTTTATCTTGTCTTCTATAAGTTTTGTTGAATGTATTATGGTTGAGTGGTCTTTTCCTCCAAAATGTTTTCCTATCTCATTTAGAGAAATATTTATCAATTTCCTGCATAAATACATCGCTATTTGCCTTGGAAAGGCTATTTCTCTTGTCCTTCTTTTTATCTTCATATCCTGTGGTTTAATACCAAAATTTTCAGCGACAGTCTTCTGAATATCCTCGACTGTTATTACCCTTTCTCTTTCATATATTACATCTTTCAGAATATCTTTTGCCAGTTCTAAAGAAATCTCTATTTTTTTAAGTGCTGAATACGCCCCTAACCTTATAAGGCAGCCTTCCAGTTCCCTTATATTTGTTTTAATCTTTGATGCAATAAATATTGAGACATCCTTTGGTAGCTTAATGCCTTCGAGTTCTGCTTTTTTCTCAAGAATGGCAACCTTAGTTTCAAGATCTGGTGGCTGTATATCCGCTATAAGACCCCATTCAAACCTTGACCTTAGTCTTTCTTCTATCTCTGGCATCTCTTTAGGAAAACGGTCACTTGAAATAACTATCTGTTTCTGGGTTTCATACAGTGTATTGAATGTATGGAAAAATTCTTCCTGGGTTCTTTCCTTTCCTGCAATAAATTGGATGTCGTCCATAAGCAGAATGTCCATACCTCTATATTTATTTCTAAAATCTTCCATCTTTTGGTATCTAATTGAGGTTATAAGTTCATTTGTAAATACTTCTGAAGGCATATAGGCTAATTTCAGGAGAGGTTTTGTGTTTGTATTTATGATGTTATTACCTATAGCATTCATTAGATGTGTCTTTCCTAAGCCAACTCCTCCGTATATAAATAAAGGGTTGTATGAAAATGCTGGCTTTTCTGCTACGGCTCTTGCTGCTGCATGTGCAAATTGGTTACTGAGTCCTACTATAAATTTTTCAAATGTGTATTTTGGATTTACGCCTGTTCCACTGGATTCTCTTTGCACTTTGTTTATTTGACCGTTGTTTTTTTCTTTTATTTTGTTTTCGGTTTTCTCCTTTTTAGAGACTGATATTTTCAATGAAATATCTTTTTTTTCAGAAATTCTTTCTAGTGTTTCTGTTACTAAACCTTGATATCGTTCTTCTATCCATTCCTTAAAGAACCTATTTGGCACTTCAATTTCTGCCTCTTTTTCAGAAAAAGAGATTAACCTTATAGGTTTAAACCACATCTCAAATCCTTGAGGGGGTATTTTCTCTTCGATAACACTTAGGATTTTATGCCACAATTCTTTTTTTTCCATCTTATATTTTCTTTACTTTATACACAACCTTATCAACACCTGTTAATAATTCTTTTTACCATTTGTTTTCCTTTAGTTATATCCCTTCGGGGATCAATATTTTATACGTTTTTTCTTTTATTAAGATGTTGATTTTTAAAGAAATATTCAAGCAAGAAAAACTCTTGTTTTTCTTTAAAAATGAACCGTTATTTTCTTGATAAGCTGTTAATATATTTTAAAAAACATTATTGATTTAGGCAAGGTATTTTTGTTTGTTAATAAGAGACGTTCTTAATAACTTTTTATTTCTTGTTTTTCTTTTCTTTTGTCTTTATTTATGTCTTTGTTAAGATATTAACACTATTTATTATTATTACTATAAATATATATTTTATTATTAGTATTAGAGTTTAATATCTTCTTTGTTAATATCAAAAACAAAATTATTTTTTAAAACTTCTTGAAACACAGGACTGACATTAAGGGGTTTTATTTCTTTCGGTATGTTAGATAATAATGTCTGTAAAGCCATTGGTGTTGCCTTCTTGAGATTTTCAAAATTAACAACAACATCCATCTTTAAATTTTTTATAGTATTAATAAGCATTTTCTTAAGTCTTAAAGCAGAATATCTATCTAGCGTTCCTTCAAGGTCTACCAAAAGAGAATGTCCATGAATGAAGCTCATAATTTCTGTCTTTTTTGATTTAATTTTAAGAAAACCACTGACATCAGAAGAAAGATCGTCCATTGTATCCTTGATCGAATCAAGTGTGTTATGGATAAAACCGGAATTTTCTTTCACAGGAATAATACCCTGAAGTTTTTTTAGGATATCTGCAATAACAGGAAGTTTTCCCTCGGGTGCCCGTAAGACCATTCTCCTGTAACCGCGATTAAGGAAAAATATTTTAAGGGCATCTTCAGGAGAATGAAGAATTCGCTTTATAATAGAACCATAGGAATAAAACTGGCGGTAGGACCAATAAAAACCATCCTGTAGTGAATCCAGAGGCATAAGCCTTGGTTTAAATACTATATGTCTCCCGTCATAATGAGTCCAGTCTCTGTCAATAATCCTTCCTTCCTGTTCGACCCTTTTATAAAAACCCGTGCCTGGTAAAGGTGTAAGGATACTAAATAATACAAGACCGATATGGTTTTTTATAAGGAAATCAACAGTTTTTTCAAAAACAGATTCATCATCATTATCGAAGCCGAAAATTATACCTGCATTCAACATTATACCGTTATCATTAAACCTCTGAATTAAATCATGATAAGAAGAAACCTTATTAAAACCTTTATTAACACCTTGAAGGTTATCCTGCGATAATGTTTCAATCCCAACAAACATGGCACCGCAACCGCTGTCAGCAGCGAGTTTAAGAAGCTCAGGGTCATTTGCAAGGGAAAGACTGCTCTGACTGCCCCATCGTTTCTTGAGGGGTTTAAGTGCGGTGAAGAGTTCCTTTGCATACCTTCTGTTACCTGCAATATTATCATCTACAAAGACAAGGTAGTCTCCAGGAAGTGACTCTACCTCTTTTATTACATCCCTTACAGGTCTATAGCGGTAGGTCTTTCCAAAGAATTTAGTCACAGAACAGAAATCACATCCATGTGGGCATCCCCTGCTTGTCTGCACACAATTATTAGTCATATATGCACCTGTTTTAAGAAGATCTAGTCTTTGAACTGGCAGATTTTCTAAACTCGGAAGACCGACCTGTCTATAAAGAGGCTTCAATTCTCCCCTTTTGAAATCGCTTAATAATTTTGGCCATGTCTCATCAGCCTCTCCTATTACTACTGAATCGGCATGAAGCCCTGCCTCATCAGGCATAGCACTTGGGTGTATTCCGCCGAGAACCACTGTAATACCTCTTTTTCTGAACTTCTCGGATATCTCATAGGCCCTTGGTGCATGATAGGTCATAACGGATATGCCAACAAGATCAACATCCATATCGAAATCTATTTTATCAACGGTCTCGTCAACAATTTTCACTTCATCGTCTGGACGTACAAAGGATGCGAGCGTTGTGAGGCTCAGCCTTGGGAACCAGAAGGAACGGGCCTCCTTTTTTGTAAACCTTAAATGGGAATCTTCAATTTCTGGTGATATAAGCAATATTTTCATTTTTCCTCCTTATTTTATTTGTGCCTCTACTTCTTCTGAAGGAAGGCTCTCATTTGGTTTTAGTGCATTATCTATTGCAGTGACCCTGTAGTAATACTTTCTTTTAGGGACAACATTCGTATCTGTAAAGGTTGTTTTGAATATAGTTTCAGGGGGCAATAAAGAATACCCTGTTTTAGAGCTTAAAGAGCGGTATACCCTATAACCAGCAAGTTCTATTTCTTTATTTTCATCCCAGGTGAGGAATATTTTATTATCTGCTGGAACCGCTATAAGTCTCTTAGGTGGGGAGGGTGGAGTCATCCTCTGAGGTGTAGCTGAGATCTCATCTGAAGGTGGCCCCTCATTCCAGGGTGGCGTGAGTGTGTTCACTGCCTTAATAATATAATAATAGGCAATATTGTTCTCAAGCCCTTGATCCCTAAATGTCAGACTAACTATAAGTCCAGCGTTAATAGGTCTATCTCCGTAAATCCCTTTTTCTTTGCTTCTGTAGATATTATATCCTTTAAGATCTGTTAGTTCTGATCCGTCGATCCTCTTAAGAGGAGGCGTCCAGCTAAGTGTTGCGGTTCCTTCACCGGGAGTTGCCCTGAAACTCCCGGGTATGCTTGGTGGAACCGAGAGGGTTATTTTAGATACTCTCTCTTTACTCAATATTTTTGACTTATTGACGCTTAAGATCATATACCCGTATGTCTTGCCATAACTCAGGCCTCGTGGAGAGAGGTCATCACCCTTATCTACATATACTACCATATTTTCTTTTATAATGGAAGGTTCAGGTTTATCCAGATCTATAGAACTAACTTTTTTATATTCATAAACGCTCTCTGAGATATCGGCCCTTAAAATTACAAAACCTGCAAGGTCTTTAATGGGAGAGCCATCCTCATTTTTTTCAGGAAATTTCCAGCGTAAAAGAACCGTATTCTCTTTTGGTATTGCTATGAGTTCCTCAACTGCTCCAGGAACATAACGGACTGGAACCTTGGGATCTCCCTTTCTGCCACAGGCAGTAAATAGAGTGAAGAGAGAAGAATAGAAAGTCAACAATAAAAGGAGGACGATGAACAGTGAAGGGCGAAAACAAAAAAGGTTTTGACCACAGACTCTAGACACCAGACCCCAGACTCTCTTTATCTCCATTGCTTTTTCAGTCTCTTTATCCTTCGGAGAACATTTCTTTTAGATGTCCCTCCGGAAGAAGATTTGAGTTCTTGAGATTTCTCAGGTAAAAGGTATTTATAGATATCAGAACCTATTAGGTCTGAAAACTGCTTTAACATCTTGAGTGGGATCTCCTCCAGTAACCGCCCTTGATTTATTGCAAATCTAACAATCCTGCCAACAATTTCATGGGCCTTTCTGAAAGGGACCCCTTTCCTTACAAGGTAATCAGCCATTTCTGTTGATGTCATAAACCCTTCTCTTGCCGCCTTAAGCATCTTTTCCCTGTTTATCTTTATTCTTTCGATCAAAAGTGTAAATATCTTTAGTGATCCCTTAACTGTATCAACAGTATCGAAGAGAGACTCTTTGTCTTCCTGCATATCCCTGTTATATGAGAGTGGAAGGGACTTCATCATCGTGAGTAGCCCGATTAGATTTCCGTAGACTCTCCCTGTCTTTCCCCTCACAAGTTCAGGGACATCGGGGTTCTTCTTTTGAGGCATGATACTGCTCCCTGTTGTAAGCGCATCAGGGAGCTCAATAAAGTTAAACTCTTGCGATGACCATAGAATGATATCCTCCGAAAGTCTTGAGAGGTGCATCATAAGGATAGCAGATGCAGAGGCGAACTCAAGAGCAAAGTCCCTGTCACTTACAGCATCGATACTGTTTTCAGAGACCTTTTTGAACCCGAGCCTTCTCGCTATAAATCTTCTGTCTATAGGGAAACCTGTCCCGGCGAGTGCACCTGCTCCTAATGGAGAAACAGTCACCCGTTCAAGACAATCCCTTAACCTCTCAATGTCCCTTTCAAACATATCAAAATAGGCAAGGAGGTAGTGGGAAAAAAGTACGGGCTGCGCCCTCTGTAGATGTGTATATCCAGGCATGATCGCATCTATGTTCTCTTCTGCCTTTTTAATAAGGCTTGATTGGAGCCGACGGATAAAAGATTCTATCTCCTTTATCTCATCCCTGAGATAGAGTCGTAGGTCAAGAGCCACCTGATCATTCCTGCTCCTTGCGGTATGAAGTTTACCACCGACGCCCCCAATCTTATAAATAAGACGTGATTCTATATTCATATGGATATCCTCGAGTTCAGTCCTGAAGGGAAAATTCCCTCGTTCGATCTCCTTCTTTATCACCTTAAGACCCTTGATTATCTTTTGAGCTTCTCCCTTCTTTATGATTCCCTGTCTTGCGAGCATCTCTGCATGGGCAATACTTCCGAGGATGTCTTGTCTGTAAAGTCTTTGGTCAAACCGGATGGATGCGGTGAATTCCTCGACTTCCCGTTTAGTCTTTTCTCTGAATCTCCCGCCCCATGGTTTTTCTTTAGCCATTTTTAGTGACCCCTTTTCTTCATCAGAGACCTCAGTTTGAGCCTCAGGGCATTAAGCTTTATAAATCCCTCGGCATCCTTCTGGTTATAGACCACCTCTTCTTCGAATGTTGCATGTTCAGGGCTATAGAGGGACAAAGGAGATTTTCTCCCTACGACATCGCAATTACCTTTATAGAGTTTCAGCCTCACAGTGCCTGTTACATCCCCCTGGGAGTCGTCAATAATCTTCTGGAGCAGTTCCCTCTCAGGTGAGAACCAGTATCCATAATAGATAATCTCAGAATAACGCGGGGTAAGGGAATCCATCAGATGCATAACCTCTCTATCCATTGTGATTGATTCAACTGCCCTATGTGCTACATGGAGGATAGTACCACCTGGTGTTTCATAAACACCCCTCGACTTCATACCCACAAAACGGTTTTCTACCATATCAACCCATCCAATACCGTTTTTACCACCGAGATCATTAAGCCTTTTAAGAAGTATCGAAGGTCTCATCCTCTTTCCGTTAAGTCCGACAGCGTCTCCCTTTTTATAATCAATAGTTATATAGGTAGCCCTGTCAGGTGCTTTCTCAGGAGGAACAGTCATGGTATACATATCAGGTGGAGGTTCTTTCCATGGGTCTTCGAGGATACCGCCTTCATAACTTATATGTAAGAGGTTCCTGTCAATGCTGTATGGTTTATCAGGGGTTGCAGATACCGGTATATGGTTTTTCCTTGCATATTCTATAAGGGATTTCCTTGATTTAAAACCCCATTCCCTCCATGGCGCTATAATCTTTATATCCGGTTTTAAGGCATAGTAGGTGAGTTCAAGCCTCACCTGGTCATTACCCTTACCAGTTGCACCATGGGCAACAGCAGTAGCCTTCTCCTTTATTGCTATTTCTATCTGCCTCTTCGCAATAAGTGGCCTTGCTATAGAGGTACCGAGTAGGTAACGACCTTCATAAACTGCATTTCCCTTCAGCATAGGAAAAACAAAGTCCCTGGCGAACTCTTCCTTAAGATCTTCCAGATATACTTTGGAGGCACCGCTTTTCAGTGCTTTATTCCTTATGTCTGAAAGGTCTTCACCCTGCCCGAGATCAGCACAGAATGCTATTACCGTACACTTGTATTTCTGGATAAGCCAATTAATGGCTACAGATGTATCAAGACCGCCAGAATAAGCAAGGACAACAGTTTTTATTCCCAAAGTTTATTCTCCATGAAAAAATTTATTTCAACCCCAGCACATCCTGCATATCATAAACGCCGGGTTTCTTGTTTACAATCCACTGGGCAGCCTTGAGCGCACCCCTAGCAAAGGTATCCCTGCTCGAGACCCTGTGAGCGACCTCTATCCTTTCTCCAAGACCCCCGAAAAGCACTGTATGTTCTCCCACAATATCTCCAGCTCTTACAGTCTGTATGCCTATCTCCTTCTTCGGTCTTTCCCCGATAATGCCTTTCCTTACATAGGTTCCTACCTCATCGAGGTTCCTTCCAAGGGCATCGGCAAGTACCTGCGCCATTTTTAAAGCGGTTCCGCTCGGGGCATCCTTCTTCATTCTGTGATGTACCTCGATGATCTCTACATCATAGTCGTCTTTAAGTACCTTTGCGATATCGGCTAATACCTTGAGGAGGAGATTAACACCTACACTCATATTAGGTGCCATTACGCAGGGAATCGAGCTCGTTAAGGATTTTACCTCAGAAAGTTCATCCTTTGTAAAACCTGTTGTCCCTATAACCATTGCCCGTCCTTCTCTCGATGCTATTCTTAGTTTCTCTATGGTGGCAGAGGGGAGGGTAAAGTCTATAATTACATCAGAGGATTTTATTATCTTTTCAAGGTCATCAGTTATATTTATGCCGTTCTTCCCTATTCCTGCAACCTCTCCAGAATCCTCCCCTATTGATTGATGTCCTTTATTTTCCAATGCACCGACAAGCTTGAGGTCAGAGAGCTCTTTCATAATGGCGATTATCCTTCCGCCCATCCTCCCTGCTGCACCGGATACTATTGTCCTAATCATTAGACATCCCTTTCGTTAACTACAAAGTAGAAGATGTACGATACCTGATGTATGATTTTTACTCCCCCTTTGGAAAAGGGGGATTGAGGGGGATTTATCCTGGATCATGAATCAGGTATCCCTCAAGCGAGCAACCCGTACTCCTTCAGAACCTTCCTCAGGTTCTCTTTATTTGTATCACTCATCTGGCATAGGGGTAATCGCAGTTCATTGGAACATTTACCCATCATGCCGAGGGCGGTCTTTACAGGCATAGGGTTTGTCTCTAAGAACAGTGCCTGATTTAGTGGTTCGAGCTTGTAATGGAGTCTCCGTGCCTCATCCAGCCTTCCAGCCATGAAGGCATCGATCATTCCCGCTACATCTGATGGTGCGACATTAGCCGTAACAGAGATAACCCCCTTTCCACCGAGGCATAGCAAGGGGAATGTCGTGAAGTCATCCCCTGAAAGTACGGTAATCCTTTCACCGCATATCCTTATGTCCTCACTCACCTGTTTCATATCACCAGTTGCCTCCTTGATCGCGAAGATATTTTCTATCTCTGCAAGCCGTACCACAGTAGATGGCAGCATGTTCACGCCTGTCCTTCCAGGGACATTATAAAGTACTATCGGTATATCTACCTCTTCGGAAACCCTTTTATAGTGTTGATAAAGTCCTTCTTGTGTAGGCTTGTTATAATAGGGGGTAACAAGAAGTACGCCGTCTGCCTTATACTCTTTTGCCTTCTTAGTCATTATTATCGTCTCATCAGTAGAATTTGCCCCGGTACCTGCAATGACAGGGACTCTTTTGTTTACCACTTCAATGGTTAATTCTATAACCCTGTAATGCTCATCATAATCAAGGGTTGCAGATTCTCCGGTAGTACCGCATGGAATGATCGCATCTGTTCCCCCTTTAATCTGGGACTCAATAAGATTTCCCAGGGCATTCTCGTCCACCTTTCCTTTCCTGAAGGGTGTTACAATTGCGACCATAGAACCTTTAAACATCTGGATTCCCCCCTTAAAAATATACTACCCCCTCCCCTTTATCCCCTCCCACCAGGGGAGGGGATGTAAAAAAGCAAATGCCCTTTCCTCTTGTGATCTACGACTCGTAGAGGAGAGGGATAGAGTGATGAGAAATAGTTTTGTTTTTAAAAATTTTTAACACAGGCAGGCTTAAATGTCAATCAGAATAGTTAAACTCCCTATTCTTATAAGTGATTAGGAAAATTGATGGCTAAAGACTCTGAGAAGTTTTCTTTAAGATTTTCTTCTGTCTTTTCCCAATCTCCTTTCTTTCCTACTCCTGCGTTCAGGTCCCTTAAAGTTCGTGTCATTAAATTTTCGGCGATCGTTACCTGATCTCCTATCCTTTCCCAACCTGCGGTCTTTTATTTCCATAGCCCTCCCTCCCGAATTAATTAACAGTTTACAATAAACGGAATTATTTTGATTTCCAGTTAAAGTCTACATTATTTAGAGCGGCTTTTCAAGTGCTGAGTTCAGAGGTTGGCATAGATTTTTCTTTGTGGATTTCAGAACTGCCCCCTGTCGAGGCTTCTGTACTGGATTGCCTCTGAGACATCTTCAGGCAATATTTCATCCCTGCGGACAAGGTCGGCAATTGTTCTCGATACCTTCAATACCCTTGTATAGGCCCTTGCAGACAGGCCGAGTTTGTTCATTGCTATCTCGAGGAGTCTCTGCGCCTCCGGACCCAGGGTACAGTATCGCTTGAGGTGTTTAGAACGCATCTGTGCATTCGAGTATACCCTGTCTTTTTTGAATCGCTCTATCTGTGTCTCCCGGGCCTTCATTACCCGTTCACGTATATTATCAGATCGCTCACTCTGGGCTGTATCTGAGAGCTCCCTGTAGGGTACGGAGGGGACTTCAAGATGGATATCTATTCTGTCGAGGAGAGGACCGGATACCCTGTGTCTGTATTTTTGTATCTGTGAAGGCGTGCAGCTACATTCGTGCCGTATATCTCCGTAGAAACCGCAGGGGCAGGGATTTGATGCTGCAACAAGCATGAAGGATGCGGGGTATGTAATAGAGGTTACTGCCCTCGAGATGGTTACATCTCCATCCTCGAGTGGTTGTCTTAATACCTCAAGGACATTCCTCCTGAACTCTGGTAGTTCATCGAGGAAGAGGACACCGTTATGGGATAAGGAGACCTCTCCTGGTTTAGGTATCTGCCCTCCTCCTATCATTCCTGCATCAGAGATTGTATGGTGCGGACTCCTGAAGGGACGGGTAGCGATTAGTGGCTGGTGGTCTTTAAGGAGGCCCATTACGCTATGTATCTTGGTCGTCTCCAGCGCCTCATCAAAGCTCATCCTCGGAAGTATAGTCGGAAGTCTTTTTGCAAGCATGGTCTTTCCTGAACCTGGGGGCCCTATCATAAGAATGTTATGACCTCCTGCCGCAGCTACCTCAATAGCCCTTTTTACATGCTCCTGTCCTTTAACATCAGAGAAGTCATCCTGATAGAAGGAGTTCTCTACCATCGCCTTCTCTATATCTGTTGTAGTAGGCTGGATCGATAGGTTGCCATTAAGGAATTCAACAACCTGGGGAAGGGTTTCTACCCCGTAAGCCGGAATCCCCCTTACAACTGCGGCCTCAGCAGCGTTTTCTGCAGGAAGGATTAATCCCTTTAAACCTTTTTTCCATGAAGTTACCGCTATAGAAAGGGCCCCTCTTATGGGCTTCACCTTTCCGTTCAATGATAGTTCTCCAACAAGGAGGTAACCTTCTGCCCTTTTCTGATCGATAACCCCCTCTGCGATTATTATCCCTATAGCGATCGGAAGGTCAAAGGCAGAACCCTCTTTCTTTATATCTGCAGGGGCGAGATTTACAGTAATCTGCTTAAGGGGAAAATCAAAACCTGTATTTTTTAAGGCGGCCCTCACCCTGTCTTTGCTTTCCTTCACAGCCATATCTGGAAGCCCTACAGTGGAGAAGAAGGGCAATCCCCTTGCAGAGATATCTGTCTCGACCTCAACGAGGTAGGCATCAATACCGATGAGGGTACTGCTTGTAACCTTTGATATCATGTATGACTTTTTATCACATCTTTTATTATATTTCAAGCTCTTTAAAAAAGCGGACTTAAAATACTTGACAATATTATACTCATATTTTATATAATAATAAAACTAATATAGAGGATAACATGACCACTGTTACAAAAGAGGATTATTATAAAATTCTTGGTGTTGATAAAAAGGCAGATGAAAAGGAAATAAAGAAGGCCTTCAGGCGTCTTGCAAGAAAATACCATCCTGATGTCAACCCTGGCGATAAGGCTGCTGAACAGAGATTCAAAGAGATCAATGAGGCATACGAAATACTGAGTAATTCTAAGAAGAGGGCGGATTACGATAGGTTCGGCCATGCTGCATTTGAACCAGGTTTTGGTACTGGACCAAGTCCTGGTTATGAGGGCTTTGAATTTCAGAGGGGATTCGATTTTGGTGATATATTCGGAGACCTCTTCAGCAGGCGTGCTGAGAGGGTTCCTGTAGGGGGAGAAGATATCACCTACTCAATGGATATAAGCCTTGAGGACGCGGTCTTCGGCACATCACCACGAATAACCTTGAATAAAGAAGTCTCCTGTTCAACATGCAACGGGACAGGCATACAACCTGGGACATCACCCCAGACCTGCCCTGACTGTAAGGGCACAGGACAGATCACAGGCACCAAAGGTTTTTTCAGTTTTTCCCAGCCCTGTCCTAAATGCAGGGGTAAGGGTAAAACAAATATCACCCCCTGCAGGACCTGTACTGGGAGTGGAAGGACACTTAAGGTAGAGACTATCTCAGTAAATATACCTCCAGGTGCTGAGGATGGCTCTAAGGTGAGGGTTGCAGGAAAGGGTGGTGCAGGAGAGAGGGGAGGACCACCAGGCGACCTCTACATTATTACAAGGATGAAGCCCCATCCCTTTTTCGAAAGAAAGGCGGATGACCTTTACTGTGAGATACCGATAAGTATGAGCGAGGCGGTTTTAGGGGGGAAGATAGATATACCTACTATTGACGGTATGGCTTCTATGATCATCCCTCCAGGAACAAACAGCGGACAGAAATTCAGGCTGAAAGGTAAAGGAGTCCCCCATATTAGAGGAGGTGGAAGGGGAGACCAGTACTGCTCCATAAGGATTGTTGGCCCAAAGGTTTTAGATGAAAAGACCAAGGAACTTTTCAAGGAACTTAGCAGAATACACCCCGAGAACCCGAGAGCGTCGATTACCTATAGAGGATTGAGAAGGTCTTAATGAATACCCTGAGCTTGGTTCAGGGTCAGGACAAGCGATGGAGAAAAAGAAACCCTTATATATGATAAGCGTTGTTGCAGAGATATTAAATATCCATCCACAGACGCTCAGGATTTATGAGAGGGAGGGTTTTATCAAACCGAAAAGGACAGAAGGTAATACCCGTCTCTATTCGGATGAGGATATCGAGAAGATAAAAATGGTATTGAGATTCACGAGGGATATGGGGGTAAACCTCGCAGGTGTCGATATGATCCTAAGGCTGAGGGAAAGAATGGATGAGATGAGAAGGGAAATGGAAGAGATGATGAGGCATCTGAGCGAGGAGATAAGAGAGGAGTTCAGAAGGAGAGAAGAAGAGATAAAAAAATTTCCAAGGGAAGGTTCTAAGGAGAAAGTTATTACTGTGAAGATTAAAGACTAAAAATCAGAGCAAAATTCAAATGTCATGCTGAACTTGTTTCAGCATCTTAGACCCTGAAATAAATTCAGGGTGACGGTTCTATTATTTTAGGAGATTAAGTTATGCGTTTTGATAAATTAACAATAAAATCACAGGAGGCAGTACAATCTGCCCAGAGGATAGCCGAGCAGAAGGGGAACCAGCAGATAGATGCGGAACATCTGCTTGCATCCCTTATTGATCAGGAAGAGGGGGTAGTGAATCCCATCCTTAAAAAACTCGGTGCAGATCCGAAGAGGATAAGGAATGAGCTCGAGAAGGAAATTGACAGACTTCCGAAGGTAAGCAGTCCCAGTGCTATAGCACAGGTTTATATAACACAGAGGCTTAATGATACATTCGAGAGGGCTACGAAGGAAGCAGAGAGGCTTAAGGATGAGTATGTGAGTACAGAACATCTGCTTATCGCTATAGCAGATGGAGATGGCCCTTCAAGAGAAATACTTAAAAGGTTGGGTGTGACTAAGGATAGGTTATTCACTGTGCTAAGGGATATCAGGGGGACACAGAGGGTTACAGACCAGAGTCCCGAGGATAAATACCAGGCCCTTGTGAGGTACAGCAGGGACCTTACAGACCTTGCAAGAAAGGGAAAACTCGATCCAGTAATCGGAAGAGATGAGGAGATAAGGAGGGTTGTTCAGGTACTTTCGAGGAGGACAAAGAATAATCCTGTGCTTATAGGCGAGCCCGGTGTTGGAAAGACAGCTATTGCAGAAGGCCTTGCCCAGAGGATAATTGCAGGTGATGTCCCAGATGGGCTCAAGGATAAAAGGGTCGTTGCCCTTGATATGGGTGCGCTCGTTGCCGGAACGAAATACAGGGGAGAGTTTGAGGAAAGACTCAAGGCTGTTCTTAAAGAGATTCAGGAATCTGAAGGGAAGATCATTCTATTCATTGATGAACTCCATACACTTGTTGGTGCAGGTGCTGCAGAAGGTGCAATTGATGCATCGAACATGCTTAAGCCTGCCCTTGCGAGGGGAGAACTGAGATGTGTTGGTGCAACAACCATTGATGAGTACAGGAAACATATAGAGAAAGATGCAGCCCTTGAGAGGAGGTTCCAGCCTGTACTTATTCAGGAGCCGAATGTTGAAGACACAATCTCTATCTTAAGGGGACTCAAAGAGCGGTACGAAGTCCATCACGGGGTGAGGATAAGGGACGCTGCCCTTGTGGCAGCAGCAGTACTCTCTAACCGTTACATCTCTGATAGGTTCCTTCCTGATAAGGCAATAGATTTAATTGATGAGTCTGCATCGGGACTCAGGATGGAGATAGACTCCATGCCTTCTGATCTCGATGAGATAGAGAGGAGGCTCAGACAGCTTGAGATAGAGAGGCAGGCAGTAACAAAAGAGAAAGACCCTGCTTCACAGGAAAGGCTTAAGGGGATAGAGAATGAGATAAACGGGCTCTCTGAAGAGAGGGATCAGCTCAGGGCACAATGGAGCCTTGAGAAGGAGGCGATAGGAAGGATGCGTTCTCTTAAAGAAAAGATAGAGACAACAAAGATAGAGGAAGAGAAGGCAGAGAGGGATGGGAACCTGGGAAGGGCAGCAGAACTGAAATACGGAGAACTTTTGAACCTCAAGAAGGAACTCGATAAGGAGAATAAGAAACTACAGGAAGCCCAATCATCAAAGAAGATGCTAAAGGAAGAGGTTGATGAAGAGGATGTTGCAGAGATAGTATCAAAATGGACAGGTATCCCGGTATCCAAGATGCTTGAAGGGGAGATACAGAAACTTATACATATGGAAGAGAGACTGGGAAAGAGAGTCGTTGGTCAGGAAGAGGCTATTCTGGCGGTATCGAATGCGGTAAGGAGGGCAAGGGCAGGTATACAGGACCCGAACAGGCCTATCGGGTCATTCATATTCCTCGGCCCCACAGGTGTAGGGAAGACAGAACTCGCGAGATCGCTTGCAGAATTTTTATTTGATGACGAAAACGCAATGGTAAGGATCGATATGTCTGAATATCAGGAAAGGCATACTGTATCGAGACTCATAGGCGCGCCTCCGGGATATGTGGGATACGAGGAAGGGGGACAGCTTACTGAGGCGATAAGAAGAAAACCCTATTCCGTCATTCTCTTCGATGAAATAGAAAAGGCCCACCCTGAGGTCTTTAACCTCCTGCTCCAGCTTCTCGATGACGGAAGGTTAACAGATGGACATGGAAGGACGGTTGATTTCAAGAATACTGTTGTGATCATGACATCTAATATCGGAAGTCAGCATATCCAGGACCTAAGGAGGATGGACGAGGCAGAGATGAGGGAGAAGGTGATGGAGGCATTGAGGGAAGGATTCAGACCGGAATTCCTGAACCGTGTTGATGAGATAATAATATTCCATCCCTTAGAGATAGAACAGCTTAAGAAGGTCGTGGAGATACAGGTTGCAAGGCTAAAAAAATATCTCCTTGACAGGAAGATAGATATAAGGCTTACAGATTCTGCAAGGGCATATCTTGCCAAGGAGGGATACGATCCCACATACGGTGCAAGGCCTTTGAAAAGACTTATACAGAAGGATGTCCTTAACCCCCTTGCAATGAGGATACTCTCAGGGGAATTCAAGGAAGGAGATACAGTAGAAGTGGATGCAGAGAAGGGTACACTTAAATTCATTAAGGCTATTGAGGCAGAGGTGGTACAAGATTAAAAAATCAAATATCAAAATTCAAATTTCAAAATTAAAGTTATTTAAAAAAGCAGAAAGGACAATCAGAAAGTATGGCATGTTCTCAGAAGGTGAGATGATTCTAATTGGTGTTTCAGGTGGTTCTGATTCAGTCTTACTTCTCTATCTACTCAATCACCTGAAAGAAAAATATCATCTCTCCCTCCATATCGCACACCTTAATCATGGATTCAGGAAAGAGGCAGGGAAAGAAGCAAAATTCGTGAAGAATATGGCGAAAGGTTTCGGGATCCCCGTCACCTCTAAAATGATAGATGTCCCTTTCTATGCAAAAAAGAAAAGATTATCAAAACAGGAGGCAGCAAGAGAGGTAAGGTATTCCTTCCTTAAAAATGTTGCGAATAAAATAGGTGCTGATAAAATTGCCCTTGGCCATACAGCAGACGATCAGGCAGAGACCTTTCTTATGAGAATGATAAGGGGGGCAGGGTCAAAAGGTATGGGCGGAATGAGTCCCAGTAATAAGCTCACAGTGCACAGTTCCCAGTTCCCAGTTATAAGGCCTTTAATCGAGATTGGCCGTAAGGAGATCATTAATTATCTTAAAAAAGAACGAATACCCTTTATAGAAGACCCCTCCAATATCTCATCTATTTACCTCAGGAACAGAATAAGGAATGAACTGATTCCCTATATAGAAAAAAGATATAATCCACAAATCAAAAAAATTTTTGTCCATAGTGCCCAGATACTGAGGGAAGAGGATTCTTTTTTGGAGGATTATTCAAAGAGGATTCTGCCAGAATTTGTCACTCTCAGAGAAAAAGGAAAGACCGAGATATCACTAAATCCCTTTCTCAATCTCGAAAAAACAATACAGAGGAGATTAATAAGAATTGCGATTGAAGAAATCATAGGAAGCCTCAAGGGTTATTCAATGCACCACATAAATGAAGTTATAGATTCTATCGCCTCAGGTCAGACAGGGAAGAGGATCAATCTGCCAAAGGGGGTTGTAGTGCAGAAAGATTATGACATTCTATCGATCTCTTTAAAGGGGTCAGGGGTCAGGGGTCAGAGATCAGGGATCAGGAGTTACGATATCAATATCCCTGGAACTACTTCCATACCGGAATTTTGTCTCATATTAAATGCCGAGATTAAAGAACCTCCTTTTGAGTCAGGGAATGGGAAAATCCAGTCTGCCTTTGATCTTGAGAAGATATCCGATAAAATCAAGATAAGGAAAAGAAAAGATGGAGACTTCTTTTTCCCGATAGGAATGGGGGGAAAAAGCAAAAAGCTCAAGACATATTTTATTGACGAAAAGATAAGAAGAGATGAAAGAGAAAAGATACCGCTCCTCGTCTCAGGTGGTAATATACTCTGGGTAATAGGTCATCGCCAGGACGATAGATATAAGGTAAGCGAAGAAACGAAGAAAGCACTTCTGGTTAAGGCTGAGAGAAGAATACATGATGGTTCCCGGTAAGGTCCTTATTTCAGAAAAGGAAATAAAGAAAAAGGTCAGGGAACTCGCAAAGAAGGTTTCCCTCTATTATAAAGGAGAAGATGTCATCATGATAGGGGTGCTTAAAGGTGCCTTTGTGTTTCTTTCTGATTTGATGCGGGCAGTAAAATTCCCTGTAAAGGTGGATTTCATGGCTGTAAAGAGTTATAAGGGTACAGAGACAACAGGTGAGGTAAATATCCTTCTCGATCTCAGAGAAGATATTGAGGGTAAGAATGTACTTATTGTAGAAGACATAGTCGATACAGGCATTACACTCAATGCTGTAAAAAGGATTCTTGAAAAGAGAAAACCCAAAAGCCTCAGGATATGCGCCTTACTGGATAAGAAAGAGAGAAGGGTCGTGGATGTCAGGGGCGACTATATAGGTTTTGCTATCCCAAACAAATTTGTTGTTGGTTACGGCCTCGATTTCGAGGAAAAGTACCGGAACCTCCCCTATGTGTCGTTACTTAAGGATGAATAGCCACATAAAAGTAGTTGACAATTTATAAATTAGTGATAAATTTAAACCTGAAAGGAGGGAAGGCGTATGACATGCGGCATGGTCCATAAAAAGGCGAAGAAAACTACAAAGAAATCAAAAAAAAAGTGTTGACAGGGGGATAGAATTCTTCGGGGGCGGGTAAAAGAAAAATAAAAAATCCGCCCCTTTTCTTTTTCAGCTTGACCCCTGGCTTTTTATATTTCTGCTCTTTTGTCCTTCTGTTTTTCCGCACTTCTGCTCTTTTGAGCTATTGAACTCTGGAACTTTTGAACTGTTTTTATGAGGGATGAGGGTTAAGACAAGAGGGGAGATTTGAGGGAATGCCGGATGTGGAGATTGCAGGTCTTTATATTAATTTCTTGACATTGTCATGCAGATGTCATACAATTATCATATGATTATTCTGGACGCATCCACTTTAATCCTGCTTGCAAAAATAACTATCATTGAGATGTTTATTTCGAACTTTCATGGCAGGGTTTTAATTTCTGAGAAGGTCAGAGTGGAAGTTTCAGTGGAAGGGGCCGAAGAAGCACCCTTAATAGGTAAGCTTATTAAAGAGAAGAAAATTAATGTCTTAAAAGTAAAGAATATTAGACTGGCAAAAAAGCTTATGGAGGATTTTAATATCGATTCCGGCGAGGCAGAGACATTAACACTCGCCTTGCAGGAAAAGGCAGATGTCATCGCAACAGACGACAGGAACGCAATAAGAGCATGTAGGATATTGAAAATGGATTTTACAACAGCAATTGCCGTTTTAATAAGGTCCTGTGAAAAAAAACTTCTTGATAAAGATGAGGCACTTATTAAGTTAAAGAAACTCGAATCTATTGCCAGGTATAACCGGGAAATAATCGAAGATGCAAGAAAACAGATTAAAGGAGGTACTTAAGATGCCAACAAAAACCTTGAGCATACGCATGAATGATAAAGATTACCGTTTCCTATCAGCCCTTGCCGGGGAGGAAAAGGAAGATGTTTCAAAGAAGGTGAGAGAGCTTGTTGATCTCGGCAGGGTGATGCTCGCCATAGAAAAATATAAAAAATCAGAGGCATCCATCGAGAAGGCTGCACGGATAGCAGGGGTATCTATCTCAAAAATGCTGGATATATTCAAGGAACACGGCGTTGAAGCCAATCTTGAGTATGAGGATTATCTGAAGGGACTAAAATCCTTGCGAAAAATCTGGTAATAGAAGAAGGCAAGGATATTTTCAAGAGGCCGAAGCTTACACCGATTACTCTGAAGTTTGCCCCACTCGTACTGGAAAAAATTAAAATGCTTGCTCGAAAAAGAGGGATCTCCTATAACGCATACCTACGCTATCTGGTTGCCAAAAGTGTTGAAAAAGAAATGCTTCCTGAAAGCCGCTAAAATAAGTAACTTTCGTCTTTCGTACTATTGCACTTTGAACTTTGAACCTGTTTTTATGAGAGATAAGAGTTAAGACAAGAGGGGAGATTTAAGACTCTCAAGCGTACTTTTTCTTAAGATTTCTTAGAATCTGTGCGAACTCAGATTTTCCAAGCTTTCCCGATCCGAGTAATATCATAGCATCATATAATTT
>CAKKSD010000016.1 GCA_919902995.1 Thermodesulfovibrionia bacterium
GGCACTTAGGATACTATTTTATCCTAAGTGTTGCACTTCCTTATTGAACTGGGGGATTTCTTTTGTGGATATCCTTTGCAAGTTCTGTCCTCCAGATAGTCAGGTCTTCAAGAAAGGATTTATCAGGCGGGATTCTTAATCTCTTGCTCTTTGTGTCTTTAGGGAGTAATGACTCTAATGAACCCTGTTCAACCCTTTCTCTGGACAGCTCCCAAAGCTTTTCGATCTTATCAATGTAATCTGTATATTTGAGAGCGAATATTAAGCCTTCATCAGGAAATCTTGGATTTGGCTTTAAGGAGGCATCAAAGAGCTTGAATTCTTCAAAGTCTGTGAGGATTACAAAATAAACCTCTTTAGTTGACCAGGCATAACTTTTTGCCTGTAAGATATTGTTTATATCATCAAGGGCAACTGATGGAGCCTTTGCCTCGATAAAGAACTTTGTAGCTCCATTTATCCTGAAATTATAATCAGGCCTTCCGGTGGTTTCGGGTGAGAGCTCAACAATGACATCCCTCTCATGGGGAGGCTTTTGTGCCTTGTTCTCTATGTCCCATCCGAGGGCTTTAAAGAAGGGGTTTATGAAATCTATCCTGACCTGTGCTTCGGGGTAGCCCTTTGAAAGATAGTGGTTTCTGTCCTTTTCGAACTTTGTTATTAAAGACTTAAGTCTTTCTCTAAAGGATTCTATGTCCTGCACAGGGAGATTATAGCAGATAAGTCCTCAACCTTAAACCTGAATTATTCAAGATTTACTAAAATGTCATTGCGAGAAGGCCCGATTAAATCGGGACGACGAAGCAATCTTGGTCATTAAAAGATGAGATTCTTCGGCTTCGCTCAGAATGACAGAAAGTGAAGGGATCAGAATGACGGTCTATATTATTCTGGATTCCCGTTTGCACGGGAATGACAAAGAAAAAAATTTAACGCAGGCTAAAGCCTGCGGCTACAAAGCTATTTCCTGAAGAATGAGATCATCCCCGCCATATCTTCAACCTTAAACCTTCTTTTCTCTCCTGACCTTCTCTCCTTTACCTCTACCATCCCCTCTTTCAGGTTCTTCTCGCCTATAACAATCTGATAGGGGATACCTATGAGGTCTGCGTCCTTGAATTTTACTCCTGCCCTTTCATCCCTGTCGTCAATTAGAACCTCAATCCTATTACTTTCAAGTCCGCTATAAATTCTTTCTGACACATCGGTTGTTTTAGGGTCTTTACTGTTGAGTGGAAGAATGTGAGCTTGGAAAGGAGAGATTGATTGTGGCCAGATGATTCCGTTTTGGTCGTGGTTTTGTTCGATAGCAGAGGCTGCAATCCTTGCAGGGCCTATCCCGTAGCTTCCCATAACGATAGGTCGTTCTTCTCCCTTTTCGTCCAGATAATTTGCCTTAAGGTGAATGGAGTATTTGATTCCGAGTTTAAATATATTTCCTACCTCAATCGCCTTCTCTATCCTTAAAGGTTTACTGCAGGAAGGACAGCCTTCCCCTTCTTTTGTAATATGAATATCAAAATACTCTGCCTTGAAATCCCTGGTAGGTGTGATTCCTTTTGTATGGTATCCCTCTTT
Source organism: Thermodesulfovibrionia bacterium (assembly GCA_919902995.1). Classification (GTDB taxonomy): domain Bacteria; phylum Nitrospirota; class Thermodesulfovibrionia; order JACRGW01; family JACRGW01; genus JACRGW01. The sequence continues at coordinate 1,579 of CAKKSD010000016.1, forward strand.
ATTCGACCCGGAGACATAAACACCCTCTTTAAGAGAGCTATCAGCAATCTTCCTTATGTTATGCCCCATAGGCCCAATGAACCCTGACTCAACACCGAGCAACTCCTTTACCTCATCCCGGTGGGCAGGTCTGAAATTTCCTATGATCTTTTTTAGCTTTTTCTCATGGAGTGTCTGATCACCTCGTACTAAGGCAAGGACAGGACCATCTTCACCCATAACCATGATAGATTTTATGAAAAACTCTGGAGCAATATTTAAATAAGATGTTACCTCCTCTATCGTCCTTTTCTCAGGGGTCTCGACCTCCTCAAGCTTCCATGATGGAAATTTGGGTATAAGGGGGATCGCTCTTGCAATCTCAATGTTCGCCCCATAGCCGCAATTATCACACAAGGTGATTTCGTCTTCACCGGCAGGACTCGGTGCCATAAACTCATGGGACATTCCTCCTCCCATTATTCCGGGATCAGATTCAACCATATAAAATTTCAGTCCGCATCTTGAGAAGATTTTTCTATATGCCTTTTCATGGATCCTGTAGCTTTCTTCAAGACCTGACTCATCTATATCAAAACTGTAGGAATCCTTCATTAAGAATTCCCTTGTTCTCAGAACACCGCTCTTCGGTCTTGCCTCATCCCTGAGCTTCGTCTGTATCTGATACCATATTTGGGGGAGTTCACGATAGGACCGGATCTCTTTCGAAGCAAGCCAGGTCATAACCTCCTCATGGGTCATACCGAGACACATATCCCTTCCCCCACGGTCCTTGAGTCTGAACATCTCGTCACCTATATCATGCCATCTGCCTGTCTCCTGCCAGAGTTCTGCGGGATGAAGAAGTGGTAGGGTAAGCTCCTGACCTCCTATGGTGTTCATCTCCTCCCTTATTATCCTGTTTATCTTTTCTATAACCCTCCAGCCTAAAGGGAGATATATGTATAAACCAGCCGCCAACTGCCTTACGAAACCTGCCCTCATCATGAGTTTATGGCTTATAGCCTCTGCCTCTGAGGGATTCTCTTTTAATGTGGGGATTAAGAGTTTTGAGAATCGCATAGGTCCTCTACCTCTTTGACTAATATATCTGCAAGGTCTTTCTCTCTCACCTTCTTTACAACCTCTCCTTTTCTGAAAAGTATACCCAATCCTTTTCCTCCTGCAATTCCTATATCTGCTGCCTTTGCCTCACCCGGACCATTCACGATACATCCCATCACAGCCACATCAATAGGTTTTGTTTTACCCTGGAGTCTTCTCTCCACTTCCTTTGTTAGACCGATTATATCAATTTCGCACCTTCCGCAGGTAGGGCAGGAGATAATATTTACGCCATGCTCCCTTAGTCCCAATGCCTTAAGGATTTCGTAGGCAACCCTCACCTCTTCTACTGGGTCATCAGTAAGAGAGACCCTTATGGTATCTCCTATTCCACCATAGAGTAAGATACCTAGGCCTATAGCGGATTTGACCGTTCCTGGTATAATAGGACCTGCTTCTGAAATACCGATATGGAGGGGGTAATCAAACCTCTTTGAGAAGAGCCGGTATGCCGAAACAGTTGTAAGGACATCAGAAGATTTGAGGGACACCTTTATTTCTCTGAAATCCATATCCTCGAGTATCCTTATCTCTTCCTCAGCACTCTTTACAAGGGCTTCAGGGGTGTGTCCATATTCTTTTAATATCTCCTTTTTGAGTGATCCGGAATTGACGCCGATCCTTATAGGTATACCTCTTTCTTTGACTGCCCTCACAACCTCTTCAACCTTCCACCTATCACCTATATTACCCGGGTTTATCCTGAGTCCATCCACGCCTTTATCGATAGCCTTGAGTGCGAGTCTATAATCGAAGTGTATGTCAGCAACGAGAGGGATAGAGATCCTTTCTTTTATTTTATTGAGTACCCCTGCTGCATCCCTGTTAAGGACAGCCACCCTCACAATCTCGCATCCGGCATCTGCCAGTTTCTTTATCTGTGATACGGTTGCCTCTATATCCCTTGTATCGGTATTCGTCATTGACTGGACAACGATAGGTGCACCTCCACCGATTTTTACGCCGCCGACATTAATCTGTCTTGTCTTTCTTCTATTCATTTTAATTAGACTCTTCGTTGTCATTCCTGTGAAAACAGGAATCCAGAGAAAACTAAGAATCTGGATTCCGCATTCCCCATTTTCATGAGGACAAGCAAGTGCGGAATGACGGACTTATTTTTCATATATTCATGAACTTGATACCTCGCAACTCTACCGTGGGGTAGTCAATTTGTTGGTGGAACTTTGAACACTTGAATTTTATTCTCATCCCCCTGTCTTTTTCTCCCTGTATTTGATAACTGCTTCATGATGTTCTGAAGCGGTCCTCGAGAAATGGTGTGTACCGTCGTTCTTCGAAACAAAGAATAGATAATTCACATCTGCAGGATAGAGGGCAGCCTTGATAGACTTAAATCCTGGGTTAGCAATAGGACCTGGCGGAAGCCCGGCAATCCTGTAAGTATTATAGGGAGATTTATTCTTAAGGTCTTTCTTAGTTATCTTCTCATTAAGCCGTTTTATTCCGTAGATAGCGGTAGGGTCTGCCTGAAGGGGCATCCGTTTCTTTAGACGGTTGTGATATACAGCAGAAACAAGTGGTCTCTCTGAATCTACCTGTGCTTCACGCTCTATTATGGATGCAAGGGTTATCACCTGACTTATAGTAAAACCTATCTCCTTTGCACGCTTCTCTATATCAGGTGTAATAACCTCCCTGAATCTGTTAATCATCCTCTCTGCTATCTCCTTGGATGTCATCCCCTTAGGAATGAGATATGTATCAGGGGAAAGATAGCCTTCGAGACTCTTTGCTTCAAAACCGAGTGATTTAACAAATCCCCGATCATTGGTTATAGAAGTAAAACCCTCTTTCTTTGCTAGTCCAACCTTATCAATAATCTCAGCTATGTCTTCTATAGCCATCCCCTCAGGTATGGTCAGAGAGTATTCAATGATCATTCCCTTCTTGAAAGTCCTGAGGATTCCTATCATAGACATAGAAGAGCTGAGACTGTAATACCCTGACCTCACCTTTTTAGTAATTCCATAGGTCCTACCGAAGATATCAAAGGCGTATCCCCATTTAATAATTCCTTCCTTTTTGAGGGTTGCTGTTATCTCTTTGAAGTTCATTCCCTTTGAGATAACAATTTCTTTCCATTCTCCCCCAGGAGAATGGGGGAGGAAGAGTACAATATATAAATGGATGAGGCCTGCTATAATCAGTCCAACAAGGGTTATAATCAAAAGGTCTTTTGTGTTTTTTGTCATTATTCTGTAGCTTTCCGATCTAAATAACCCTGAAGGATAAATTGGGCGGCAAGTTTATCCTTTAAACCTTTACGCTTCTTTCTGCTCATGTCTGCTTCGAGTAAGACCTTCTCAGCGCTTACTGTACTCAGTCTTTCATCCCAGAGTAATACAGGAAGGGATAAGGCAGTTTTTAATCTCTCAACAAAGGTTATTACCTTCTTTCCCTGAGGACCGATAGATCCATTCATGTTTTTAGGAAGACCGACAAGGATCTCTTTAACACCGTATTCCTCAATTATCTCTTTTATACTCGAAAGTTCTTCATTAAATCCCTTTCTGATAAGTGTCTTTAATCCCTGGGCGGTCCATCCCATCTCATCACTTACAGCAATCCCTATCGTCTTATCCCCTATGTCAAGTCCAAGAATTCTCATAATTAAAACGGCTCCGATTAATTGGAGCCGTTTGATATTATCATAATTAATATAGGTTGTAAAGATTTAGTGATATGGAAAGAATTTATATAAAGAGATTTTTCTTGACACTAAAGGAGAAAAGTGGTAGGAATAACAAGCATAAATTCTATCTGACTGGAACCTATTTAGGGGAGGCAATATGGGAAAAATAAAGAGAGGGTTCTCCTTTTTACTTTTTCTTTTTATACTTATCTTTTTATTATTATCAGACCACCAGGAAGCAAAAGGCACCACTATAACAGTCAAGCCAGGTAAGTTCAGCCATTTTATTCTTCATATTCCCTCTGCTCCCATAGCTGGCGAGAATTCTATTCTAAGACTGCAGTCTTTTGATATCTATAATAATTTCATAACAGATTTTAATGAAACCGGTAAAGATTTTGAGATACATGTTTCAGGTAGCGCCCAGGTGGAGCCCAAGGTGTTGAAGGCATCAAGTTTCAGGGGTGGAAGTGCACTCGTAAATATCAGAGATAAAAAGGCAGAGACTGTAACCCTCTCCATCTTTGAAATGGGAGGAACATTACCGATACTATCAAAAGAGATCACCGTAAGGCCTAATAAGCCAGATCACTTTGTCCTTCAGTCACCCTCTCAGGTAAAGGCAGGAGAATCCTTTGAGATAAAAGTGATTGCGAGGGATGCCTTTGAAAATATACTCGTGGATGATTCAGGGTTAGGGAAAAACTTCAAGGTTAATATAGCAGGAACAGGCGGGCTTAAATACACTGATACCGGGACTTTGAATTTCAGGGCGGGGGTTGCAACCGCAGGGTTTGTTCCGGGTAAGGTTGGTGAGGCAACAATAGAGATTTATGATTCACTCTCTGGGAGCAGAGGTAAAACTACTTCAATAAGAATCATGCCTTCAGGTCTGAGTTCCTTTAGTGTGCAGACCCCTAAGGAGGGTGTGGCAGGAAATCCCTTTGAGGTTATTATAACTGCCCTTGATTCTCACGGGAACCTTGTAACTAATTACGATACAGTAGGTGATGGTGTAATACTAACTTCCAACGGGAAAGGAAGGATTCACCCTGACCGTATTTCCCCTTCTGAATTCAGGGGTGGCAATGCCATTGCTAAGGTTGTCTATGAAGTCGCAGAAAATATACAGGTAGTAGCCACAGAGAGTAATAAAAGAGAGCGCGGAAGAAGCGGGGTTGTTAATATAAGACCGGCGACACCCGACCACTTCATTGTAACTTCGCCCAAGACAGCCTCAGCCGGACAGGGTTTCAAACTTAGGATAGAGGCATTTGATAGATTTAAAAACCTTATCCCTGATTATAATTTAATCGGAGGCGATGTTTATCTTAGCACGACAGGATCAGGTACACTTAATCCTTCTGTCATTCCTTCCTCGGAATTCATTAATGGATTAGCAGTAATAAATACCACTTATGATAAGGCAGAGTCCTTTTCAATAACAGCGAGGATGGCCCATAGGAGGGAGGCTATAAAAATTGAAGAGAAAAAGGAAGAGGTCAAGCCGCCAGTAAAGAAGGTCGAACTGTTACCTCCAAAAGTTGCAGAAGAAAAACCCAAACCTGTTCTACCTAAGGTTAAGAAAGAAATTGCAAAGAAGCCCGAGGAAAAGAAACCCGAACCGCAGGAGGTAAAGAAGCCTGAACCAAAAAAGGGGGTCAGTCGTGGACCCTATGAGGTAAGCAATATCGGAATTGTTGAGAGTAAAAAAAGGGCAGTTGTTATTGTAACCTCAAATGGCGTCCTCGATCATACTGCCTCTCTTGTTACAAAGGATGGAAAGAGGTGGCTTAGCCTCAAGGTCTCACCTGCTGTGAGGAAGATGGAAAAGAAACAGCGGCTTAAATCGTCATTTGTTGGTGATGTAGTCCTGGAAGAAGAGAAAGATGTCCTGAACATAATGCTGGAGATACTCCCTGAGAAGGTTAAATATGAGACTAAGATTTCCAGGAATTCTATAACGGTAACATTTACTGCACAGTAAAAAATAGGAATAAATGAACCTCCCCGCAGCAAGCTACGGGGTATCTAAAAAAATTCAAATCGCATGCTGTTATTCCTGCCCCTTCTGTCATTCCTGCGGAAGCAAGAATCAAGTATACAGATGTGATAGTTTCCAGCTTATGCGTGAATAACGTTTGGATTCCTGTTTTCACAGGAATGACAGCTTAAGTTATTTTGATTTTGATACCCTGCGGTCTCTGCCGCAGGGTAATTTATTCTTTCAGGCACAAGTGATACGGTTGTCATATCAGTAAGGCCTGCGTGCCAAGGGTCGAGTACAAGATGGGATCTCAGGCTGGAATGTCCAAAGACTGCTTCTCCGTAGGCATATTGTGAGTAAAGTTAAGCATTTTTTAACTTAATAGAATAGATTGACAATCAAGAGAAAGAGGCGTATTATTTGAATATAAACTCTGTTTAAAATATTAAAAACTTCCTGAGAGGGCAGAGATGATGCAGTTTATCGGGATTTTCTATTCAGAGATTTTCTCTTCTTCAAATTACCTGTCAACAAACAAACCTTATGGAGATTAAATAATGAAATGGATCAGACTTTTAATAACATCGAAAATTATCATTGGAATATTGTTTATTGCCTCCTGTGGCTCATCTCCGGAAGTTGAAAAAGAAGAACTTCTGGCCAGACACGCAGATGAAAGGGATATTAAAGGGAGTGTCTTCGTCAGTCCAACAGCCCATCAAAGGACATACCAGAAGGTGGCCGTTATGCCTTTTCGTGCTCCTGTTGAACTGGTAGGGGCAAGTATTTCCGATATGTTCACCACCGAAATACTTAAGACCTACAAGTATCAGCTTATAGAAAGAAGCCAGATGGAACAAGTTCTCGGAGAACAGGCCCTTGGCCTCAAGGGAGTCACTGACAGTGCACTGGCTATAAAAGTCGGCAATATCCTTGGGGTTCAGGGAGTTATAGTCGGAACCATTCCGGAATACGGATCCAAGGCATCGGGTTCAAAGGAGCTTTCCTCAGTAGGTATCAATATCAGGATGATCGATGTCACAGATGGTTCCATTGTCTGGACTATCACGGACTCGGCGATATCCGATCAGCCTGTAAGCCTTTCCTCCTTCGCCAAGAGACTGATCCAGAACATGGTCTCCCGCCTCTTCCATGAATGGATTAAGGCAGGGGATACATTTGCCGTAAACCTCCCTACACCTCAGATTATTTCTTCCGAAGGAAAGATCCGTGGAACTGTCATCGATATACTATCAGATTCGCCACAGACTATAAGGGAATATAAAATCCTCCGGAGCAGGACAGAAAAGGGGCCTTATCAAGAAATTACAACTCTGGAGAATCGTGGCTCTAAAACACTTCATTTTGAAGATCGTGACCTTCTTGATGCTGAAACCTACCATTACAAGATAGTTGCCAGGGCGATATCAGGGATGACCAGTACACCTTTTGGTCCTGTCAGAATAACTACTGCCGGACCGCCAGGATCAGTTGCCGGTTTATCTGCTCAATCCGGGCTTATCCGAAAGGTCATCATCAACTGGAAACCCGGCACTGACCCCAACCTGAAAGGCTACCACATCTACAGAAAAACTCAAGGAGGATCATGGGAAAAGATCAAGATCCTCGAGGGCACATCGCAATCCACCTATACCGACGAGAGCCTGAAGGACGGAAAGCCTTACTCTTACAGGATCGTTGCCTTTAATACAGTCGGGGCGGAGTCGCCTCCTTCCCAGACAGTTACCACCACTACCAAAGGTGCGCCTTCTACGGTTAGAAATTTAAAGACTACAAATTATCAGGCGAGAAAAGTACCTCTTTCCTGGAGTCCTGTGAACGAGCCTGAGGTTATGGGATATGCTATTTACCGTGCAAGTAAAGAAAACGGGCCTTTCGAAATGATCAAATTTGTTGAGAGTAAAGATCAATCCCAATTTGTGGATGGAGGGAAAAAGGGAGCATTCAGCGATGAACCTACACTTCAGGATGAGACACGCTATTTCTATAAAGTTACGGCTGTAAATGTGGTTGATGTTCGCAGTCCTGATTCCCCCGTTATTAGTGCCATTACAAAATCGGTTCCAAAGCCTGTTATGGGATTTAATGCTACTCAGTTAGAAGTGAAGCAGGTCAGTTTAAGCTGGCAGCCAAATCCTGAAAAGGATATCGCTAAATATGTAATCTATAGGGGTGACGACTCGAATTCTGTGACCAAACATGTTCAAGATGTGCCTACCTCGGCAACAAACTTTACAGACAGAGACCTCAAGGATGGGACCAAATATTACTATCGGGTTCGTGCAATAGATAATGATAGTTTGGAGGGAAAGTTTTCCCATGTCGTCTCTTCATCAACCAAGCCCGTTCCGAGTAAGCCTCAAGCTCTTATGGCACAGATGGAAGGCGAGCGGTTAAAGATCTCCTGGAAACCAAATCCCGAGCAAGACATCGCCAAGTATGTGGTTTACCAAAAGGGCTTCCTGTCCTGGAACTCTGTAGGAGAGACTACTGAAACAAGTTATAATCACCGTGGGGAGTTTAAAAAGGGGAAAACCCTAACTTTCCGGGTCAAGGCCATAGACAAAGACAATCTGGAGGGTGAACCCTCATTAGAAGTGAGTATTACCATACCATAGGAGGTTAGATTGAAGATTTCAAAACCGCTAAGCTGGGTAATTATTCTCGGATCTTTTATCCTTTTGGCCTTATCTTCTTACAGTTATGCGGCGGGTAAAGGTCATACGCCCCGTTTTATGATAATGATAGATGAGAAAAACCTTGGGACTTATAGTATTGCCGAAGCAGAAAAGATGATTACAGAGTATCTGATGTCCAAGGGAGTGGAGGTAGTGGATTCCGAGTTAATAAAGACGAATATAGACCGTGATAAGGCACTTCAAGCAATGGCCGGTGGCCCAAGGGCAGCCGCTGCACTGGGGCTTCAATTCGGTGCTGATGTGATCATTGTGGGAAAGGCTATTTCTAAAGGTTCTGCAGAGCAGATAAAGGATACCTCTTTCAGGTCTTATCAGGCGAGCGTAAGCCTTAAGGCTATACGAACGGACAATGCGGAGGTGCTGGCTATTGAGAGTAATGATACGGCAAGAATTCATGTAGATGACATGGCAGGAGGAACCCTTGCTATCCGTGAAGCCACCGCTCCCCTGATTAATACCTTTATTCCCAAAGTGCTCTCCCGTTGGGGAAACCCTTCCCAGAGCGAAGCAAGGAAGATTCAACTTATTGTCGGGGATGTCCAGCATGTATGGCAGATAGCGGCACTAAAAAAACTCTTGCAGGAGAAGGTCAAAGGGATAAAAGAATTGGTCCAGAGGAGCTTTGTATCAGGTGTGGCTATCTTTGAAGTCCTTTGTAATTGCGATTCTCAGGGACTTGCTGAGGATTTGACCATGTCTGATCCAGGTTACTTCAGATTGAAGATACTGGGAATCACTCCGAATAAGTTGGATATAAAACTGGTAGAAACAGGATCGTGATGGTGGAATGTGATATTATTTAGAAAGTAACTTGATATAAAGGGAGGGTATATATACAATGTCTTTACTCAAAAAGGAATATAAGAGAGTAACTTTTCCTATTAGCGTTTTTAAAACAGCTGATACAAAGGAAGATCTTGAAGACTGGCTTTTATCAAAAAATTCAAGCTTCCTAAAGAGGATGCGAAGGGCAAGAAAAGATGACATTCATGGCAAAGGGAAAGATTGGAAGACTCTTAAAAAAGAGTTATGTATAAAATAACATTCTTACCCGATGCCGAAGAATCATTCAAGAAACTTGATAAATCTATGCAGAAAAGAATTGCTGAAAAGATTGATTGGCTGGGAGAGAATACAGATAAAATAATTCATCACCCTCTTGCATCATTAACCAGATGATCTGCGAGGGTTATGTAGGATGAGAATTGGTAACTATCGTCTGTTTTATTGGGTTTATTTCGAAACAAAGCATATAAAAATATATGATATCGAACACAGGGGTAAAGATTATCGTTTTATAAAATAAAAATGCTATAGCTATCAAAAGATCTTAAAAGTTATTTGAGATCTTTTGGTTTACTGGATTCCCATTTTCATGTGAATGATACCATTTGGATGGAGTTCGCTATGGATATAAAACTGGTAGAAACGGGGTCATAGGAGGAGCATATTATGAAGAGCCGTTATCTCTGGCACTGTATTATATCAGTCCCTGCCCTGGTGCTGTTGATGGTTAAAATCGATTTTTCTCTGGCAGAAGAGAAGCCAAAGTTAGATCAAACCCGTAGTAATATTGTGATTGATGGGTTTATGTCGAAACCGGCTCAGGATGATAAGGGAGAATCCGGTATCGGGCGACCAGGTTACCGGCTCAGTCTGATGTCAGTAGAAGCAAAAAGTTTTCATGATAGCATTCAGAGAAAGATAGCCAATGGCGAGCCATTAAGCTGGGCAGATAGACAGGTAATCAGAGAATTACAGGTGCTCCGTCAGTGGCCTGTCCCACCACAACTTGCGGATGAGCAGAAGCGGTTTGTTGAATATATCAATGGGTTGGACCGTCCTCTTAATTTTAGCGAGAGAATATTAGTTAAGCATCTGGTGGGACAAGGGCTCTGGCCTGATGGAAAGGACCTCCTACCCTCCGGTACTGATAGGTCATTCATTGATTACTACAACAGCCTTACCCCGGAGAGACTTGGTGGGATGGCAGAACTGATGAAGTCATGGCGTACAGCTAAAGGAGTTACGATGGATATCCAGCAGAATAAGAACATTGTAAAAGATGAATTGCCTCCTGACAAAATACCAGACAGAGGACTACCTCTATTAGATGTAAGAAAAACTGAGGAGGGACAGGGACCCAGAGAGGCAGATAAAAAATGGGATAAAGAGACAGCGTCTACCCCAACCAATCAAGGGATGAAGCAAGGGATAGAGGAGGGCAGGTTGTTAAAACCTGTCATTGATGCGGGTGCGGGCATGTCTTCTGTCAAGAGTCGGGAGCAGGGTTCCCCTGAGGGAAGACAGGTCATCTCCGTGAAAAACAGATCTACTACTGAGTTAAAGGAGATACAGCTTGTAACTGTGGATGTCCATCATGTCTGGCAGGTATCTGCCCTGAAGGAACTGTTGCGCCAGATCAAGGGTATTAAAGAGGTAATCCAGCGTAGCTTTGTATCTGGTGTGGCGATCTTTGATGTCCATTTCAGTGGCGATTCTCAGGCCTTGGCTGAGGAGTTGACCCTTGCAAATTCGGGGTACTTCAGATTGAAGGTCCTTGGAGTAATGCCAAATAAGCTGGATATGAAACTGGTGGAAAGCGGGTCTTAAAAATTTTTAGGGATTAGATATAAATCATGAAATCGAATCGAAGATATCGTCATTCAGAAATAATCGCTTCAAATCGGTCATCTCGAAAAAAAATCATAACTATTTTGCTGACTCTTTTGTTATTACTGCTTCCTTTGTTCTCTTTTAAAGCAAGGGCTGAAACTAAAAACCTTGATAAGAATACACTTCTTTATTCCGCCAAGATTCTTAATGACGTTATGGAATTCCGTAGGATGGCACTGTCGGATTATAAAGAGGCATTAACTAAATTCGGTTCCCTTAAGGTCGTAGATAAATTTAAGGAATTTGATAAATACCTCTGGCCTGTTACTAATCCACGTCTTTCCTGGTCTTACTTCTTTAATGTTTCTGTTTATGCCTTTGGTGATGTATCTAAGAAAAATCAAGTGGTTGGCTTCTATCATCCCTGGAGCGATGTCTTCTTGGTTATGGATTGGAAATTAGAAAAAGGCGACAATGCTGTGATTCAGGATGCTGAAGTTGTTGTAGGCGACTGGATTCGGAATAATGGGAACTTGCCTTTTGATCCAATACCGGCATGGCTGAGAAAGAATCAATTTAAGGTAACATCATTAGGGATAGCAACAGCAGAAGCAGTAAGAGCCTTTGAAAAATTGTTTAATTTAACTGAAGGCAACGTTTTCAGAAATACTATATCTAGCATTAAAGACAAGGAATTGCTTGAGGATCCTAACTACTATTATGCTGCCGCAGCTCTCTTGAATAATCTAATTAAGATTGAGAATTTCGGTTCTCCCGGGATTGAGGAGGATAAAAACCTTACTTCCCTCCGCAAAGAAACGAATAAGGTTAACGAGCTGGCAGCTCAGGGCAGATGGAATCAGATTTTTAGTTCAGCGAACTATACACTGCCGGAAACAAAGGAGATGCTAAAGAAAATGCCTTCAGAGATATTTAAGAGTCTTAAGGTTGTAGATTTTTATCTGGGAAATGAAGACGGACTGGTCTTTCTCGTGCCGGTTGTTGATTCAGGATATTGCCTCAGTTTTCTCTATAAGGGAAAGGGAGGAAAATATAATATCAAACGGATCGATATCGTTAACTTTTCTGAATTCTATAAAAAATATGTCCTGCTTATAGGTTATTGATAATGAAGTGGAGGTGTTTTAGTATGGCTAAATATTACAAAACCGGACATGTACGATCCATCATTTTGTTGCTCATTACAAACTTTGTGTTCCTGTTTATGACATCGCAGTGGAGTTTAGCAGTTGGTTCTTCTTGGTCGGATGGACTTTTTTCCAGAGAAAGCGGATTTAATTTCCAGTCTGGAGCAGAAGACTCTTTCAATACGTATCATGAGGCAAAGATGGCGGTTTTCAAAGCAAACCGTTGTCTAAATCCTGATGGGTCCATTAATAAAAACGCCCCTAATTATGGTAAGGCAGTGGAGAGGCTAAAACCATTACATGAGTCGATGATGGATGTTGCTCGTGCACAGGGTAGAGTACGAGACGCTGCTGTAACATCCGTTTTTCAAGAGGCCGGCGTGAAACCTCCGGAACATTTTACTGGAACAAATCCGAGCAGTCCGGGAGGCCGCGGTATACACAGCGATTTTGAACTTACCGCAAGATCAGGTCCAGAATATGACAAATTGTCTAAGACGTTTGTTGAAAAGTTTGGCAATAAGAATGTAGAAATAGGTCCTGACTACATTAAACATAAAGGGTCGAATACAGTCATACATCGGCCGTCTGGTGTTCAAGACCCCGTAGGTAGCTCTGCATGGGAGGCAAGGAGCGTGGCTCAAAACGTTAAAGGTGAGACATTAGGCTCAGCAGCATCGCAGGAAAAATACCAGAAAGTAGGTGGGGAATTCGCTGCCAAAGATGCCAAAGGAGCAGGACTTGATGGTGTCAAGAAGGCCCAGGAAGCCTGGAATTCTAATCCGAATACTCCTTATGAACAATACCAGCGGACGCAGGAACTGGCCAAGGCGACCAACGAAATAAATAAGGCAGCTGGAAAACCTGTAGATTCTACCCTTAAGAAGATTAAAGAAGGGATGGATCCAGATCTGTTGCCAGAAGTGAAGAAACCGGTTAAAGAAATGGCAAGGGAACAGATAAAAGATGCGTGGAAACAAATAGAGGCCAAGAATACAGAGAACCTAACCAAACTGGACAATGCGATAAAGAAAGCCCCTACAGAGGCCGAAAAGATGGCATTAAAGTCACAGAAAATAGATATTACCGGTCGTCAAAATGCACTAACAGAACAATTGGTAAAAAATGATAGTGGAAAGGCACTGACTGAATTAACCGGTCAGCAACCCCCAAAAATACCTGACTCAAAAATAAAACCGGGTGCTGCTCCTGAGGTAAAAGCCGGTAGCGGGATTGGTAAGGGGGCAACAGCAGCCGAAGAAGGTGCCGGAGGTGTTGGAGGTAAGGGTAGCGGCGTTGTTGGAAAGACCATAGGAAAAATCTTGTTAATCTACGGCATTTCAAACACTGCAATCAATGTCTATAATTCCAACGATAAAATAGAAACAGTTAAAGAAGAGTCAGGGGGATGGCTGGGAGGATTCTTAGGAGGCATGCTTACTGGTGGGCCCGTAGGTGCTATTACCGGAGCTATAATCGGCAGTTTATCAACAAATAAAGATTTTTCGAACTGGCTTGCAGGTAATAAGGATCAGGTTCTCAAAGATTTACAAACCCACCTTGAAAAGGCAGGGCCAGCAATGATCGCAGGGGAACAGAAAAAGCTTGAGAAAAACATTGAAGAACTTAGAAAAACTGGAGCGCTTGAGGGTATCTTAAACCCTCCATCGCCCGGAACTGCCGGAGGGCCTATTTATATTGATAAGGAAAAAGAAAGTTATAAAGAAAGGATTGAGGCAGAAAAGGAAAAAGAAAGAGTTGAGAAGGAACAGATTAAAGGGGGTCTCGAGAACCTTGAGAAAACAGGAGGACTAAAGGATATAAACCCTCCATCGACCGGAACTGCAGCAGGGACTCAGGATATTGGTTCTTCAAAAATCTCTGACCTCAGAGGTTCTGAAGCCAAGACCAGCAAAATAGATAAAGAAAAACTGGAAAAATCACCTGAAGATCAGAAGGCCGGAATGGAACTGGCTAAGAATACAAAGGTTACTGATTCCTACGACAAGGATCGGTCTCGAAAATCGAAACGGAAGGCCAAGGAGGTGCAGGATACTGCAGGGTCCACACAGAAGGAGCGGGGAGATGTCTCACAAGCAGAAGACCAGAGGGAGAAGACTAAAATTAAAGGCCAGGGTGAAGAGACAGATAGGGCAATTTCTTCATCAAAGCAGGAGCATATCTCCGCTGAAAAAGCTGCCGAGCAAGCGAGGCAGACTGCAATAGGGACTGTTATTGCCGGCGGTCTTTTTGGCGGGCTGAGTTCAGGAGTGGCTATAGGTCTTGATAATCTTTTCGGCACCATCGGAAAAGGTGCAGGCCAGCAGGTATCCAGTAATATGGGTATCCAGCCCAAACCTTCATCCACAGGGGCAGGCAATCAGGCAACCGGAGGGACAACATCTGCTGCAGGAGACCCTCTACCCTGGACCTACAGCGGCACATGTAACGGCACTGTCAAGGCTAAAGCGAATTTCGGTGCAGGGGGAAGCGTGGGTTGCTCCTTCAGCGGACCTTCTAAGACAACTCTTAATGCTGACGGGTCGGTAACAGGGGAATCAAGCGCAGGCTTCTGGGTTGAATTTTCCGATAGCGGAAGCGGAACGGGTTGCGCTTCGAAATCGGGTAACTCGACTTTTAACGGTTCCCATTCAAATGGTTCGGTAAACATAACCGGCAGTTCAGGTAGCAAGTTCAGCGGAAGTTATAATGCAAACTCCCTTACCTATTCGGGTGGAAGATCAGGGTCTTCCATGTCCATTAGCGGAGGGAAATCTGCAACCGCTGATGTATCAACTTCCTGCACATATTCTCGGCAAAGCAGCGGCAGTAACACGGGTAATCCTAATAAATGACTAACAGCACTTAAAAAAGGTAATTAGATACTATGGCAAGGATCATACAGGTTTTCATCCTAATATTAATTCAGTATATATTCCTTACTTTTTTAGTTGAGGCAAGGGAGCCCTCGTCTTCAACTCCTTCAGACAACGACATCCAGGCAGGCATGAAACTTCTTGAGAAGCCTGATACGAATAAGATTTCCGAGGCTTTGTCTATCTTTGAGAAAGCCCTTTCAGTAGATCCGAATCAGGAAGAAGCCAATATGGGGATCGTCTATGCAAGACTTATCGAGTTTATTGCATCCCAGGAAAAAGATCCTAAGAGACTTCAGGACGGGCTCAAACATGCAGAGGCTGTATTAAAGCATAATCCAAAACATGAAGACGCCTATTATAAAAAAAGCCAGATACTCTTTTTTATGGGAAAGCCTGAAGAAGGGCTTAAAAATTTAAAAGATGGTTTGAATCAGTTACCAAAGTCAGAAACGCTCCATAAAGCGATGCTTACATATCTTGCAAATATGGCAATGATGTACGAAGAAACAGGAGATAATGTAAAGGCACGACTCGCCTGGATGAAACTCCGTTCAGAAACTAAAGATCCCGAACAGAAAAAAATGGCCACCGAGCATATCGAGATGCTCAGCACCACAGGTGAGGGCGGTTATGGGGCGAGAGGGTTTTAATGAGAATGAAGCACCACATTATCAAAAGGATTCTTGTTTTATTATTGTTCATATGTTTCTATCCACAGGATGTTATGTCAGAAAGTCTGGAAGAAACCTATGCCAGCGCTATCCGCCAGCTTAATCAAGAGGGTTTTTCAGGGATAGATAAAGCCCTTAAAGTCTTTGAGGAGATTATCCAGAAAGACCCGAACTTTATAAGGGCGTATCTTAGCGCTGCCGATGCCTACTTATTGAAATATGAATTTACCGAGAAGAAAGACAAACAATGGCTGGATACCGCCATGAACTATCTGGATACTGCTATCGGGAAAGATGGAAAACTTACGACAGCCTATTTTAAACGTGCCGTTATCCATTTCAACCTGGAAGAGCCAGATAAGGCTATAACTGATCTTAAGAAATCCATGGAATTATCTCCAGCCTATTTTGATGCAAGAATTCTTTATCTCCAGTATCTCCTGTCCGTAAAAAATAAGGAAGAGGCAGGGAAGTTTGCCGAGTCTTCAATAAAATTATTTCCTAAAGACCCTGCCCCTCTAAAATACTTTGGAGATGTGTTTTTCCAGGCGGGTGCATATCAGGAGGCGATTGAGTATTATAAAAAGGTAATCGCATTAGTTCCAAATGCCCCAAATACCCATTTTAATCTCGGAAGGTCTTATCAGAATCTTAAAAAATATGATAAAGCGATTGGATCTTTTAAAAAGGCCTTAGCCCAGAATTCTGAGCTCATTGATGCCCATTTTAACCTTGCATACTGCTTGAGCGAGATGGGTAAGTTTAAAGAGGCTATCACTCACCTTGAAACATATCTTAAAAAGACCCCAAAAGATGTCTCTGCACTAAATAATCTCGCCATTCTCTATGAACAAACAGGAGAGGTGCCAAAAGCACGATTGACATGGCTCAAAGTCAAAGAGGCAACAGAAGATAGCTCCTATAAAGAACGTGCTGATCAGCATCTATATAGACTTCTTTCTCCAAAGGATAAGCCTAAAGCATCCCTGGAAGAAAAACCTGCATCACCTAAAACAGGAGGTAAAAAAGATGATAAAAAGACTAAATAGAGTATTGCTCATTAATTTAATGGTTGTCTCTTTTTTGATATTCCCTTCAGTTAGTTTATCTTCCCAGGTTCAGGAAAAAGGTCTGGAAAGCATGATTGAAAGGGTTGAAAAGGCGATAACAAAGGCCTCAGACCTATTTGAGCATGGGCAGTTACAAAAGGGAAGTCCATATATAGTTAGCATATCTCAGGAGATTGAACTTTCTTTTTCAGAAGCGACCTTTGAAGCTGATATTGAAAAGGCATTTAAGATACTTGAACAACTTATGGCCAAGAAAAATACCCTTGAGGGAGAATTAACTACCGCAACTCATGGACAGGGGCAATATCCTCCTCAATCTCGGGCGATATCTCCTCAGGGTCAGTCCTCAGACCGTCTTAATGCCTTGATACAATCTGAAAAAGAGACCTCTAAAGGAATCCCTCCATCTGATGAGAAATTAAATTTGGAATATAGTGTCCACAAGAGTTACCAGCAGACGCGACAGGCAAAACTCCAGGACGAAGATAAAGAAGCAGAAGCAGATAGACAGATAATTATTGCCGAAAGGCAGCAGGCAGCACAGAGACTGCAGATGAAGCGGGAGAGGGAGCAGCAACTTCAGGCCCAAGCTTCCAAATGGCAGGATGAGCTTGACAAACAGGCTAAGACATCAGCGCAGGCAGCGCTGCAGTGGGAAAAAGAGCATAGCTTCGGTGCATATACAAAAAAATTCCTCGGTATGGTGATTCAAACCTCGGTAGGCGCCTTTACCGGTGGCTTACTTGGAACCGTTTCCACCAACCTGGCAAATAAGGCGGTAAGTAAACTCTTCCCTAATGTAGATACTAGTACACTCAGCCAGGCTGCCGCAGCTGGGACATCGAGTGCGATTACAGGTACAGCGAGTAGTATAGGTCAAACCGCAAGTCAGGCTGCTACATCTTCTATTACAGGACAGAATCAGCCTAATTATTGATGGAGCCTTGAAAATGATCTGATCGCCAAAGGGGGTAGGGGCGACTTTAGTCGCCCATTCCTGAACAAGGTTTTGTATTATTCTTTATGGATTATGAGAAGAGGAGAGAATCTTGAAGATGATCGCTCATGTAAAAGTATTGTATAATTTCATCGTTATTTGTAAAAGAATACTCCTCTGGTTTACCTGTACCGTCTTTTTGTTCTTGCTTTCTTTCAATTTCCTTGAATTGTCTCTTGCTGAGGATCAAAACCGTTACTATCAATATGACAAAAATCCTTTCCATCCTGCTAATAAATACGACCCCGATAATCCCTACAGTCCGTATAACAGGTATAACCCCGATAGCCCCTTGAACCCCGCAAATAAGTATGACCCTGATAACCCCCTAAATCCGATGAATAAGTACGATCTATCAAACCCATTTAATCCTCTCAATAAGTATGACCCTGATAACCCTCTAAGTCCAATAAACAAATATGATCCAGATAAGCCACTAAGGCCTATAAAATAAAATGTCTTAAAACTCCCTTATTATCTTCTTTGATATAAGGTCTGCCCTTCTTAATGGCTCAGGGATTCTATATCTTGTGGTACAACCGAGTACAATCCTGATTGAGTCCTTTAAATCAATCCTGTGTCCTGGAGAAACAAAAAGAGGTTTTACATCTTCTCTTGTCCTTAAGACAGCGCCAACGGTTCTGTTCTTAAAGTTTAGAGGAGACCATTCCCCTTTACTAAATCCTGGTTCCCTATATTCTCCTATCAGCCTTGATTTAGCACATCCGATAGCAGGAATATCAAGAAGGATACCAATATGTGTGGCGATCCCTATTCCCCTCGGATGAGCAATCCCCTGACCGTCAAAGAGTATTACATCAGGTTTGATCTTCAATCTATTAATAGCCTTTATTATTGCCGGACCTTCCCTAAAGGATAAGAAACCTGGTATATACGGAAATGGGATTTCTGCAAAAGCATATACATCTTTTATCAGGATTAAATCAGGATATCTATAGAGGCATGCAACCCCGACAACCTTATTTTTAAAGAATGCTGCATCAACACCTGCGATGTACATCGGGTTCTTTTTTAAGGGGATAACTTTCACTTTCTTTCTAAGGGTATTCTGAATCGTTTTTGCTTCGGTTATATTATCAGGCCATCTCATGGGGAAATTATAAATTGACATTATTCTTTGGTATGTTATTATTTTATCCCAGATTTCACATTAATGATACACACCCCTTAATCCCCTCTTAATAGAGGGGAAAGAAAAATCTTAATCTCTTCTTAAAAGAGGGGAAATAAGAGACTCCCCTCTAAAAAGAGGGGTAGGGGTGTGTATAAAGATTATAATACATCTTACATGATCACAGGCGTTCCGAAAGAAATAAAGAAAGAAGAATACAGGGTTGCGATTACACCTGCAGGTGTAGAAGAACTTAAAAGAGATGGTCATAAGACCCTTATAGAGAACGGGGCAGGTGAAGGGAGTGGCTTTTCAGATAATGAATATATTAAGGCAGGGGCAGATATTGTTCAAAGGGACATTTTGTTTAAAGAGTCAGATCTGATAGTGAAGGTAAAGGAGCCACTGCCATCAGAATATGATCTACTCAGGGTAGGGCAGGGAATCTTCACATTTCTCCACTTAGCACCAAATCTCGGGCTTACAGAATTGCTGATTAATAAAAAAATAACCGCCCTTGGATATGAAACCCTTGAGAAAGATGGTAAGTTTCCCCTGCTTTCACCTATGAGTGAGATAGCAGGGAGAATGGCACCTATCATAGGGTCATACTACCTTCAAAAGATTAATGGAGGTGATGGAGTACTGCCTACAGGTGCAAGCGGGGTAAAGCCAGGGAAGGCATTAATATTAGGTGCAGGTGTTGTCGGTACAAATGCCGCCCATATCTGTGCAGGGATTGGAATTGATACTACTGTGATGAACAAAGGAATTGAGAGGTTACAGAAGATTGATGAAGTCTTTATGGGAAAGGTGAAGACCTTATCACTTACAGTATTAAATATAAGGGAGGAGATAAAGGATGCAGATATCGTAATCGGGGCTATACTTGTCCCTGGTGGAAGGACTCCTATACTTATAACCAGGGATATGCTCAGGACAATGAAAAGGGGAGCTGTAATAGTGGATGTATCTATTGATCAGGGTGGATGTGTAGAGACAGCGAGACCTACGACCCATGACAATCCTATCTATGAGGTTGAGGGCGTAATCCATTATACAGTTGCTAATATGCCGGGTGCATACCCCAGGACATCAACACTTGCTCTCACAAATGCGACACTCCCATATCTCAAGGCTATAGCAAGTAAAGGGTTAGAAAAGGCGATCACAGAAGACCCAGCCATCAGGAGTGCCCTTAACACATATAAGGGTGAAGTCGTCCATAAGGCATTGGCGGATTCTATGGGTATAGCGCATAAAAGTATTAACGAATTACTAAGACTGTGATAGTTAAAAATGAAGTCAACGGAGAAGACATATTTAAACAATTGATGTTTTTATTTTTGTACTAATTTTATAGAGATAATGGTATAATAAAGTATGCTTGTGGAGCATAGTAGAGAAAAATTAATCAATTCTATTATTTATTTCCTGAATAACACAAAAAACTGTGGTAAGACAAAACTATTTAAGCTTTTGTATTACCTCGATTTCATGCATTTCCGAGAAACAGGAAGGCCTGTTACTGGTTTGGATTATTATGCATGGGATTTCGGGCCTGTTCCTAAAAATCTATTCAATGAGATGGAAAATCCTGCTACTGATTTAAAAGAAAGCATATTCATACCCGTGAAGGCTGAAAAAGATTATAAGTCTTTTGTCGAGATAAAAGCTAAAAAGAAGTTTGATGATAAATATTTTACAAAGCGCGAACTTCGGATTCTGGAGAAGGTTGCTTTTATTTTCAAGGATGCCAATGCTGAAGATATTATAGAGACATCCCACCTGCCGAATCATCCATGGGATAAAACTATTCTGACAAAGGGTGAGAAGGCAAAAATAGACTATACTCTTGCACTGGATAGTTCTGAAAGTTCTTTATCCCTTGAAGAGGTATTGGAGCGTATAAAGGACAAAGAGGAGATTAAAAAAGCCTTTAATGCATAAAGGGACTATCCTTTATCATCAGGCTTTTCAATTCCAGAACGGTGAAATTGGCAAGAAACTTTTAATAATCCTTAACACACCACAAAAAGACGAGCCTTACCTTTGCTGTAAAACCACTTCAAAGCAAAAATACAACATAGACAAGGAAGGCTGCCATTATAATAAAAACATTTATGTTATCTATCCGAATACCGATTGGTTTAAAGAAAAGACATGGGTACAGTTTCATGAACTATACGAGATCGAATCCGGCAAATTTCTGAAAGACCATTTTGATGGTAAGTTAGAAGTAAAGGGGACATTGAAAGTAAATACTATTTCTGCAATAATCAATTGTGTTAAACGCTCAGAGGATGTATCGAATTATCATCTGACATTGTTAAGGTAAGCGGATTCTATGGGTATAGCGCATAAAAGTATTGATAAATTATTGAGTATAGATTGATGCTTTTCGATGAATCAGGTAGGAGATAATTACTAAAGACGACCTGATCTGAGGATAGCGATAAGTAGCCAAGCTCCGAAAAGGAAGGCTATAGCAAACCCTATCAAACCAAGGGCAGGGAGACCGTAAAGAAGTCTACCACTTCCAGAATGGATAATTACGGCTGAGCCGATTATTATGGCAGCTATTATGAGACTGAAGGATAATCGGTTACTTGATCTGTCTATATCCCTGATGAGTCTGTCAAGACCTATATGTGTTATCTTTACATGGAGATCATCCCTTATGACCTTCCTCATTACTATCCTGAGCTGACGGGGAAGGGTGCTTAGGAAATCTGCTATATCATCAAGGCTCTTTCTGGCCTTTGTAAGAAGCCTCTTTGGACTCATCTTCCTTCTCATAAATTTTGTAGCATAGGGCTCTGCAACAGAGATGAGGTTAAAATCCGGATCAAGGCGCCTGCCAAGGCCTTCTATCGTGAGGAGGGATTTATCTACGAGGAGAAGATCTGTAGGGAGTTTCAGGTTATGCCTTACAGCTATATGGGTGATCCTGTCAAGATATTCTCCTATGTCTATCTGGCTCAGGGTCTTGCTATAAAGGGGTTCGACGAAATCTATCAGGTCTCTCTTAAATTCGACCCTGAATTTCTCTGTATCCATCTCTTCTGTTACGAGTCCCAGTTCTATGTATTGTTGGACCAGTCTATCGAAATCCTTATGGATCAGAGCAAGGAATGTATTGGCGATGCCCTCCATAGTCTCCTCTGACAGTCTGCCTACTATACCAAAATCCATAAGACCCATCCTTCCATCCTCAAGAATGAAGATATTGCCAGGATGGGGATCGGCATGAAAGAAGCCATCCTCAAAGAACTGTTTAAAATATGCCTCAGTCCCCTTTCTTGCTATATCCTTTCTGTCAAAACCTTCTCTATCGAGTCTCTCAAAATCATCTATCTTTATTCCGACAAGTCTTTCCATTGTGAGGACCCTTCTGGTGGTATAGTCATAATAGACCTTCGGGATATAGACCGTCTCGCTTCCCTCGAAGTTTTTCCTGAAGGTCGTTGCATTATCTGCCTCTATAATGAAGTCCATCTCCTTTTTGATATTCTTTGAAAATTCATCCACAATCCCTATGGGATTGAAGAACCTGCTCTCAGGGATATATCTAAGCATAAGCCTCGCAATCAGATAGAGTATAGCTATATCATTCTCGATATTCTCTTCTATATCGGGCCTGCAGACCTTAACTACGACATCAGTGCCATCCTTGAGTGTAGCATGGTGAGCCTGGGCAATAGATGCAGCCGCAACAGGGGTCTCATCAAAAAAGGAGAATACATCCTTCAAGGGTCTTTTTAACTCATCTTCGATTATTCTCACTGATTCTTCTGATGGAAAAGGTGGGACTTCATCAAGAAGTTTCCTGAATTCATCGGCAAAGGTCTTGGTTACAAGGTCAGGACGGGCACTCAGGAGCTGACCTAATTTAATAAAGGAAGGACCCAGTTCTTCGAAGGCAAGCCTTGTCCTCTTTGCAAGTGTAGCCTTCTCAAGGTAGATACCATAACGTCCAAAGGTTCTGAGTCTGCGGCTTATGGGGATATAACGTTGAAGATTTATCTCCTCTACGAACCTGCCAAGGCCATGCTTGAGAAGTACCCTTACTATCTGTCTTACCCTCTTTACGTTTCTGTAAGTCTTCCTGATATTTAAGAATCTGAGTAAGGACATAGATTTAAGGGCCTAAACTTCGTTCTTCTATTCCTCTGTCGTTCCACCTTCAAGTTTCTTAACCCTGACAGAAAGTGCATGGATCTTTCTGGAGAGCTTATCAATTTCATCCCTCGTGGGGATATTCGTCTTCTCTAAGGTTTTACTCACAAATTCGCTTAGTGTCTTATTAAGCCCTTTACTACTCTCTTCAGCCTTGCCCATCCATTCCTTCATGATCTTTGCACCTTGGGCTTCACTCAATTCTCCGCTTTTGATGAGTTCATCAATAAACTCTTTTGCCTTTTCCTGAACTCCAAGCCCCACCAATAATGCCTTTCTAACGGTTTCGAATAACATTTCACACCTCCCCCACTTTAATTATTTTTAATTGTTAGTGAATAGTGAACAGTGAATAGTTCTTAAATCTCATTAAATACTATTTACTTGAATCTTAGCCCAATCCTGAAGAGTTGTCAACTAAAGCTTAAGATTTTCAATTTTTTATTGATAAAGATTCAGATGATCCTTACAAATATTCCTTTGGCCATATCTTCATCTATGGCTATGGATGTTTCTTCTATCTCTAAAACAAAGGATGGGCTTTTCTGCTGAAGTCTGACAATTGCCCCAGGGATAAGTCCGATTGAGCTCAGCTTTCCCATGACTGGCCCTGTAATAAAGACAACCCTTGCAGGTTTGCCAACCGATATATCTGCGAGCCTCTGGACAAGGGGACTAATCTTTTGTGTAAATATGGAACAACACTTTCCCCTTGGTATTGGTTTCCCATGAGGGCATTTGGGGGGGTGCCCGAGGAAGGTACATATAGCCTCTTCAACCTCCGGGCTTATTGCATGCTCGAATTTACATGCATCTGCTTCATATTCGGTTAGATCGAGGACATCTACAAAGAGTCTCTCTGCAAGGCGATGGCGTCTTGTGATGTCACTTGCCTTTTTTTCTCCTTCACTTGTAAGATAAATCTTTCCGTCCTTGATCTTTATAAGACCATCACGCTCCATCTCATTTATAGCACTTCTGTTTTCTAACTCTTTTATTACTTCTTCTTTTTTTACTTCTCCTTTCTCCCGTAGCTCCCAGATGAACTCAAGTGCCTCATCCTGAAAGAGACGTTTATCCATCCCTTGATCCATAGTTTTTTTTGACTTTTCTATCATAATCAGTCCTCCAAAAAATCTTTAAAACTGTATTTCAAGCGCCCTTAATGCAAAATTAAGAACACCGCCAACTAAAAAGGCAAAGGGGAATATTATCCCTGCCATTAAAAGTGCAACCCTCATCCCCCGTTCCTTTATTATCATAAAGAAATTGGCAAGACATGGGACAAAGAGTGTTATCGTAACAAGACTCACTACTACCTGAAGGGGGGTAAGCATTCCCCCTTCTGAGAGTGCAAGAAGTCCAGCTGCGCCGTAATCTCTCCTCAGGAATCCAAGGATAAATGACTCTGTAGCCTTTGCGGGAAGTCCAAGGAATTCAACAACAATAGGCGAAGCAAACCTTTCTATATATATAAGGATATTCAGTTTGTTCAAGAAAAAGAGAAAAAGAGTGCCGAGGATGAAGAGGGGAACGGCCTCTTTTAGGTACCACTCAACCCTTCCGATTGTCTTTACTATCACATTCATGGTTTGTGGTAATCTTATAGGAGGGATCTCAAGAAAGAATTCTGCTTTATCACCAGGGATAACTTTGGATGCCAGAAACCCTGCAAGAAGTACTGTAGCAAACACACTTCCTGCCCATATTAATGTTGCCTTGCCAGAGATAGGGGCGAGCATACCGAGGATAACTCCCAGCTGTGCAGAGCAGGGGACGGCAAGGGCGAGGAGAAAGGTGGTAATTATCCTTTCTCTCTTAGTCTCAAGAATCCTTGTGGTCATTGTTGCCATTGTATCACATCCAAGGCCGAGCACCATAGGTAAAACTGCTTTACCATTCAGACCCATTACCTTAAATATTCTATTAGCCATGATTGCAAGCCTTGGTAAATATCCTGAGTCCTCGAGTATCGCAAAGGCTATAAAGAATGTTGTTGTTATTGGGAGTATTATTCCTATTGCATAGGTTATAGCCATAGAAATAATACCATATTCACCGGTGAGTAATTCCTGTAAAAAGGTAACAGGCAGCAACGCATTCACAATCTTCACGGCCCAGGGATTTAAGTATTTTCCAAAAACTGCCTTCTCCATGAGATTTACAAGTGTTCCTGCACCAAAAATACCGACAAACTGGTATATCCCATAAAGCACTAATATTAATATCGGTATTCCCCATAAAGGGTGCATACTCATCCGCCCTATAAAGGGTGCAAGATTACTGCCTTTCGGATGTGACCTTTTCAGTACCCTCTTTCCAATCCCCTCTGCTGCTTTTATCCTCGCCTCATTTATTAAATAACTGACCGGAGTAGAAAACCTCGCCTGGGTGCTGTCCTTTATTTCTTCAAGATTCTTGATCTCCTCTGCAGACATATTGGTATTCAGCCAATCCTTCAGGCTTTCATCACCGCTCAAGATCATAAGGGCTATAGAACGTCTGGATATGTTTGCCTCAGGAAGTAGGGCTGTTATCACCTCTATCTGTGACTCGATAAGAGGATCATACCCAATCTTTGTTATCGGTATTCTTGGCCCATGGATTGCTTCTTTTAGATTATTTATACCTTTTCTCTGAGTTGCTATGGTTGTGATTGTCCTTATGCCGAGAATCTCCTCAAGTTTTTTTGTATCTATTGTGAGTCCCCTATCCCTTGCCTCATCTTTCATATTGAGATTAAGA
The DNA here is from genome assembly GCA_919902995.1 of Thermodesulfovibrionia bacterium. Classification (GTDB taxonomy): domain Bacteria; phylum Nitrospirota; class Thermodesulfovibrionia; order JACRGW01; family JACRGW01; genus JACRGW01. The sequence goes on from CAKKSD010000016.1 coordinate 27,483, forward strand.
ATAAGGGGTACGCCCATTTCTCCTAACTGCAGTGTAAGCATCAGGGTCCTTTTCAGATTTTTTGCATCAGAAACCTGAACAATAGCCACAGGTTTTTCTGTCAGAAGTATATCCCTTGTAACCCTTTCGTCCTCACTCATCGGTATAAGGTTATTCACCCCAGGGGTATCAACAATAAGAAACCTCTTTCCATCGAGTGACATATTACCGTAAGATACCTCTACAGTTGTACCTGGATAGTTGGAGACGGTTGCGTATTTACCGGTAAGGAGACCAAAGATGGCACTTTTCCCTACATTTGGGTTTCCGATAAGGATAACCCTTTCATATTGTCCCTTTATCTTTTTAGTTCTATGTTCGTGCATCATTCTCTCCAAATAATTTGTATTTAAGTATCTAAATATAGAGATTGCTTCGCTTCGCTCGCAATGACAAATAATGATAAATTAAGTAAAGACAGCGCCGTCATTGCGAGGAGCGGAGCGACGAAGCGATCTCGTTATATGGTTTATCGCACATATAATTCACCTGCATTTCCTGCAGTACCCCCGTATTTCAAGAGTGTGACTTATACCTCTAAAACCATAATCCTTGCATAACCTTTTCTGGAGTTCTTCCAATTCCTGAGAATGAAACTCAACAACTCTGCCGCAGGTAATACATATCATATGGTCATGGTGGTTATGGCCATAGGTATGTTCGTAGTGTGCGTGTTTGTCAACCTTAATAACCTCCTCCAGAAGGCCACTTTCGATAAGTAGGGGGACAGTCCTGTAAATTGATGCCTTGGATATACTACTGCCCTTCTTCCTCAATCTGATATGCAGTTCCTCCGGGTCGAAATGGCCATGAAAGGAGAATATCTCCTTAAGGATTGCCTCTCGCTCCCTTGTGAGTTTCAATCCCTTCTTCTGAAGAAATTCCTTAAAGATTGTATTATACATTGTAATTGATTCTCAGTCGCAATTGTAACTTATCTCAGGTATCCTGTCAATGGGAATTTTTAGGTTATCATTTTAGAGTCCAGGTTGACTATAAGGTTAGGGGGAAGTATAATGCATATCCAAAATTTGAAAATGAACCCCTATCATAAAGGAGGAAGTGTGGAAAAAGAGATAGAGACTTTAGATCTTAAAGGATATAAGGAGACGATACCCCCTGTGAATAAGGGTACACTTACACTCGACAGAGATCTGATATTCGTGGCAAGAACCCAGAGGGGTTATGAATTCGAGTATGACCCTAATTTTGAATGGGGATGCTCGCCAACAGAGACACTTCTCATGAGCTTAGCAGGCTGCCTTGCGATTGATGTGGTTTCCTTCTTAAGAAAGATGAGAGCTGAAATCACGAATTTCAAAATAAATGCCTCGGGGGAAAGGAATCCGATACCGCCCCAGTATTATAAATCGATTGAAATGGTTATAGATATCTCAGGAAAAGGGATTACTCCAAAAAAGATGGATAAGGCGATAGCTTTGTCCCAGGAGAAATATTGTTCTGTTTATCATTCCCTTAGGAAGGATATAAAGGTAGATGTGAAATATAATATAACCAATGAAGATTGATTTTTAAGAGATTCATTGACACGATTTATTCCTTATCTCCCTTAGAATCTCATAGGTGAGCCTCTTCCCTTCCTCTACCCCTGGCTGGTCAAAGGGGTTAACATTGTAAAGTGCTCCAGCAATCGCTGTTTGTACCTGAAAGAGGTACAGGAGCTGGCCTACTGTATGGGGGGTAATCTCCGGAAGGGTTATCCTCATATTCGGCCTCTTTGCCTTTGTGAGGGATATTTCTGTTGCAGTCTGTTCAGTATTTATTAACTCTGATAGACTATGGTCTCTGAGATAGGATACCTTTTCCAAATCTTCAAAGGCCCCCGGTATCTCGATTTCCTCAGTGAACCTTTCTACCCTCAGGAATGTTATTATCTTGTCATTTGGCCCTTCGATATAAAGCTGTAGCTGTGAGTGCTGGTCTGTTGCACCGAGGGCTTTCACTGGTGTCTGTCCTGTATTTACCACCTTTCCATTCAGATCCAGTTTTTTACCAAGACTCTCTGCCCAGAGCTGGCAGAACCAGTCTGCTACCTTCTCAAGGGCATGGCTGTATGGCATAATTACTGAGACTTTTTTCCCCTTCTTTGTATTCGCTATATAATGTAGTATAGCCCCCATTGATGCAGGATTCTCCTCTATTTCTTTAAGGAGACATCTTTTATCCATAGACTGAGCCCCTGATAGAATTGCCTCGATATCGATCCCTGCAACAGAGGCAGGGAAAAGACCGACTGATGTGAATACAGAGAACCTCCCTCCAACACCTTGAGGAATTTCAAGTGTCCTGTATCCTTCATCTGACGCGATCTTTCTGAGTACTCCTTTCTGAGGGTCTGTCGTAGCGATAATATGATTCTGCCATCCAGAACCTATCGCCTTCTTAAGCCTTTCTCTTATGACAAGGAATGAGGCAATGGTTTCGACTGTCTCCCCTGACTTCGTGACAACATTGAAAACAGACCTTGTAATATCTATGAGATCGAGAAGTCCTTTTAACTGGTCAGGGTCAACATTATCATAAACAAAGACTCTCGGTCTTCTCCTCATCCCTTTCGGGAGGATATTCCTGTATGGATGTGTTAGGGCATTAAGCAGTGCTGTAGCCCCTAAGGCAGAGCCACCGATTCCGAGTATAACCAGGTCATCAAAGGAGTGGCTTATCTCTTCAGAAAGACCGATGATCTTTTTTATATCCTGATATGGGAGATCTAAAAATGGAAGTTTCCCCCTTGTTCTCTCTGAACTGATTTTTCTGAGGATGTTGGATGTCTTCTTCTTTAAAGAACCTATCTCTTTAGGGAGAACACCGTGTTTCTGGTTGACAGAGCCAGCCAGCATATTTTTATAGTCAATGATTAGAGGGCCATTTCTATGAGTCATAGACTTTAATACCAGGAATTTTCTTTTATCTGTCCCTGCTACGGGGTGCTGGTGTTGTGCCCTCTCCCATGCCGGGGAATGACGGCATCGTAACCTTCTGATATCCTGCAGGGGGTTCGAAAAGACTATCAGGCTGAGGTCCTGTTTTTATTTCTTTGAATTCTGTGCTCCAGCTTCCATCAATGGCAGACGTTTTAATAGGGAAGTTTAGATCGGTTGCCAGCCACTGAAACATCTTATCTGCTCTATCACCTGATTTATAGGTTACCTCATATTTTTTTGTCGGATGGCCATTAATTACTTCTGAGCCTACCTCCACCCTGCTAACCTCCCCCATAATTTTCTTTTCGACCTGTGGTTTTTCATGGGGTTTAAAGGGCTTTAAGGGCATCTCCATATATTTCTTTTCATCAGTCATAACCATCCACATAACCTGTTTATCCTCCCTTAGGATGTTATATCTCGGTTGACCCTGAGGCTCCATCCGAACCTTTTTCTCTTTAACATACATCTTCATGCTTTGTGTCATCCTTGCCGATGTAGTGACAATTAATGCTGAAAATTCTCGAGGTTGAGCGATAGACAGAGTTACACTAAAAAGAACTGTGGCAATTAATACTATTAAAATATTTTTTTTCATTAACAGGCCTCCTTTCTGAGGTTGTTTCTTAATTAAAATTGGTGGCGGTGCAGGGATTTGAACCCCGGACTCTGCGGATATGAGCCGCATGCTCTAACCAACTGAGCTACACCGCCTATATATAAAAAAGGATTACGGATAATCTGTAACCCATTTTGGCATTTATATTTTTTGGTAGCGGGGGGAGGATTTGAACCTCCGACCTTCGGGTTATGAGACGAATACAGTCCATAATTATTAATAAGCTATCACGGGTAAGGCTTTATTGTCAAAGGATTTTTAAGCTATCAGGCAGTAAAGCCTTATCCCTTATTTAGGGGTGTTTTGAAAATCTTGTTAGAAGATTGTTAGAAGGTGATACTAAAAAGGTATTAAAGAAAGAAAGCACAATGCCCTGGGGAAACCTGGGGCCTTTTTTATTTTTACTGTTGACTTTCTTAGTGATTGTGATTGGTTTTTAACCAATGAGTTTGTTCTTCTTTTAACTTTCAGAAAGGAGACGGGAATGAAAATATTGGTTTTAGTTGTGATGATTTTAGGGTTAGGTATTAACTCTGTTCTTGCAGGGGGAGATTGTGAGGTTGTAGATTATTCAACTTACCAAGAAGTGCGGGGGTCAGGAGGGTATGATTCATCAGTAGATATATATACTGTATGGTGTGCATCTTTTACGATTAAGAACACTTCTGGCGAAGGAAGGTTCGATCCAATAATAAAGGCAACGCTTGTTGATGGCAAAACCAAAGAAAAAAAGATTAAAACGTCAGAATTGATGGAGGCGGATTGTATTCTGATGCTATTTCTCTTGGGGACACATCCTTCTCTTGGGGACACATCCCGTATTCCCAGCAGTTTTTAACGTCTTTAAGAAATATGGGATGTGTCCCCCATTTAAGTAATGTCTCCAATCAAACAAACAAGGATAATGGTCAGGGTAACGACTACAGAGAATATAATAGAAGGCTATATAACCAAAATAGTGGAATCAAGGACCCTTGACATCCTGAAAAGCAAGGAAAAGTTTCTTGCCGTAACTGACGCTAAGGTTTATAAAGACGGTCGAAGACCCGACCTCTATGAGCCGTGGCTCACGAGCCATAGGCCAGAGGGCGGTTACGAGGAACGAAGGTTTGTAGCGGTTAATGTCACCAATATAGTTTCTGTGGAGGAAATATAGCGAGCAAAATGAGTTATGGCATCCCTCTATACTCATAAGAAACACGGCTGGCAGAACGAGGACAAGTACCTGCTCGATCCCCTCTTGGATACAGTACCGAGCAGCTGGGATTAAATAAAAGCACCCTGTCAATCTGCCTGCGGTTAAATCAGAGACCATAACAGGCAAATAGGTATAAGACTTCAAACCTAATCCATGACCATTTTAAAGCCTGCACATTTTTAAACTTCTTCTCTTTTTTATTTTATTTGACAATACATCAAATTGGTTGTATATTATAGCTAATGCTCTTTCACTTAAATTACTGGCGTAATCCATCTGGAAGAGCACCGGTTGAGCAATATATTGATGGGATAGACAATAAAGAAGAAAAGGCTGAGCTACTCTCTACCTTAAAAGGTATACAAGAATATGGTACGGATGCAGTAGGGGTTGAATTCAGACAGATAGAAGGTAAGCTATGGGAACTCAAAATAAGGACACATGGCAGTCAGCATAGAATATTTTATGTTGTCCTTAAAGGGAATGAAATGATTCTTCTTCATGCCTATTTGAAAAAGACACCTAAAGCACCTTTAAAAGAGATACAAACAGCCAAACAGAGGCTTAAACAATTAATGGAGGTAAACAATGAAAACCGACCTTGATAAACATATAGAAAGACACTTAAAGGATAAGGAATTCAGGATTTATTTTGACAGGGCAGAGGCCAAAAGGAAAATAGCCCAGGAGATAGCAGATCTAAGGAAGACACATCACATCACACAGGCACAGTTGGCTAAAGAGATCAAGACAAGCCAGCAGGCTATCTCAAGGCTCGAAAGCCCACATGATAAACGCATGCCTTCCCTTGAATTCCTTGACAGGATAGCAAGAGTTTTTAACAGAAGGCTTGTAATATCCTTACAGAGATAAGTTTTAAGTAAGAAGTAAATTAAAGCAAGGGCTATTGTTCTCTTGGGGACACATCCCGTATTCCCAGCAGTTTTTAACGTCTTTAAGAAATATGGGATGTGTCCCCCATTTAAGTAGGGCGTGGTGGATCTGAGCGTAAACAGCAGTCTGGATTAAATAAAAGCACCCTGTCAATCTGCCTGCGGTTAAATCAGAGACCATAACAGGCAAATAGGTATAAGACTTCAACCCTACCCTATAATTACCTAAAAGCCTGCACATTTTTAAACTCCTTCCTAAAGAAATTTCTTGTAACACCAAAATGATAATGTCCTAATTAGCCAAAATAGAAATGTCCTAATTT